>JANNXS010000055.1:0-10544 GCA_031409695.1 Hyphomicrobiaceae bacterium
GGGGAGCCCTTTCTGCTGATGGCCGGCGTTGGTTTTGACGCACGTGTTGTCGGCGGACTTGACCAAACCTGGAAGCAACGTTTTGCACGTGCAGCCTATGGACCGGCGACGCTGAGCGCGCTCAGCCGACCGCTCGACAAGTTGCAGGTGACGATCGACGGCGTGGAGCACGCCTGCGCCTGGGCGGTTGTCACTTCAGCGGCGCGCTACGGTGGGTCGTTTCTGTTGACACGGCAGACGTCAATCCGGGTGCCTGGACTGGTTGCCATGCTGTTTCGGGCGCGCAGCCGTGCAGAACTGGTCGCTCAGGCCATGTGCCTAGCCCGTGGGGATCTCGACCGCCGCGCCGCCCTTGACCCCGATTGGGTCACCACGATCCCCTGCACAGCGGCCGATATTCATGCCGCTGGCCTCGGGCCAAAGCACGCGCCCATACAGGTCCCCGTGCAGATCGACGGCGACGTCTGCGGCACCACCCCGGTCCACATCAGAGCCGGGTCTGGGCGCGTTTCGCTGATCGTGGCGACTTGACGTTTGCGTCAATGTGCAGATTCAGTCATGTCCAATGCCGTTGTAGCCGGTGCCATGGTCGGCAGAGATGGTATACAGGCCCGCCAAGAGGGATCCGAGGAGACGTCATGCGCTGTCCCTACTGCGCGTCGGAAAATACGCAAGTCAAAGACAGCCGCCCGGCCGAGGAAAATCAGGCCATCCGGCGGCGGCGGCACTGTGACGCCTGCGGCGGTCGATTCACGACTTATGAGCGCGTGCAGCTGCGCGAGTTAACTGTCATCAAACGGTCGGGGCGACGTGTGCCGTTCAACCGCGAAAAACTGAACCATTCGGTTGAAACAGCGGTCCGCAAACGCCCGATCGCGCCAGAACGGGTTGAGCGAATGATCTCCGGTATCGTACGCCAGCTCGAGAGCATGGGCGAAACTGAGATCCCCTCTTCAGCGATTGGCCAAATGGTCATGGAGGCCCTCAAGGTGACAGACGCGGTGGCCTACGTGCGCTTTGCTTCAGTCTACAGAGATTTCCGCGAAATGGCGGATTTTCATAGCGTGCTCGGCGAGATCAGCGAGGCACCTCTGGCCGAGCCAAGGGTGACGCCGAAACCCGAAACCGGGGAGGCGCTGAAAGTGCCGCGCTCCTCATGACCGCCACGCCGCGCCGCCCAGAACCGATCAGGACCAGTTTAACGGTCGACTTTGACACCCGCATGATGCGCATCGCCTTGGGGCTTGCGCGCCGCGGTCTGGGCCGCACCGCGTTCAACCCATCAGTAGGCGCCGTTGTTGCCGATGAGGTGACTGGTCGGATGATCGCCGGTGGATGGACGCAACCTGGTGGTCGGCCGCATGCTGAAAAGGAGGCATTGCGCCGCGCCGGGGACAAGGCACGCGGCAAGACCATGTATGTGACGCTTGAGCCGTGTGCACACACGGGACGCGTGCCCACCTGTGCCGACGCGCTGCTCAGTGCTGGACTGAAACGCCTGGTCTGCGCCATCGCCGATCCCAACGAGATCATTGCTGGCCGCGGGTTTGAGCAATTGGTCGAGGCGGGCGTTGCCGTTGAATTGGGTTTGCTCGCCCCGCAAGCGCGTTGGCTAACGGCGGGCCATATCCTACGGGCAGTTGTTGGGCGCCCGTTCGTACAGTTGAAACTTGCCGTCTCGGCCGATGGCCGCATTGCGGTAGGGACTGGCCGGGCGCCGGTCTGGGTAACGGGCCCCCAGGCCCGCGCCTATGGCCATTGGTTACGCGCCCAGGCGGACGCCATCATTGTCGGTGTCGGGACCATCCTTGCCGACGATCCGGACTTGACCTGCCGCCTGCCTGGACTGGCCAACCGCTCACCGCTGCGCATTGTGCTCGATACGGACCTGCGCACACCTCTTTCCGCACGGGTTCTGGCCGGTGCACCGACCACGATTTTTACCGGCGGACGTGTCGGCGAACACGGCGGTGCCAGTGTTGAACCCCTGCCAATGGTGGATGGACGTGTTGATCCGGCGGCCGTGCTGACGCGCCTTGCAAAAGACCCGATTCGCCGCGTCCTGATCGAAGGCGCACCGACCGTCGCGCAGCGATTTCTCGGTGCCGATCTCGTCGATGAGGTCGTGCTGTTTCAGAGCCCGACAGCACTCGGGGATCTGGGCATCGAACCGCTTGGGGTACGAGGGCTTGCGCCATTCGACGGTGCCGGCTGGACACGCGCGGCCCGCCGCGCCATCGGCTCTGACACCATGACCATCTATCGTCGAAACCGCCCTGGAGTCTTGACGTGAGTGCCGAGCCAACACCTGCGCCGTTTCGCTATTACCTGCGCGTTCGTTACGGCGACTGCGACGGACAGAAAGTCGTCTACAACGCAAAATATGCCGAGTATGTTGACTTGGCGTCAACGGAATATCTGCGCACAGCTTTGCATCCGCGCAGCGTGTTCAATGGCGACTTTGAAATGCAAGTCGTGAAGCTCGTCATTGCGTGGAAGGGCCCGGCGTTGCTCGACGACGTGCTCGAAATCACGGTGCAGCCAAGCAAGTTCGGCACAACATCTTTCACGCTCGGCTTTGAAATCCGCCGCGCTGGCGAAGACGGCGTCCTGGTCACCGGCGAGACCATCAACGTGCACACGCATAGGATCAACGGCGCGTGGGTGAAAGCGCCGATTGCGCCTAAACAACGCGCCATGCTCGAACACGGCGCCGCGGGGAAACGGGTCAACCATGCCGGTGAGTTCGAGGGCCTGCCATCGGGCAACTGACCGACGGGGGAAAGGGGGTAAGCAATGACCTATCGCGGAGGCGCAACGCTCGCGTGGCAATCCGACTATTGCCAGTTCTATCTTCAAAATGATGGTGCGTCCGGCTTTGAGGCCCCGGTCGATATCACGCCAGATATGATGCGCCGCCGATGGCACGTGGTTCCGAACGGTCTCGTCGTCTACACGAATGATTGCCTGAAGCAGCTCATCGAAGTGCGGATCTTTTCAGCCGCGCCGGCTATGGAACCGATGGAATGGCGAAGCCAAAGAATCTGGACACAAACTGAGACGGCCGAGGTTGGCTTGCCCTTGAACACCTTCGCACTCAGCAGCCCGTCGCGCGCCGGGCTTGAACGCTATGGACCGTTGTTTCGTGTCGATGCGACACAAATGACCGTCTGTATCCAATGGATGGAACACGGGGCATCCGACGACACCGCGTCGATTTTGGATGACGTGATCCGGCTGACGCTGTGGCCCGTCCTGTAGGTTCGTCGTGTAGGTTCGTCCTGTAGGTTCGCGTCTCTCGTTCAGTGCATTTGGGCCGATAGCCGCACCCCTCGCGGCCAGCGGATGACAGCCTTCTGGCAGCCTGACTTGTGCTGAACATGGCGCTCGGGCATCAGGACGGCGTCGCACTGCTGTTGCAATGGATAACGACCATGCCGAATTCTACCCGAAACATTCCAGAGACGATGATCGCGGTGACGCTTTCCGGCAAGGGTGGGCCCGAGGTGTTGCAGGCCGCAACGGTGCCGACGCCAAAGACCGGGCCGGGACAGGTGCTGATCAAGGTTGCAGCGGCTGGGGTCAACCGGCCGGATATTCAACAGCGCATCGGCGCCTATCCGCCACCGGCCGGACATTCTGCCTACCCGGGTCTTGAGGTGTCGGGCCATGTGGCAGCCGTCGGTGAGGGTGTGACACGTTGGAAGGCGGGCGATCCGCTGGTCGCGCTCGTCAATGGCGGCGGTTACGCGCAGTACTGCGTCGCCGAGGAGACGATCGCATTGCCCGTGCCGGTCGGCCTGTCGATGGTGCAGGCGGCAGCGGTGCCGGAAACATTCTTTACCGTTTGGAACAACGTGTTTGAGCGCGGCGGGTTGAAGGCAGGTGACTGGTTCATGGTACACGGCGGCACGTCCGGCATCGGCACGACCGCGATCCAATTGGCGAAGGCGTTCGGTGCGCACGTGATCGCAACGGCCGGGTCAGACGACAAATGCCAAGCCTGTCTGGATCTCGGCGCTGACCGAGCGATCAACTACCGGAGCGAGGATTTCGTCGCCATCGCCAAGGAGGTGACTGGCGGCAAAGGCGTCGACGTCACGCTCGATATGGTCGGCGGTGAGTATACGGATAGAAACATCATCGCTGCGGCCGAAGATGGACGTATCGTGCAGATCGCGACGCTCGGCGGCATGGACGTTCGCATCAACATCGCGCGCATGATGATGAAACGTGTAACCCTCTCCGGCTCGACACTGCGCCCGCGCACCCGTGATGTGAAGGCGGGATTCGCGAAAGCGTTGGAACAGAAAGTCTGGCCACTGATTGCATCTGGCAAATTAAAGGTCGTGATGGATTCGACCTTCGGCCTCGCCCATGCCGCCGACGCGCATCGCCGCATGGAAACCAGCGAACACATCGGCAAAATCGTTTTGACTGTGTGAACGGCGCACCAAGGTCTCGAGCACGTTCCGATCCTTCGGAACCGGAACATGCTCTTTGTCTTTGGTTGGTCGCATTCTCTGAGACGAACAGGGAAGCCACTTCGTCCAAAAATGCGCAAGGCTACATCAAGCGCTCGCCTGCCTTGAGCATCATGCCGCGATGGGTCGCGACACCGAGTTCTAGGCTGGCCGCGATCATACGCGCTTTGGCTTTGAATTCGGCCGCGGCCACGGGCGGACACACTGCGTCCGCAGTCGCCTCGAACAGACTGAGCCAGTGGTCAAAGTGCACGCTGGTGACGGGCAATGGCGCGTGCGCCTGCATCGGGCGGCCACCGTATCGGCCCGTATGCAACGTCACCGACGACCAGAACGCGCACATCCGCTCGAGGTGCGGCGCCCAATCCGTGATGCGCGCGCTGAACACCGGCCCCAGCATCTCGTCGGCGCGAATGCGATTATAAAAGCTGTGCACCAACTTACGGATCATGGCCTCGTCGATGCCGGTCCGCGCTTGCGCATCCGCCGTTGCTGAAGCGCGGCGGTCGGCTCGGGTATCAAGCTCATCTGCTGCCATTGGCGTCGGTCCCTACGCCGCCGCGCCCACATCGCGCACCAACGCCTGCGCCGACATGAAGTCGACTTTGCCGGAGGCGAGGATGGGGATGGTGTCGACGTGCTTGATCGTACGAGGCACCCAGAGTTCGGGGATGCCCTGCGCCCTGGCTTCGGATTGTAGCGCGCCGCGGTCGGCGTCGGGTTTATCGGTGACGAGGATCAGTTGTTCGCCGCGTTTCGGGTCAGAGACGGTCAGCACCACGTGATTGTTCTCCGGCCAAAGGCCCGCAACCACCGCTTCAACGGCTGCCAGCGACACCATTTCGCCGCCGATCTTAGCAAAACGCTTGGCGCGCCCTTTGATCGAGATCATGCCGTCGGCGGCGATGTCGACGATGTCGCCCGTGTCGTGCCAGCCATCGCGGGTTGGCACGAGAACACCCGGTTTGTCGGCAAGGTAATAGCCCGCCATGACGTTCGGCCCGCGCACACTGAGACGGCCCCCTTCGGTGATGCCTTGCACCGGCTCAACACGCAGCTCGATGCCCGGTAGCGGCGTGCCAACTGTGCCGGGACGCTGCATCTCCGGCCGTGTGCAGGTGATGACCGGCGAGCACTCAGTCGCGCCGTAGCCCTCGAGGATGGTCGTGCCGTATTTACGCCAAGCGTCCTTGGTCGTTTCCTTGACCTTCTCGGCGCCAGCAATGACGAAACGAACGGTTTTCAAGTCATCGGGATCAGCGGCGCGTGACCAACCCTGCAGGAACGTGTCGGTGCCGAACAGGATCGTTGCCTGCGTCGCGCCGACCAGCTTCGGGATTTCCTTGTAGTGCAGCGGACTTGGATAAAGCACGCATTTGATGCCATTCAACAGTGGCATCAACGTGCCGGCTGTCAGGCCATATGAGTGAAAGATCGGCAGCGGGTTCATGACCGTGTCGGCTGGCGTGAAATGCGGGTCGGCGTGCACGATGATCTGCATCGCGTTCGAAATCAGGTTAGCGTTGGTCAGCACCACGCCTTTTGGCGTGCCCTCTGTCCCCGACGTGAACAGCACAACAGCCGGTTGATCTGGCCCAAGTGCATGGCGGCGATGGACGCGGGCGGCGAACTTGGCGCGCACGACGCCTGTGATCTTCTCTTTGAGCCCAATCGCGCCGCGCACGTCTTCGAGATAAACAATCTCGAGCATCTTGCCGGGCGCGACTTCGATCTTCGCGAGTTCGTCGATAACGGGCTGAAGGTTGCCGAGCGAAACGAACCGCCGCGATGTGATCAGGCGGCGGATGACGCCCGTTTGAATAGCCGAGCGGAGATTTTTTACCCCGGCCGAAAAATTCAACAATGCCGGCACACGGCCGAAGGCGTTCAGGCCAAAGATAACGACGGGCAAACCGACGACATTTGGCAGCAGCACGCCAACCGTCTCAAGCCGTCGTGTCCCTTTGGCGAGTTCCGCGCCAAGCACCAGGGCGCCGAGCACGAGCCGACCATAGGTTAACGGCTGGCGCTCTGGATCCTCCAAGATCACCTTCTTCGCGCCATGGATTTCGACGGCGCGAAGCAGTGCCGAAAATAGAGATGTGCGGGCCAGTTGAGGGTCGAAAACGGCGGACATGGATGCAGGCCTGTTGCGGCTGGAGATGCGCTGGTCTCTGCCCGTTGCGAGGCTGGCGTGCAATCGCTGACTTTTCGGCAGGGCGCGGCCACCGCTGCCCCGTGTGCACGGAGGACATCTGGGCGGGATCTGTAAAAAAAGAGGCGCGTGCAGCCAACGGGCTTGGGGCATACCTCGAGGTCTGCACGCGCCAGACCGCCGGCGATCCTAGGGGAGGAGAAAGTCGGCGGTAACTTTGAAACTCTATCAAGGCGATTGGTCCGGTCGCTCCCCGGTGTCACATCGATCGCAGTGGTTGCACCTCCGTGTTCCAAGAGCCGTGTCTTGGCGCTCGTAGCGGGTTGGGCAAACCGTACCGCCGACAGGATTGAAGATGCCTCGAAGACTTCAGCTGCGCTGTGCCGTGGGATACATGTTTGGCATGGTCTTACCCTTGCAGTGAAAGCCGTGAACCGCCCCGGGTGCGTCGCCCCGCAAATGTCGCCCGTTGACTTCCCCCTGCCGCAAAGGTCAACGTCACACCAAAAGGCGCTGAGGAGTTTGCCTATGACCGCGACCGCTGCAACCATCCGCCCTCTTCCCGTGATCCCGCACTCGTCCGCCATGCCGTCATTGGCGACGCTCGATATGAGCGAGGCGCGCTGGTTTGAGGACGGGCAGCACTGGGAGTTGTTTCGCCGCCTGCGCCGCGAAGTGCCCGTGCATTATTGCCCCGAGAGCCTGTTCGGGCCGTTCTGGTCGCTCTCGCGCTTCGACGACGTCATGGCGGTCGATACCGATCACAAACGCTTCTCGTCCCAGCCGTCGATCACGCTGGTCAACGCGCACCCAGATCCGGCCCGGCGCAACACCATGTTCATCGCCATGGACCAACCGAAGCACACGGAGCAACGCAAGGCTGTCAACAACATCATGGCGCCAATGAACCTTGCGGCCATGGAAAAATTAATCCGCCAACGCGTGATCAAGATTATCGAGGATCTGCCCGTCGGTGAGACATTCGATTGGGTCGATCGCGTTTCAGTGGAACTCACAACGCAGATGTTGGCAACGTTGTTCGATTTCCCGTTCGAGGATCGGCGCCTGCTGACCTATTGGTCGGATGTGGCGACGACCATCCCGCCCGGCCGCCACGATGACGAGGCCTGGGCCAAGCGCGATGCGATCCTTTTGGAGTGCCTCAGCTACTTCAAACGCCTTTGGGCCGAGCGCGAAAATGGCCCGCCCGCCTTCGATCTCGTCACCATGCTGGCGCAGAACGGCGCCACCAAAGACATGCCGCCGCGCGAGTTTCTCGGCAACATTATCCTGCTGATCGTCGGCGGCAATGACACCACGCGCAATACTATTTCTGGCGGCTTGCATTTCCACAGTCAGAACCCCGGCGAGTACGAGAAACTGCGCCAGAACCCTGCCTTGATCCCTAACATGGTCGCGGAGATCATCCGCTATCAGACGCCGCTCGCATATATGGCGCGCCGCGCGTTGGTTGATGTTGAAATGCACGGGAAGACCATGAAAGCTGGCGACAAAGTTGCCATGTGGTACATCTCGGCCAATCGCGATGAAACCAAATTCCAGGATCCTGATCGCTTCTGGATCGATCGGCCAAACGCGCGCCAGCATATCTCGTTCGGCTTTGGCATCCACCGCTGCATGGGCAATCGCCTCGCCGAACTACAGCTCCGCATTTTGTGGGAGGAGCTGCTGAAGCGCTATCCGCGCATCGAGGTGGTGGGGCCGCCGGTGCGGGTCTCGTCGAGCTTTGTGCATGGCATTTCGGAGTTACCGGTGCGGTTGGGATAAGGATCAACGCCCCTGGCTGTTGATCTCGGTCTGTTGGGAAAACTGTGATGCCAATCACACGCCGTGCCTTGCTTGTAGCCCTAGGCTCAGCCGCGATTGCAGAGCCGGTGGACGCGCAAACCGCCGCGCAACCGTTTACCCAGTGGGCTGAAACATTCCGCCCACGCGCGCGCGCGCGCGGCGTGTCCGATGCGACGTACACCCGTGTGATGGGTGGACTGAAGCCCGACACATCCGTGTACGCGCTCGACAAGGCGCAACCCGAATTTCGCGAGCAGGTCTGGCAGTATCTCAATCGCCGCGTTTCGGATTGGCGTATCACAGTTGGCCGCGAGCGGGCCAAACAACACGCCGTCTTGCTCGACAAGGTCGAACGGACATACGGCGTCGACCGCTACGTGATGCTGGGCCTGTGGGGCATGGAAAGTGCCTTTGGCGATGTCATCGACAACCCCAAGCACATGCGGCCTGTCATTCCGGCTCTTGCGGCATTGGCATGGGGAGAACCGCGTCGCCGGCCCTACTGGGAAGCCGAGTTGCTGAATGCGCTGGTCATCATCGAGCGCGGTTGGGGCAGTCCGGATGCCATGCTCGGCTCGTGGGCTGGCGCTATGGGGCACACGCAGTGGATGCCCGAGGTGTGGTTGAACATGGGCGTCGATTTCAACGGCGACAACCGCATCTCACCCTACGGGTCGCCCGACGACGCCTTGGCAGGCACGGCGCAATATCTCGCCAAGCGCGGCAACTATCGACGCGGCGAGGGTTGGGGTTACGAGGTGCGGATACCCGCGACCGTCAGCGCGGTGTCACCTGAAAACGTCGCCATCGCGATCTGGATGCAGCGCGGCGTGACGCGGGCCGACGGCAAACCATTTCCCAGGGTCGGTGAGCGAGCGAAACTCTGGCAGCCCGTCGCGGGTGGTCCAGTGTTCCTTCTGACGCAGAACTTTTCAGCAGTGCGCTCCTACAACCCGGCCAACACCTACGCGCTCGCGATTGTACATCTCGGTGATCGCATCCGCGGGGATGGCCCATTTGTGCAGGCTTTCCCCGGCGGCGAACGCATTTTGACGTTGCCAGAAGTCCAGGAGGCGCAACGGCGGTTGACAGCTGCCGGATTCGACACGGGTGGCACCGATGGACGGGTCGGCCGCGACACCATGCTGGCTGTGCGCAACTTCCAGACAAAATCAGGTTTGGCGCCAGCGGATGGGTATCCCGGCGTCAAGGTGCTCGAGAAGCTGCGCGGTTTGTGAGCAGTTTTATGTTTATGACAGAATTTTAAACTGTCATTTGCCAACCCACTGTCGGCTTGATAGAGCACTCGAAAACCCAGCGCGTCTACGGGAGTAGAACCCCATGCCCTTCGATCCAGATGGCAACGGGGACCATCGACCGGTGCCGGAACTTGTGCTGCTGACCGGCAACTCCAACCGCGGTTTGGCCGAAACAATTGCTTCCTATCTCAAGCGCGACCTGACCAAGGCGTCGATCAAGACCTTCGCGGACGGCGAAGTGTTTGCCGAGATCCACGAAAATGTACGCGGCCGAGATGTGTACATGATCCAGTCGACGTCGCGGCCAGCCAACGACAACCTGATGGAATTGTTGATCATGGCGGACGCGCTGCGGCGGGCCTCCGCGCGGCGCATCACCGCCGTGATTCCGTATTTTGGCTATGCCCGGCAGGACCGCAAACCCGGCCCGCGCACTCCTATCTCAGCCAAACTCGTCGCCAACCTGATCGAGACGTCCGGCATTGATCGCGTCATTACGCTTGATCTGCATGCGGCGCAGATCCAGGGGTTCTTTGACATACCGACCGATAACCTGTTTGCCGCACCTGTCATCCGCCGCGATATCGAGAGCCGCTTTAAAGCGTCAGACCTCGTGGTCGTCTCGCCCGACGTCGGCGGCGTGGTTCGTGCCCGCGGACTTGCCAAGCGCATCGGCACCCCCATCGCCATCTGCGAAAAGCGGCGTGATGAAGCCAACAAGAGCGAAGTCATGAGCGTCATTGGCGAGGTTGGCGGCAAGCGCTGTATTCTCATAGACGACATCGTCGACACCGGCGGCACACTGGTCAATGCCGCCAATGCGTTGCTCGAACGCGG
>JANNXS010000056.1:0-1609 GCA_031409695.1 Hyphomicrobiaceae bacterium
GCTTGACCAAACACCTGCAGGAAAGCCGCGATTTTTATCGCGACGTGTTGGGCTTTCGCGAGATCCAGCGTCCGAACTTCAACTTCGGTGGCGCCTGGCTGTTCAATCACGGCCTGCAGATCCATTTGATCGTCGATGAATCAATCCCCGATCCAACCGGGCCGATTCAAACCCGCGAGAGCCACCTGGCCTTCGAGGTCGAAGACCTCGGCATCGTCGAAGAGCGGCTGGAAAAGTTGGGCGTCCCGTTCCGCAAGAACTTTGTGCCGGAGCGCAACACGCAGCAGATTTTCTTCCGCGACCCGGACGGCTATCACATCGAAGTCGGCATCTATCCCCCGACGATGGAAAAGCAGGCTTGAGGGTAAGTCTCACTCGATCCAGCCGAGGGCTGGCAGCAAATGCCTGCCGAGGATCAGCGCGCCGATCACCGCGGCTGCCACCGACACGATCAACACCGCCGCGCCGCTGATATCGAGCGCGTCGCGGAGTTGGGCGTTGTACGATTCATCGACCGCGCGGGCCAGCCGCTCGATGGCCGTGTTCAACAACTCCACAGCCAGCACGCCGCCGATGCAACCGGCCAGCAGGCACCACTCGATCAGACTCACCTGAAACACCGCGGCAGCGACAGTCACAGCGACCGCGACAAACAGATGCACAAAAAAACTGCTCTCGCCGCGCACGGCGATCTTCGTCCCCCGAAACGTGCAACGAAACTTGGTAATCCAAGACGCCTTGGGACGCGGGCCTCGTGACATCATCGGAATCTCTCAGCGGTGGGGCTCAAGCGAATTGGTCGCGCGGTGGGAGGCAGCGGCCAGGCCGCGCTAGACAAGCCGTGGCCGGAGAGTAGTTTCGTCTTGCGACAGGCTTTTCGTCAAACCGAGGCCGGGACGAACGGCCACGTCGTAAAGCACTGCTGGACAAGCCAGCAGTGGCACACAGACATTGACACTCAGGCCGTTCCGCTCATCCTCAAGCCTCAGGTCTCAAGCCTGACGCCTGCTCACTCCAGCCCATGCTGTCCGGCGAGCGGAATCTGTGCTCCGCCCACGCGTCCGAGCATCGTCCGCGGCATGAAGCGCGGCTCGATCATGAAACTAAACCCAAAATTATTTTTGCTGACGTCGGCGTTCACGCCCATGCTGACCAGGAACGACTCGCCGATGCGCGTGAGCGTCAGATTCTCGCCGATGTTCTTACCCGCCAGGTTGTACGACAAGCCGGCTCCGGAAACCCACTTCGGGCTCATGCGGTAGCTGTACGTGGTGAGCAGCACCTGGTTGTTGAACGGCGTCAGCACGCCCGGCACGACGGGACCATTCAGCGAATGAAAGCCGACGTACAAGCTGCCGCGCGGCGGCCGGTTGAGGAAGGCGCCGACAGTCACCAGTTTCTGCCCTCCCTGGAAGAAGTCGAAGATGCCGTCCGAGAGGAGCGTCACGCGGTCGCCGACGTGCCATTTAAAATTGTAATTCGCCAGGCCAAACACCTGACCGAAGTTGTCTCGCTCCGCTTGCGGGAAGATCGAGACGCCGGTGTCGAACGTAATCCAGTCAATAATGTGCCGCGCCTGCGGCAGGCCGCGCTTGGTTTGCCAACGCTG
>JANNXS010000057.1:0-2139 GCA_031409695.1 Hyphomicrobiaceae bacterium
TCTCGGTGGAAAGTCCCGGTCCGCCGTTGGTCAGCACCAGCACCACCTCCAGCACCTTGAACGCATCGATGAGGCGGAGCAGCGCCGTGATGATCAGCACCGGCAGCATGAGCGGAAGCTTGATGTGGAGCACCTGCTGCCAGCCATTCGCACCGTCGATGCGCGCGGCCTCAAGCGCCGAGCGCGGCAGCGACTGCAGTGCCGCAAGAGCCAGAATGAAAATGAAGGGCGTCCATTGCCAGATATCGGCAATGATGACGGCGGCCAGCGCCCAGTTGGCGTCCGATAGCCAGGGGATAGGATCAAACCCAAGCCCCTTCAGCGTGCGGTTAAAGGTGCCGACGGTCGGGTGATACATGTAGCGCCACATCAGGCCGACCACGATGGGCGCGATCATCATGGGCAGGATGAACAACCCGCGCAGAAATCCGCGCATTGGGAAGTGCTCGTTGAAGATCAACGCCGCGTAGGTGCCAAGAATAATCGGGAAGATCACAGCCAGCACTGTGAAGACCAAAGTGCGGCCGACGCTTTCGAGAAATCGAACGTCAGTCAGCAATGTCCGGAAGTTGTCGAGGCCGTTGAACGTGAACGCGCCCGACGACTTCCAGTCCTGCACGGACATGAAGATCGTGAAGATCCATGGGAAGATGATCACCGCGCCAACTGTGATGATCGCTGGTAGTGCGAACAGCCAATAGCGTCGTTTGTTGGTGCGCGAATAGAAAAGGGACATGGGCACTTCTATGCGAGCTGGAAACGACACCCGCCACATCCACACCTGCTATCCTGGGCCATGTGCCCAGAACCCATCGTGCAGCGGACGCTCGGCTGAGCAAGTCGATGAACGGATCCCAGCGACGGTCCAGCGGACAGCCCTGGGAGGTGTGGGGTGGCAAATCCGCCCCGGCCAGCGCAAAAGCCGCTCACCCCTTTTCGCTCTTTTCGAGGATCGGCTTGAACTGCTCTGTTGCCTTGGCCAGTTCGGCTTTTGCGTAAGCGCCGCCGATCATGTTGGTCAATGCGATGCCGAACACGTCGCGGAACTCGGTCACGGGCTCGATGACCGGCAGGCCAGGACGACCAATTTTGCCGGAGCCTTCCAGGCACTCGAAATACTGCTTCGGAAACTTCGATTTCGAGATCGCCTCTGTGTTGCTGGTTGGCGATGAGCGCGCCGTCGAGCCGGCACCGTTCATCAGCATCTTGAGTTGATTTTCCTTGTTGGTCGCCCACTGCACGTAGAGGAATGCCGCTTCCTTCTTGGTGCATGCACTCGCAATGCCCATGCCGTCGCCAAACGTAGCCGTAGCATGCGCCTTGGGCCCTTTCGGCATGATGCCGTACCCGACTTTGCCGCCAGCGAGGCGCGACTTGGTTGCATCCTCAAGAGGTGCAGCGAAACCGACGCCGTCGATCCACATGGCAGCGCGGCCCTGCGCGAAAGTCGTCTGGCATTCGTTCCAGTTGAAGCCAACGACACCAGGAGGCGCGTATTTCGCGTTCATCTCCTTGTACATCTCGGCGGCTGCGATAGCGCCGTCGGTCATGGTCGCCAACTCACCTTTGACAACGGAATCCTGATTGTGGCCGAGCATCAGCGTCATCCAGACGACCACGTTGGCGTTCTTGACGCCACGGTTGACGATGCCGGCCACATTGTTGGCGGGATCGTTGAGCTTTGCCGCCGCCGCCAGGATCTCCGGATACGAGGTTGGATAGGCGACGCCTTTTTTCTCAAACAGCTCTTTGTTGTAATAGAGGATGAAGTAGTCGACGAGCTTTGGCAGCGTGATGATCGTGCCGTCGGTGTCGGTCGCGAAGTTCATGCCGGCGGCATTGAAATCGGCGAAATCGAGGTTCGGATCGGTCAGCGATTTATCGGCCAGGAATGGCCTCAGATCGGTCAGCCACTTGCCCTTCGTTGCCTGCTTCTTGTTGACGTGCAGCGACAACGTCACGACATCGAACGTCGGCTTCCCCGAGGAAAACTCGATCGCCACCTTCTGGCGTTGCTGCTGTTCTGGGACTGCTTCCGACGACACCTTGATGCCGGTCAGTTCCTCGAACTCTTTCTCGGACTTCTGCAGCAGGTCGGAGCGCGGATTCTTGACATAGAGCACATCGAGCTTCTGGCCG
>JANNXS010000058.1:0-8576 GCA_031409695.1 Hyphomicrobiaceae bacterium
TTTTCTTGCAGACTTCAAAGCCATCCATGCCGGGCATCATGACGTCCAGCAGCACCACATCCACCCGCTCCCGCGATAGGATATCGAGTGCCTCGCGGCCATTGCAGGCGGTCAACACCTCGAAATACTCAGCCGACAAGCGGGCCTCGAGCAACTTCACGTTGGCGAGAATGTCATCTACAACAAGAACGCGGGCAGTCATGGGGGGAAACTCTTATTGTCTTGCTGAGACGGGGATGGATGGCACACGCGGGAAGCTGGCGGGGTCAGGCGACTTGTGGTGTGCGCGGCTCGGTAAAGCGGCGCACCGTATCAATGAACAGTTTCAGGGAGATCGGCTTCGAGATGTAGGCCTCGCAGCCGCTCTGACGGATGCGCTGCTCGTCGCCCTTCATGGCAAATGCCGTGACCGCGACCACCGGAATCCGGCAGAGATCATCATCGTCTTTGAGCCACTTAATCACTTCGAGCCCAGACACTTCCGGCAGCTGAATATCCATCAAGATGAGGTCCGGATGATCGGTCCGGGCGATATCGAGGGCTTCCATACCGTTGCGGGTCTGCAAAGTCGCAAATCCATGCGCCACGAGAAGATCGTGGAACAACTTCATATTCAATTCGTTATCCTCGACGATAAGAACGCGCTTTTGGCGCGGCCCATCTTTTTGACGCAAAACGTCGAGCCGTGGCGGCGCCTCACGTTGGGCTGTTGTCGGTGCGGCGTCGGCCATCAGCTGAACACAGTGCTGCGCCGGAACGCCCGGCAGGGGTTTCGACGTGAGTGTCGGGCAAAAGCTGTAAGAAACCGCTAAGGGTTCGCGACCAGCACAGTGACCCACCGAAATGGTTCTGGAAGGTTGGCTGCTGGTGGTGCAACCCAGCACTTTGCACGATCGAAATTTCCGCTTAAAGGAGGCTTGACCGTCGACCATGGAGGCGTTCGGTCCGGGGCGGAATCGGAAAAACCATGTTCGACAGCATCTCGCAGTGGTTTGGCCAAAGCGGCGATATGGGCGTTTGGGGCGCCCAACTCGCCAAGATCATTTGGATCAACATTCTTCTGTCCGGCGACAACGCCGTCGTCATCGCGCTCGCGTGTCGCGGTTTGCCGCCGGACAAGCGCCGTTGGGGCATCATCCTGGGCGCGGGCGTTGCCATTCTGATGCGTATTGGCTTTACCGTCGTCGCGACGGAGCTGCTGCAATACAAGTGGCTGATGTTCGTCGGCGCACTGCTTTTGTTTATGATCGCTGTAAAGCTGTTGATTGAGGACGGCGAAGAGAAGGACATTGCCCAATCGTCGAGCATCGCCGGTGCCGTGCGCACAATTGCGTTGGCCGACCTCGTCATGAGCCTCGACAACGTCGTCGCCATCGCCGCTGCCGCAAAGGGCGATTGGTCGCTCATCCTGATCGGCCTACTGACGTCCATGCCGATGATCATCTTCGGCGCGACCTTTTTCCTCTGGGTTATTCAACGCGCACCGGTTCTGATCTGGGCGGGCGCGGCGCTTCTCGGCTGGGTCGCAGCCGAATTGATGATCGCCGACCCTGGGTTAGTTGCGCTCTTGAAGTCTTACACCAGCATACCGCTAGTTCCAGACAAAGACGGCGCGCCCGGGGCAATGGAAGTTGCAAGCTGGGTCAAGTATACTGCGGCCACCGTCGGAGCCGTCCTTGTCGTCGCACTTGGGGCATTGCTACGTCCGGCGCCAAAACATAAGCCGGCCTGACATGACCTGCCCCCGGCCCGCCCCACAAGAGAAGCCGCGTTAAAAAACCATGTCGAGAACTCACGCCCTCGTCCTCAACGGTCGTCCCGGTAGTCTGGCGATCGCAACGGTGGAGGCTGCTCGAATGGCTTTGGGCGTGCCACATGACCCGCCGCGGTGGCTGTCGCCCGGCGAAGCGGCCGACATTGCCTTTGACGGCCAGGCCTCGGCTTTTGAACGTGACACGGCCGCCGCACACCTCGCGGGTGTAAAGGCGATACTCACGCCGCTGGGTGGGGCCACAATCGACATCAACGTTGTGCCGCTGAAGGATCGGCGTAAACGGCTGCTTGTTGCAGATATGGATTCGACGATCATCCAGCAGGAGTGCATCGACGAGATGGCCGACCTGTTCGGCCTCAAGGCCCGCATTTCGGCCATCACAGAGCGCGCCATGCATGGAGAACTCGATTTTGAGGCAGCCTTGTTGGAACGGCTCGGCTTGCTGGCCGGTTTCGATGAAGCCGGCTTGGAGAAAGTCTGGGCTGAGCGGATCGAATTGATGCCAGGCGCAAAGACGCTGGTTGCAACGATGCGGGCAAACGGTGCGTACACAGCACTCGTCTCGGGCGGTTTCACCTTTTACACCTCCAAAGTCGCCCATAGCGTTGGATTTGATGCCAACCGAGCCAACCAGCTGGAAATCGCCGATGGCGTACTAACCGGTCGTGTAGTTGGTCCAATCCTCGGCCGGGAAGCCAAGCTTGCGGCGCTAAAAGAGCTGGCTGCCGTCCGCGGATTGCCAATCAGTGCGACGTTGGCCGTTGGCGATGGGGCAAACGATCTCGACATGGTGCGAGCCGCCGGTCTCGGCGTGGCCTATCGTGCCAAACCAGCGGTTGCAGCCGAAGCCTCGGCCGCCATTGCCCATGGCGATCTCACGGCGTTGCTCTATCTCCAGGGCTACGCAAAAAACGAATTCGTGGCCAGTTGAGCTGCCGGACTTTAGCGAGCTCGTCACGCCGACGCGCTGCGGTCAGGAATGACCATCGTAAACACAGTGCCTTGATTGGCGACATCAGGATCGGCGAGTGTCAATGTGCCACCATGGGCTGCAACCAGTTCGTTGGCGATGGCGAGGCCAAGGCCAGAACCGCCACGTCGCGTCGATCCCTGGAACGCTTCAAACAAATGGGCGCGAGCGATTTCGGGCAAACCCGGCCCGCTGTCGGCGATCACAAGCGTGACGCTTGGTCCATGGCGTGTGGCCGCGATTCGGATTTCGGCTGGCACAGCCGCGGCTTCAATGGCCTGGCAAGCGTTGCGCGCCATGTTCGACAGCACGCGGTAGAGCTGATCCCGGTCGGCATCCACGCGCAACGCCGGGCCGATCTCAATCGTCCAGCTGATCAGTCCGTCCGCGCGCGGCAGCCCAAGCCCCTCGCCGACCTCATCGATCAGCGGTCGCAACAACATCAACTCACGCCGCGGCGGGGCTTCGGCAGCGCGGCCAAACTTCAATGTGTCGTTGCAAAAAGCTATGGCGCGGTCGAGCGTTGCGATCAGCTTCGGCGCAAAACGTTGAACGCGCGGATCAGGAATACTGGTCACACCGTCCGACAGCAACTGAGCCGTCGAGAGCATATTACGGAGGTCGTGGTTGATCTTACTGACGGCAAGCCCGAGCGCTGCGAGGCGGCTCTTTTGGGCGAGGATCTGGTTGAGCTCACTTTGCATTTGCGCAAGTTCGCGCTCGGCAGTGCCGAGTTCATCGACCCGATCGGACGGTACGATGATACGGCTTGTGTCTTCGGGCTTGGCTGAGAAATGCAGCATATTGCGAGTGAGCCGCATCAGCGGATCAATAAGCAGCGAGCGCAGAGTTAGGAACACGAGCCCACCGGCCAGCGCCGAAATCAGGATTGAAAGCCACAGCACGTTGAGGCCGTATTTCACCATCGCGACCCGCAGTGGCTCCTGTGGCATCACAACATCAACCACCTGTCCCTCGGTCATGCTGGGAGTACCAATGACACGGATCAGGCGTTTGTCCGGTAGAAAGAACACAGCAATCGCGTCCTTTACCAGACGCAGTCGAAAGGCAATATTGTCGAGGATTCCCATACCCTCGGCCGTCATGGGGCGCAGGTCATATTCGGCATCGATAGGCTCGCCTTCCATATCCTCAGACAGGAACAGGCGTCGCTGATCGTCTCGCTTAACAGTCACCATCTTCACGCGTGCGGTGCGCAGCAGTTCCTCGCGCAATTTCTCAGGCACAGTCCCATCAGGTGTTGCATCAGCTGCCAGCGCCGCCAATCGCGCCGCGCTCAGGCGTTCATTCAGCCACGTCGATCGGAAGTTGGCGATGGATGGGACAAAAATGACGACTTCGGCCAGCAGCACGAACAGCACGGTGAGCGCGAGCAATTTGCCAGACAGGCCGAAGCGTCCGAACGCCCGCGCTAACCGTTGACGCACAGCAGCGCGTCCGTCGGCAATAAGACCGGCGCTCTGCGGTTCAATCTGTCCGTTGTCGCGAGCCACAGTGGGCGAAGATCCTTGCCTACCCCAAACCCGTTTCTCGGGGCGAGAGTTTGTAACACGTTACCCAAACCGTCTGAGGAATGACAGGACCTTACGAACGCCCGTGCTGGCCGCCTTGCCAGCGTAAATCCCAAAGGCCACACGCTTGTTAACCTCAGACAAGGTCGGGTAAGGCGAGATCCACTCGGTCATGGCTTTTATGTTCATGCCCTGTGAGATGGCGAGCGACCACATCTGAATCAACTCGCCCGCGTGCTCGCCAACGATGCCGGCACCCAGAATCTTGCCGCCCCGGTCTGTGACGACTTTGACAAGTCCTTCCGTCGCCCGTTCGGCCTGGGCGCGATCGTTTTCGTGGAACGGCCATCGGTAAACGTTGACCTTTCCGCCGCGCTTGCGCGCCGCTTCCTCAGTCAGCCCGACGTTTGCAATCTCTGGATCGACGAACGTGACCCATGGGATGTGGTCTGTGTTGACCTTTGCCGGCAGCCGGAAAAGCGCGCGGCGGATGATAATCCCTGCATGGTAGTTGGCCACGTGGGTAAATTGCAGTCCGCCGGTGACATCGCCGATCGCAAAAACATTGCCGTTTGAGGTGACGAGACCGCTGTTCACTTCGATGCCGGTGCGACCGTACTTGATGCCTGCAGCTTCAAGGCCGAGGTCGCCAACGTTCGGTTTGCGGCCGACGGCAACCAGAATATGCGTGCCATCAACGGCGGACTGTTGGCCATTTTCTTCGACATGAACGCGGACTCGACCAAGACCACCTTCAACGCGAATGACTTTGGCCCCCTCGCGAATGACCAAGCCTTCGTTGCGCAAACCTTTGAGAGCGATGGCCGTGAGCTCAGGATCGTCCTTGCCCAGCGCTTTCACGCCTTCAAGGACGGTAACATTGCAGCCGAGGCGCCGATGCGCCTGCGCCATCTCCATGCCGATCGGGCCGCCACCGATAACGATCAGGTGGCCGATTTGCTGTTGATTGTCGAACAACGTTTCGTTGGTGAAATAGGGCACGCTGTCGAGGCCCGGGATGGGCGGGACCGCCGGGGCTGAACCGGTTGCTATGACGAAGCGGCGGGCCGTAATCCGGGCATCACCGACGATGACCGTCTTGGCATCAATGAACTTGGCAGCGCCTTTGAGGACACGAACGCCAAGGCCAGTAAAGCGCTCAACTGAATCGTTCGGTTCGATGGCGGCAATGACGCTCTTGATGTGATCGTGCACGCCCTTTGGGTCGACGGCTGGCGAAACGGGACGGATGCCGAACGGTGCTGATGTGCGCATGATATGGGCGCGGCGAGCAGCAGCGATCATGGCCTTAGACGGCACACAGCCGTAGTTGAGGCAGTCGCCACCCATCTTGTGCTTTTCAATCAGGATCACGTCTGAGCCGAGTTGGGCCGCGGCTGAGGCAACCGAGAGACCACCCGACCCGGCCCCAATCACGCAGATGTCGCAGTTCAAGGTCTGCGTCGTGCCGATGTCGGCGACGTCCGATACCGTTTTGAGCTTCGAGGGTACTGCTCCGCTCGCATCAAGGCGCATGTTTTTGCTTGCGTCAGCCATTGCGCTGGCTCCATTTCTTGTATGCGACCGGAATAAGGGCAACGACTGCGAGCAGGGACAACGCAATCAAGATTTCTTTGGTGACGAGACTCTTTGCGGACAATTCCAGCGGGCACGCGGCAACGCCCTTCAGAGCGGCACAAGCAGCTTGGTTGGCTTTCGAGCTTGCGAACACACTATCTAGGCCAGCGCCGATGGAGGCAAAAGCAAACGTTGCCGGTATGATGCCTATGACCGTGCCGATGACGTACGTGCGCAATGGCACGTTGAACAGGGCTGCGGCGATATTGACGACAAAGAAAGGGAACGCCGGCACGAGGCGTAGGAAGAGCAGATAATTCAAGGCATCTTTCTGGAAGCCTTCGACGAGGCCATTGATCCGGGGCCCAGCCTTGCTGCGCAGTGTTTCACCAAATGCGGAGCGCGCAATTAAGAACAGGATGACCGCCCCGATTGAGGCGCCAGCAACGGCTGCAGCACCACCCAACAACCAGCCAAAAATCAAACCACCAGACAGTGTCAGGATCGATGCACCGGGAACTGAGATAGCAACCGCGGCCGCGTACGTAGCAACATAGGCGAGCACCGCCAGAATAAAATTCTGATTGATAAAGCTCTGGAAGCCATCACGGACAGCGAAAACGTTTTCTAGCGTCAATTGCTTGTGCCAACCGTTGGCGATCACCATGGCAAGCACGCCACCGATGACCACAAGCGGAAGGTAGCGTTGCCATGCGGGCTTTGACGCGCCAGTCTTGTTATCAGTGGTCTTGTTATCAGTGGTGCTGTCCGTGGCAGGCATGGCAACTCCGGCCACCCCGAGGGGCTCTGTTGATGACGACATAGCTGATTTATTCTGGTTCGTCGCGACCGGTGTTGCTCTGTTGAGCAGCGGTCGTTTGGTGCCCGTCCGCGTCAAACGTCAATTCACTTCGACAAGTCATTCAGAGTCCAAATGTAGTCGTAGGACGCGATCGTGTTGATGCCCTCAAGCTTCGCCTTCAAGGCTGGCTCGGCATATTTGCGGATATGATCAAGCGCCTTGGCGGGCGAGCCGCCAAAATCCGCCTCGAACCACGAATAGATGTTTGACGCTTTGACCTTCCCGCCCTCGACCGAAACACCGCGTGGGTGATTGACGAAGGCCTTCGCGCCGGCATCAAGCTGCCCCTCGAGCAACGAGCCTGTAAAGGCGCCGGCTTGCAAATTTGGGCAGCCATAACTGGCGCAGTTGAGCGCGTAGTGGACGCGCGCATCCTTGAAGACGGGACGCAGGATTTTGTGCTCGACGTCGTCCAAACTCAAATCCAGACCTGAAACCTTGATCGTGTTGGCCTGCCAAGGGCCGCCACCGACGAGCGCCTTCAAGCCACCGCCGAGCGAGATGTCCTTGATCGACTTGACCGGATATTTGTCGAGCACGATGTCAACGGTGCGGGCGTTGTACAGATTTGACCAAAAGGCGAACTGTTCGGGCTTGTCGAGTTTCGAGGGGTCCGTCGCCTGCAGCATGGCCAAGTAGGCCTTCAGATCTTTGTGAGCCTCGGCCTTCCAGCGCTTGTAGTCGGCAAAATTCACGTTGCCGGCGTCGGGTTTAATGTACGCCTTAGTCTGCTTGTCCCAGACGCTATGGTCGACCGTGACCGTACTGCCGGCCGTGAACTTGGCAAATGTCGCGTCGGGTGCGGCCATGACGGGTCCAGCCAGGGTTACGGCGAGGGTGCCGGCCACGACATGCATGGCGAAACGGCGTGTGACGATCTGCATAAGCGGTCCCCAGTTTTGTCACTGTGTGATTGGTATAAGCCTTAGCGCAAGACATGGTCACACAGTCTCACGAGCCCGTTAGATCACCGCCTGTTGAGCCGCCGTGATAGGTATTAACGAACGATCAGATGCCGCCATCATCCGTGTGTGTTGCTCTCGGTGACAGCCGCGGCCCAAGCCTCCGGCGCCAAGCTGTCAACAATCACGCCCATACTGGTCACGCTTGCTTGCCTCCGGATGCCGATGATCCCCTGGTACTCAGGCGACGCCATGAAGCGCTTGGCCGCCGTTCGGTCTGGAAACTCCAACACGACGACGCGTTGGCCGGGCATCGTTCCCTCCGTCAACTCCGGTTGGCCGCCGCGAACGAGCATGCGCCCCCCGTATTGGGCGATGATACGCGGGGTATGTCGAGCGTAGTCAGCATAGCGGACTGGGTCAGTCACGCTGATCATGAAGATCGTGTAAGCGGGCATGGTGGCGCTCGATGGTTAAACGTCGGGGGCGGAGCGCACCATTAGGCGTCCCTTTTTGCTTTGGATACATCCGAAGCGGCTGCACGCCATACCCACGGAACCATTGTTCAACTATAACGCCGCCAGAGGACGTACGAGGTACTTGATGGTATCCCTGCTGTTTGGGCTCGGCGCAATCGCGGCGGTGGCGTTGCTTGGCGCACTGGCACTATCACTTGCGGTGCCACAGAAGCGTATTTGGCCGACACCTGGTGATGGCAGCTGGCAAGGTTACGTCTGGTGGCCGCTCTTTCGAGGCTTGAATGCTCTGACCGTTGGATCGGCTGTGCTGACGCTCTGGGCGCGGACGCCGGTTCTGGGATTGTCAACGCCGCTTCGTTTGCTCGCACTGACGGCCCTCGGCGGTTCGGTCGCCCTGTTTGTGTATGCCTTCCGTGTACTTGGCCGAGATAACAGCTATTGCGCCACGGACGGCCTCGTCACCGGCGGCATCTATCGCT
>JANNXS010000059.1:0-23457 GCA_031409695.1 Hyphomicrobiaceae bacterium
CGGCGACAGCGACAACAGTAAGGCGTGAGCATCGCCGGGTTTTGCCTCGGTCGCGATGCGCAGCACAAGGCGGTCTTCGACAAGGCCCACTGTCAGGACGTAGGGTCCGTCGGCGCGAGGGTTGCCGTCGGCATCACAAGGGGAAAAGTAGTTACTTTCAAGAATATCATAGATCGCCACTTCGCGCTCGTGCTCGATCTCGGGGCGGCCACGGCCCCGGCTTTCGAAAGTAATTTTCACCAACCGATGAGGGCTGGTTGGTAGCGGAACAGGGCCGTGGTCGTCGATCATCTGTGGGCGTCACATCTTGGCAAACAACACACGATACGTCGCGATGACTTGACTGTCATCCCTCGCGCCAAGTCCTTGGCCTGAAGCTGACAGGAATTGCTGATGCGCCAGGGCTGCCAATGGTAAGCCCATTTTTGCCGTTCGGCCCGCATCGAGGACAAGGCCGAGATCCTTGACGAAGATGTCGACGGCGCTCGTCACCGTCGGATCGTCGGTGACCATGCGCGGGCCACGATTTTTGAGCATCCAGGATGATGCGGCGCTCCCAGACAGCAGTTCCAGCGCCTGCTTCGGGTCGATGCCCTGGCGCTCAGCAAAGGCCAACCCCTCGGCGGCGACAGCAATATGTACCCCGCAAAGCAGCTGGTTCACAATTTTCATGGCAGCGCCCTGCCCCGGTGTCTCGCCGAGATGGTACAGGTTTGAGCCGAGCAGCCGCAGGGTCGCCTCGGTGTTGGCAAACACGGCCTTGGGTGCGGCCGCCATGATCGTCAGTGTGCCAGCTTCAGCGCCGGCAACACCGCCGGAAACAGGCGCATCGACGAAATGACGGCCGGTGGCGATGACGCGTTCGGCAAGGGCCGAAACGCGGCCCGGCGCACAGGTGGCCATCACGATGACGGTTGCGTCGGGTGCCAGGGCCGCGACCCCACCCTGAGCGAACAATACATCTTCAGCTTGATCTGCATTGACCGTCATAACGATCAACGTGCTAGCGCCGGTGCATGCCTCAGCCACGGAGGTCGCCCCGTGGCCGCCGGCCGCGACCAAACGGCCAACCGCCTCGCGGCGGACATCGAAACCGACGATTCTCAACTGAGCCTCAACCAAACGGCGGGCCATGGCGAAGCCCATTGCCCCAAGGCCGACAAATGCGATGTGCTGCGAAGGCGTCATGTTTGATCCGCGCGGTGATGGAAGCAATCGCTACCTCCGATCGCCCAGACATGGAAGAGGCCCCTGCACGGGTGTGCAGAGGCCAAACGTCAACGGTGCCTGCAGATCGGGTTAACGTTTACCAGCTGCGGCTCGGGCCGGTGTCCGCGTGGAACAGGCCACCGCCGTAATGCTTCACACCGCCAAGGCCCATGGAGCGCAGGGATGCGTAAGCGCCGCCCCAGTTTCCGTGGACGCGGAAATCAACCGCATCTCCCGAAAGGTGGTAGCTCTTTGAGGCGCCGCCAACGGCGCGATTGCGGCTTGCGCTGCGGCAGGTTGAGGAGACAGTGACTGCCCCATAGCGTGACGCGATGGACGCGACAGCCGATCTCAGTGTGCCGTTGAGGCAGCCCGAGCTTGCAACCCAACGTACGCCACCGCCGGTCACAGGAACGCTTGCCCGCTTCGAGGGGGCGCCGTCGCCGAGGCTCGCAAGTTTGGTTGACGAAGACTTAGACGTTGTGGACTTGCGGCTTTTGCTGCCGCTGCCCGACAATGACCCAAGGGACGCAGCTTTCGGCGATTTCGAGAAAACGGCTTGGCTCCAATCATCAGAACCTTCAGCACGCGCGCTGCCAGCGGTGACGATGGAAACGATCGAATAGGCGGCGAATGCCAGAACTAGACCAACAAGTTTGAGCGACGTGAATGAGCGCCATGTGCGCCCGAATGTCGATTGCCCCTTACGCATTTTACGAACTCCTGACTTCAATGTCCCCGTAGAAACGGTGAGACAGTGCGAATGGTTAAATCCGCAGGCCAAGCGCCCGTACATGCTCGTTTGGTGATTTGAATACCCGCGTTAACGTTTATTGGTTAACGCGACCAGACAGTAAAAGAATTTCGCAATTCAACGATTTACTTGATGTTGCCGCTGTCTGGAATGGTCGTAACAGTAATTCTTTTCTATCGCCTAATGATAACCTAAGTGTCTGGGACTTATCGTTTATTCTCTGGCTCGTGGTCGCACTTATGGTTAGTGAACGGACGACCAGCGCACGTGCCGGAACAACTGGACAGGCACTGATCAGTTTGAGTTGCGTGACCAAGGATTAGGTCACATGGCCGCACCGTGGCGCGCGAAACTTTCAAAGAGACTTGAGATCTCGGCCGCCCGGCGCCGCGTCAGATTGCATCAGTAGTCGGCCGGTACTACATTGGGCGACGACGTCAGGGCAGGAACTTTCGCCGTCGCTTTAGCGCTCGCCGTGAGACCACGACGGTCCCGCGCGGACAGACCGTGGCCAGCCAGGGCATTGGCTGACCACGGTGACGCTTGCGGTCCATTCCACCAAGGACATGGCGAACCGCAAGATACTCGGCTTGGTTGATTTTTATCAACTTCTAGTTGAGTTTACGCTATCGCAAGCAGGTTAACGCTTCGTGTCTTGCGGTGCACATCGCCCACTGTTTTCCTATCCTAGGGCGCCACATACCGGGCGGTAAGCTCGGAAAATAAACATTGGTCACAGCCTTGTTCACTGGCCTGTTCAGCGCGAAGGTGGGGCGCTGAAACACACATAGGCAAATGGGCGGAAAATGGGCCGCAGATCAACACATACACCGGAGCAGCTCCGCGAGCTCATCCTTGAAGCCGCGCGAGACATCATTGAAACAGAAGGTCTTTCCGGTCTTTCAGCCCGGGAAATTGCACGCCGGATCGGGTATTCGCCGGGCACCATCTACAACATGTACCAAAACCTGGACGACGTCGTCCTACACGTCGAAGCGCGTGTGCTCGATGCCCTTGAAGGGCGTCTTGGGGCGGTTTTCACAGACGGTGCTGGTCCTGAAACCCTGCCGGCGCTTGCGCGCGCTTATCTGGCTTTTACACATGAGAAACCGAAGCTGTGGAACCTGCTGTTTGAACACCACATGCCCGCGGACGCTGTACTACCGGACTGGTACCAGCAGAAACTTGAAGGCTTGCTGCGCAGGGTAGAGCAAGCCCTCGCCCCCCTGTTCCCCGCCGGCAGTGACGCGGATCGACAGCGGGCTGCCCGCGTGCTGTGGGCTGGAGTTCACGGCATCACGTCTTTGTCGACGGCCGACAAACTCTCGATCGTCACGACCGAAGCCGCGAGCCGGCTGATCGACGATCTCGTCGAAACTTACATTCGAGGCATAAAGGCTAAAGTGGCGGGCGGTCCGCAATAGCAGGTTACCCGTACCCAAGCTCATGACCAGACCTTCGACCGTTTTAATCACCGGCGCCGCACGACGCCTCGGCCGCGCACTGGCCCTCGACTTTGGGCAGGCGGGTTGTCGCGTTGGGGTCCATTACGCGACATCGAAAGCAGACGCCGAAGCTGTTGTACTGGAGATCCAGGCGAAAGGCGGCACGGCGCAAAGCTTCAGGGCTGATCTGGCGGATGCACAGGCGGTTATGCGTCTGGTGCCGGATGTGGCAACGGCGCTTGGGCCGGTCACCTGCCTTATCAATAATGCGTCGATGTTCGTTTATGATGACATTGCAACTTTGACTGCGGCCCAATGGGACGCCCATCAGGCCGTCAACTTGCGCGCGCCCGTGCTCTTGGCTCAGGCGCTGGCTGCACAAGTTCCAGCAGGCGACGAAGGGAACATCGTTAACATCATTGATCAGCGCGTCTGGAAACCGACTCCCCACTTTTTCTCCTATGCCGCATCAAAATCAGGACTTTGGGCGGTGACCCAGACATTGGCACAGGCGCTTGCGCCTCAGATCCGCGTCAATGCGATCGGCCCGGGCCCAATGCTCCAGAGCGTGCATCAAAAGGCCGAGGATTTTGCAGCCCAAGCCCGCGCCGTCCCCCTCGAACGCGGCACCTCACCAGAGGAAATCGCCGCGGCGATCCGGTTCATTCTGGCGAGCCCCGCCATGACTGGTCAGATGATCGCACTCGACGGTGGCCAACACCTCGCCTGGGCGACGCCCGACATTGGCGATGGACGGGGGTAGGTTTGGCGGCTGAAACGGCTGGGGCGCCCCCCTCGCGAAAGGCGCCCCAGATGCTCAACGGTTCACGCGCGTGTTGTGTGGCGGTTAGCCTATTTTTTCGCCAGGGTCTCCATCCGCGCCAGGATCAAGTCCAGAACCGGCTTGGCGATCCCACCGACACCTGTGTTGCCAAGCACCTGGGCTATAAGCGCCCGGACTTGAGGCAGATAGTTTGCGATCAAGGCTGCCAGGTCGGCGCGCGTCCCAGGCGCCATGGAGCTTGACTGGGTGACAAGTCCTTCGAGGAACTTGGCCCCGTCCTGTAACTTGGGCAGTGCCGCCTGGGCCGAGTTCTGATCTTTCACGGTTGCAAGGACGTCTTTCAATCCATTGTACATCGTGTTGACCTGAGGGACGAGGTCAACGTTGTTGTGCACCACACGTGCTGGCGGAGCCGCAACACGCGGCCCACCGCTCGGGCCGAACATGTACCAGCCAAGTAGAATAGCCGCGAGCAGGGCGCCCCAGGTGAGCCAGCTCGGCATCCCGGTTGGGGCCGCCACCACCACTGAGCGCCGGGCCGCATCATTGGCCGCACTTGTTGTTTTTGCCGCAGCCGTAGATGCGCTTGACACGGTTGCACCCGCCGAACGCGCCATATCCTTCACAGTGTCGTTTGCAGCACCCGTCATGGCCGGCTTCGGCAAAGCATCAAGCAAGCCCGACCCCTTGAGCAGATCACCGAAGCCTGCCGGCAAAGCCTTGGCGATGTTTTCGCCCTGACCTGCGAGCATTTTCGCGAGACCGGCGCCGTCCAAGCCACTGGCCTTTTGCTGTTGGGCGAGTGTTCCCATCGCGACGGGTGCCATCATGCCGAGCAGGCTCTTGGTCGGAGCTTCGCCCATGCCGGAGAACTTGCCGATTGCCCCGGTCAACGTGCCAAGTGTCGAATTTCCAAACAGCTGAGTGAGCGCGTTCGTGCCGCCACTGACCAGCTTCGATTGATCCGACCCGCCGATCATGGAGCCAAGGTTGGTCAACAGATTGCCGTCGGTTATACCAAGTAGTCACGTCAGCATTCTGAGGCCGTCGGGTTTTGTGGATTTGCCAGCGATGCCAGCCAGAATGCTTGGCAAAGCTGCGGAGATGGCCATCTGAGCAATCTTGCTGTCGATGCCGAGCGCGGACGCGATGCGGCTGACAATGGCTGGAGTAACAAAGTTCATCGCCAGCGAGACGAGATTCATAGTGATACTCCTAACAATTGAGGTGATCCATCGACGCCACCTGTGGCGCTTTTGCATCGAGTGGCAGATATCGTCAACGGATTCCGATGCATTCGGACCGTTCGATTGGTAACAACACAACCACGCTTGATCCGCATAAAACTGATTTGAGAGCAATTTGAGATCGGCCAGCGTCATTCGGCGGCCAGCGTCATTCGGCGGGATGGGCAAAGTCGGCGAATCCGACGCAATTGGTGCAGCTGTCCCCCTGGAACCCTATGGCAACCGCAATCGGCCACCTTCTGCGCCTTGCCCGCGCGGGCCTCGTGCTCGCGCAGCACGGTGCGTCGCTGGTGCCAAAGGGCATCGAGGTGCCGCTGTTCTTGCGGCTCGCACGCGTGCTGACTTGGCCAATCGGGGTGCTGACTTGGCCTTTGCGGCGCGGTCAGCCGTCGCATCAGCGCCTGTCGCGCGCCATCACCACACTCGGGCCGTCTTACATCAAGCTCGGCCAGTTCATGGCGACCCGCGGTGATCTCATCGGGCCTGAACTCCAGCGCGACCTTGGCAACTTGCAGGATCGACTACCACCTTTCCCAATGACGCAAGCGCGAGCCGCCGTGGAGCAAGCGTTCGGGGGGCGCCTCGAAGACCATTATATGGATTTCGGATTGCCTGAGGCGGCCGCCTCCATCGCCCAAGTGCACAAGGCCATTGTTGAAGACAAAGACGGGTCGCAACGGACCGTGGCCGTCAAAATCCTACGTCCAGGTGTCGAAGCCAAATTCAAGCATGACTTGGCGTCGTGGCATTTTGCGGCCAGCCTAATGGAGGCGTGGTACCCACCGATCCGCCGGCTGAAGCCGCTGGCCGTGGTCGACAACCTTGCCCGCACAACAGACCTGGAGATGGATTTGCGGCTTGAGGCTGCCGCACTGTCTGAAATGGCCGACAACACAAAGAACGACACGGGGTTCCGGGTGCCGTCGATCGATTGGCGGCGCACATCGAAACGTGTTCTTACGATTGAGTGGATTGACGGTATTCCGATCAAGGATCGCGCGCGTCTTGAGGCCGAAGGCCATGATTTGAAGGCACTCGGCCTGAACGTCATCCGCTCCTTTCTCAATCATGCCATGCGCGACGGATATTTTCACGGCGACATGCACCAGGGGAATTTGTTCGTCGAAAAGGACGGCACGCTGGTCGCGGTTGACTTCGGTATTGTTGGCCGCCTCGGTCCAATGGAGCGGCGGTTTCTCGCCGAAATCCTGCACGGTTTGATCACGCGTGATTATCGGCGCGCGGCACAGGTGCATTTCGATGCGGGCTACGTGCCGCCGCACCACTCCGTCGATGTGTTTGCCCAGGCCATGCGTGCCATCGGTGAGCCAATACATGGCAAGACCGCGGATGAGATTTCCATGGCGGACCTGCTTGGCCAACTTTTTGCCTACACCGAAGTGTTCGACATGGAGACTAGGCCAGAACTGATCTTGCTACAGAAGAGCATGGTCATCGTCGAAGGTGTCGCGCGTGGGCTCGATCCGTCGTTGAACATGTGGATGGCCGCCGAGCCGGTAGCCAAAGCATGGCTGGAGGAGAACCTTGGCCTTGCAGGGCGTTTGCGCGAGGCCGGGGAGGGGGCGGGAACGATGGGACGTGTCCTTGCTGATTTGCCGCGTGTGCTTGCGCAAGCCGAGCGCACTGCCCTCGCTTTTGCCGACACGGCTAAGCATGGCTGGCGTCTGGATGAGGAGACCGTAAAACGCATTGCGGCAGCAGACCGTCGCGGTCGTCGGTGGCAGACACTGGCCTTGTGGGTGATAGCACTGGCGTTGGCCGGCCTGGCGGCGAAGGGCTGGTGGTAACAGCCACCGCGCCCCTCACATTTGGGCCGGGGACATATTTTTAGTCACGCGGCTCAAAGCGGACCCGGCTCGGATCCTTGAGTCGGCTGCCGGTTGCCTGGTCCGACGGATGGACGAACCGCGTTGCGCCCCGCACGTCAACAAGCGGCAAATCGGCATTTGCCCAAGCGATCAATCCGTCGCTCATGACATATACACCGATGGCGCCAGCATTCAGCAGTTGGTCCTGTGCATTGATTGCCAAGCCCTTGCTGCGAATAGCAACAGTGCAATAGAGGACGACATTCGCGCCCTCGACCGGGACACCAAGGCGCTTCACGACGTCCTCAGGCGTCGTGCCCGGTTCTATATGGACAGCTGCCTGCAGGTGACTGACCGCGAATTCTTCAGCCGTGCGCACGTCGACAAGTATTGTCTTTGCCTTTGGTGCCGCCTTGATCATTGCATCAATAGCTTTGACATCGATGTCGTCGGGTTCAAATGCAGGCCCGGCCCAGACAGCGGCAGCTAATGCGCCTGCAATCCAGGGCATAGAGAGCCCAACTAGCGCTTGGCGCCGATACAACAACATGAAGCCCCCAGCGTGCGAGGACGGCCAATATGATCGGTGGCAACGATCGCACACGCTGTCTTCTTCGTCGAGAGCGCCGCCTCATGCGCCATACAACTCCAATGATTGTTGGGTCGCATACTCTAACCGCTCTCGTGCTTTAAGGCCGTTTGCGCTTAATTCACATGAGGCTGAGCACCGTTAGCATTGAAAGAATATTAGTTTCATTTGGCTACGGTCACGGTGCGCCGTGGCGCCGGGAGCTAGCATGTTCGACCTTTTGCGATACTTCTCAATCTCCTCCGCGCTCCTGATCGCAGTGCTGAGCATCGGTGTGGGCACGGGGGTCAGCCGGTATGAAACCTCGCGTCTTGTTGCCGCTGCGGGTGAGCAGAACGAAACCATCGCAGCCCAAATGGTCGCCATCGCTTGGGACCCCCATGCCGATTTCTTGTCAACGACCCCCGAGCGAGACCCGACGCAGCTCAAACAAAGTTGGCAGATTACGGACATCGACTTGTCTGTCCGCCAAGCCGCACTGCGCCTTCCGATCTATAAAATGAAGATTTTCAAACCCAACGGCTTGACCCTCTACTCGTCCGACCTTTCCGAAGTCGGCGTGGTAGCAGACATCAACAAACCGGAGTTTGCCAGCGCGCTCGCGGGGCGGCCCCACAGCACGCTCAACCAGGTGCCATCGGCGATCGGCATGGGCGGCCGATTGAAGAACATTGAGAGCGTCGAGACTTACTTGCCAAAACACGATGCCAACGGCCAAATTGTTGGCGTCGTGGAGATTTACACGGACGTGACCGCGGCCAGCGCGCGCATGCATGAGATGATCCGGTCGACAATTTTATTATCGATCGGTATCTGCCTGTTTCTTTATGCGTCGCTTTACGTGATTGCTTCACGTGCCGACCGATTGATGAGAAGTCAATATCGCGCTCTTCAGGGTTTTAACGAGCGCCTTGACACAGAAGTGTCGCAGCGAACAGCGCACATGCTGAACCAACAACTAAAGCTCGGGGAGCTGATGCGATCGGCACGGTTCCAAACGGGGACACAAGCTGAAGCGCTTGCAGCGCTCAATGAAGGTGGTGCAGCCATTTTGGACGTCGATCGGTGTGGCATATATCTCCCCAGACAAGATGCAACGCACTTCGATGTTATCGATACATATGATCGGCGAACTAAGCGACACACAGGCTGGTTTTCCAGGCCGGCCGAATTTTTCCTGTCCAATTTTAAATCTATGGCGGAAGGTGATGTCATCTGCGTTTCGGACATTGAAACCGCAAAACACATCAAAAGGTCTTTTCTGGAATGTTATAGGTCACTTTCAATACGCTCGGCCATGGACGTGCCGATCTTTATCGATGGGCGGCAAACTGGAATTCTTTGTTTTCGCAAAAGTGGTGGCCCCCACGAATGGCGTGCCGATGAAAGGCTTGCCGCAAGTGCTTTGGCGACTCTTGCTGCACTGATCATGCAAAGAACCGAGCGCGAAAAGGTCGAAGCCTCGATCATTGCCAGTACCCAGCACCTTGCGCGGCAGCAAATAGCGTTGACAGACATGGCGCGTGAAGTTGCGCGGCCGTCGCATGACCTTGAGCACATTTTGCGGCCAATGCTGCGCTCCTTTGCCGAAATCAACAACTGCCAAAGTGCGGGGATTTGGATCTTGGCGGAAGACCGGCAGTCATTTTCCTATGCTGAGACGTACTCGACGATGACGGGTGAAGTCGAGTCGGCGCATGGGCGGACGTCGTTCAATCTGGCGGCCCTTGAGTTGCACGACGGTATCGCTGCGCCGGTTACCGTTTCGGACGTCCGTGAAAATGCTTTTTGCGCGCCGTTCTATGCCGATGTGCTGGCCAAAGTTGGTATTGTGTCTCTCTTGCGGGCGCCCATTCTGGTCGAGGGTGCTTTGATCGGTTTCGTCAGTTGTGCTGGCGAGCGCCCACGCCAGTGGACCGCCGAACAGTCTCTATTTGCGACAGGTATTGCCAATATCGCAGCGCTCGCCGTCGAGCGCCATCAGCGCCGTCGCGCCGAGAGCCAGATCGTCGCGACGGCCGAAGCTCTGTCGCGTCAACAAAATGTGCTCAACGCGTTGCTGCACGCAGAGAGCTTCCGTAATGGATCCCTATCTGCTGCGATGCGCAAACTGTCGCGGACATTTGCCAAGGAAGCGGGGATTGATCGCGTCTCAATCACCGTTCGCGCAATTGAAACTGACAAAATCGAATACTCGGAAACCTATCTTGCAAACGAGGATTTCCACCAGTCGCCGTTTATCGGGTTGGATTTCCATCCGCACCGAATGCTGGCAAGCGCAAGGGCCGGGGTCGCAATCATTGCAGATGATGTCGAAACCCATCCCGATACCCAGCAATATCTCGACGTCCTCCTGCGTCACGTCGATGTTCGCTCTTTTATGCAGATTCCAATTGAAGTCGGCGGCGGTGTCGTCGGCGTTATAAACGCGTCCGTGTGTGGCCGGTCCATTGTCTGGTCGACCAACCAAAAACTATTCGCAACGGCCATCGGAAATTTGGCGGCTCTGACGATCGAACGCAGCCAGCGCCAACGCTTCGAACGCGCAATCGCCGGCGTCGCCGCTCGCCTCGAAATGCAGCAGGCGGCGATCACCGGTTTCATGAACGATGAACACTGGCGTCGTGGCGACCTTACCGACGCGGTGCAGATGCTGTCAAAAATGGCGTCGGAGACCCTTGGCATTGAGCGTGTCAGCATTTGGAAAATGTCGGTCACTCGTGACGCGGTCGTTGCACTTGAGATCTATGATCAGAGGACAGATAAGCACGCCCAGGGCGCAATTCTGAGCCAGGCGGATCATCCCACATGCTTTGCTGCGCTTTTCGCGGACGGCTTGGTAACGTGTGATGACGTCATCTCTGATACCCGGTTCGATACACTAAGCGGACACTTTCAATCACGAGACGTGCGCTCGGTGCTTGGCATGCCCATCTTGATGGAGGGCACGACGGTTGGTGTCGTCTGCGCCGAGAAATGCGGCGAGCCAGTCACTTGGTCAGAAGAGCATCGTCTGTTTCTGTCGGCTGTGACAAGCCTCGTTGCACTTGTCATTGAGAGGCTCGATCGCAAGCGGGCGGAAGATGAGATCAGTGCTGGTGCTGGTCGCCTCGCGCATATGCTCGAATCCTTTGGTAGCTTGATGAAATCTGATGTCGTTCGCCACGGCAGCCTGTCAGAGACATTGCGTGCCCTTTCCCAGACACTCTGCGAGGAAATTGGTGCTGACAGGGCTGCGATTCTGTTGGTCCAAAGCAGTAGCAACGATGTCGTCTCAGCGGAGGCCTATGTTCGCGCCAGTGGCCAGCATGAGGCGCCGCTCTATCCCCCTGGCCGCAGTTGGCCTGAAATCCGAGCACAGATTGATATCTCATCGAGCCTCTCGATTGAGGATGTCGCCGCGCACGAGGATTTTATGGCCGGAGAGGCAGCATTGGTCGGGTCCCAGAACCTTGGCTCTCTGCTCCAACTGCCGATTGTCATTGATGGCAACGTGACCGGCGCCATCCGCGCGACGACACTCGGTCGTAAAATCAAATGGGCGCCGGAAGCGCGCCTTTTTGCGGCTGCAATTGCGCAGCTTGCGTCGCTCGCCGTCGAGCGCAACACGCGTCAGCGTGTCGAACGCGATCTGCGTCACGCTAATATGGCTGCTGAGGAGGCTAACCGCGCCAAGAGCCAGTTTCTCGCCAATATGAGTCACGAAATCCGTACGCCGATGAATGGTGTGTTCGGCATGACGGAGATCCTGATCAAGTCGCCGTTGAGCGACCGTCAACGTCGCCAAGTCGGGACGATTCACGAGTCTGCCAAGAACCTGCTGACGATCGTCAACGACGTGCTCGACCTGTCACGGATCGAAGACGGCAAGATGCCAATCGACGCGCAGCCATTCGATTTGCATCAGTGTATCGAGAGTGCGGCGGAGCTGTTCGCCGAGGATGCACAACGCAAGGGCCTTGATCTGCGCGTGTTTATCGCTGCCGGAACGCCGACCCATATCATAGGTGATGTGGGAAGACTGCGGCAGGTCTGCGTCAATGTGATCAGCAATGCGATCAAGTTTACGCCGCGAGGCGAAGTTGAAATCCGCCTGTCTGCTAGCTCTGTTCTCGGCGGCCAGGCGAAAGACGGACAGGCGAACATCAGCATCAATATCCGCGACACCGGCATTGGTATCAACACGGGAACGGCCGGGCGATTGTTCGAGCCCTTTACGCAAGCCGACAGTTCCATTTCGCGCCGCTTTGGCGGCACCGGGCTTGGCCTGTCAATCTCGCGTCACCTCATGTCGCTGATGGGCGGGTCGATTTCACTCGACAGTCGGCCCCATCAAGGCACCCACGTCGCAATTTCGATGCCCTGTAAGATCGCCGTTGTGCCAAGCTTGCGGATCATAAATGTCGAGGCTTTACGCGGGCAGCGCATCCTCGTGGTGGATGACCGCGACACCAATCGGGAAATCCTGGTTGACTATCTCTCGGAGGCGGGCGCCATGCCCGTCAATGCGCGCCGCGGTGAGATGGCGCTTGAAATCCTTACCGCTGCTGCCGACGCGGGACACCCGTTTGCAGCCGTCATCGTCGACATGCTCATGCCCGATATGGACGGGATGACCCTCTGCCGCGCCATCCGTGACACCTCAAATCTGGCTTCAATTGGCCTTGTCATGGTCACGTCGATGACGTGGGACGGTGATCTTCAGGCGGCAAACGAAATCGGCATTACGCGCCTACTGACCAAACCCGTTCGTCGGGCCGATCTGCTCGAGGCGGTTTCTCGTGCTGTGGTTGATCCAAGGCCCGCCACAGCTACGGCGCCCCGGCCGATCGGCGCTGAAACGCCAAAGCTGCATGCTCACGTTCTCATCGCCGAGGACAATCCGATCAACGAGGAGGTGGTCCGCGAACTGCTGCTTGGCATGAATTGCACCGTTCGCGTTGCAACGAACGGGCGCGCCGCGTGCCGCGCCTTCGAAGCGGAACCGTTCGATCTCGTTTTGATGGATTGCCAGATGCCCGAAATGGATGGGCTTACGGCAACACATCGCCTGCGGAAACTCGAACAAAGTCTTGGGCGACCGCGGACACCAGTGATCGCCGTGACAGCGCATGCCTTCGAGGCCGACCGGATCGCGTGCCGCAATGCCGGCATGGACGACTACTTGATGAAACCCTTCACCGAGACAGAACTTGCCCAGGTGCTGATCCGATGGATCACGCCGTTCAAGACTGCAGCAACATCCAAAGGTCTGCCGATCCTTGGCGTGCCGGACGAAGAGGCTCAATTTCATGCCGCCGTTGCCATCGATAGCAGCCAGACCGGCCTCGACGAGGCGCTGCTTGCAGATTTGCGCAAGCGGCGTCCGCAGCTGTTTGAGCGGCTCCTGACGGCATACCTCGCGCACTCTCCGAAAAACGTCAGTCAATTGTTCGATGCGCTCGCGCAAAAGCAGATCAACGCACTCTACCTTGCAGCGCACAGCTTGAAATCTTCGAGTGCCAATGTCGGCGCAAAGCGCGTGGCTGAATTGGCGCGAGATATTGAGGCCCTTGCGCGCAAAGGCACTTGCGAGGACATCGCGCCCATTGCAGACGATTTGCGCGCCGCGTTCGAACGCACAGGGCATGCCATGCGCGCTTCATTGCAGCGCGCTAAAGCGGGAAGCTGAGAGGTGCATCCGACACGCCTGGGTCCGTGACGCCTGGGTCCGTGACGCCTGAGCCCGAAACACCTCCGCCTGAAACGTCTGGAGCTGACATCTCCGTTAGCGTTTTGTGCGGATCGGTGGCGCGTTTGACGCCCGCTTCGTCTCAGCCGCCACTTGTGTTTTCTGTACAATGACCCTTGGTCGGCGTCCGAACATAAGACGGCGGAGCATCAGCAGCAGCGTCAGTGCCAACACGGCTACCGTGGCAACGAAGACTGGGTTCTTCTCCCACAGCAGGATGGGCGAGACCTTACCATCCATCACATAGCGCGCGTTTTCGAGGGCCGCGAACGGGTCCGGCACGCCCTCAGATTTCAGCATCATGCCGACTGCGATTGACTGATCTCGGCTTGCGATGATGGCGTAGCGAACGCTTGGCCGGGCCAGCACCTGCATTTTAGACGGTGTCTGGGCGACCGCTGACAGAATCCGGCGCGATGCCGACTTTTCAAGACCAGTCAGATATCCGGCGAGGCTCTGGAGTTCTGTCGTGTCCAAGGCATGGCCGAGTTTGCGCAACTCACTCGTATCGAGCTGGAACAACACTTGCCGAGGTTCCATCGGCAGCGCTGCGAGCCGCCCAAGGGCAACCTTGTCGCCAAGGCCGACCAAGCGTGCGAACGTCGCTTTCGTTAGGCTCTGTGGCGTTGTCAGTTTATGTAGATCCGCGTCTGTGACCTTTCCAATATCATCGCCAGCTATCGCCCACCATTGCAGGGCTGTGTCGATTGATCCCGTGTCCCGGGCAACATCAAACGCCGCGGCTGGCATACGATTGACGGCGTCATTAAGCGTGCCGTTGGCGAGCCTTGCAAGTAGGCCCGTTTCGCCCTCCTTCGGCATAATCAGCGACACAACTTCGTCGAGGCGCCCAAGTGCATCTGGCTTCAACTGGTCAAGAAAGCGTTTGAATTCGGCATTCTTCTCAGCGAGGTCAAGCACCTTGGCATGTGCCACTTTAAATTGCTGCCAAACATCCAGGATCCGCTCCGCTGTCCGCGCCGAAATCTCGCGTAGGTTCTCACCGATCTGCTCCTGGATGGCGCGCGCCAATTCCTCCTGTACCTTGGTCTTTGTGTCCTTTGACTTCATCTCAGAGGCGATAATCGGCATGACGCCGTGCCGGAAATCCCAGACGTCCTTGGCGATCAACAATAGGCCGACGCCGCCAGCGACAACGCCAACCACCCGGGCAACGACCGCGCCCACGATCCGCGAGCCGATGCGAGCCGACATGGCGGTGATCTGCCGGCGCACAATCAGGATAACGGCGCCGGTCAGGCCGCCGGCACCAGTCGATGCAACAGAGGCGGCTGAAACTTCAGCTGTGTTTTTTGAGGGATCAATGCGATATTCCTTGCCAGCTTCACCTGAAAACATACGTGCAACCGTGTTGCCGTAACGCTGGCCAAGGAACAGCTGCATGCATTGGATGGCAGGCTCGGCCGTATCGGATGTTGCCATCTCAATCCGCTTGCCGAGTGCACGGCCAACACTGCCAGCGAGGCTCTCAAACGATGCCTTCACCGCCTCAGATTTGTAGACGCGTTCGGCGACATTTGTCGCCAGAGCATTGGCTTGTTCTGTTGAGCCAATTGACTTGATCAGGTTTGTCCAACTGGTCTCTTCCTTGACCTCGTCAACGGCGATGTCGACCTGTTTGTCGATGACTTGATCGAAGTCGAGCCGCCGCCACTCTTCACGCACCACGCCATTGTAATCGACGCCTGCAAGGCCCGTGCGGAGACCTTTGTAGGTCAGTTCTTCCATCGCGCCGCGAAACGCCGTCTCGTCCTTGGCTTGGCAAGCTTCATACTCGGTGCGTGACATAATTCCGGTCGATGAGAGGATGCCGGAGGAGGTGGACGACGGAGTGACCGACGATGGGGCGACCAGAGGTGGGGCAACCAAGGATGGACCAGTTAAGTGCGGCTGCGTCGCCTGGGCGCCGCCGCGTGTCGCACTGACGACTGCCAGCGGCATCTGAGCCAGCAGGACCGCGGCCGCTGTCGTCGCGCCAATGCTGCGTTTCGCCCAGATGGATCGCATCGAGATGTTCCTCGGCTGTTCGGCTGCACACACCAGACAAGCCTGCACGTCTACCCAGTGTCGCGCACTTTCGCGTCGCGCAACAGGCGGGAACATGACGGAATGTGGGCGCAATGCCCCGCAATTCAAGGAAGCGGCTGTGTAAGAGCCTCTGTTCGGTCACACGCAGTTGATCCAAGGTCTATGTGCCGCGGAGCGCCCGCGGGTTTTGAGGAATTTCTCCCATGACGACGCACCCCGCTTCTCCCACCATGTCGCACTCAGCCGCCCACTCCGCGACCCGCCGAAATGCCCCGAGGTTCGGTACGCTCACCGCTGGTTCCATCTCAGTACTTGCTTTGTTCATGGGTAGCACGTTGGCGGCCGGGGCACCATTCGCTGATAAGACCATGGCAGACGCGGCCGCTGTGTTGGCGGCCTCACTGGCAAAGACCGCGGTCGCGCCACCCAAACGCACAGCCCGTGATTTGCGCGCGGAAGCGGACGCGGCGCTGGTGACTGATCCGCGCAAATCGATCGCCGCGTCGCAAATTGCCGTCGGTCTTGAGCCCGCAGATATGATGGGCTGGCTCAGCCTTGCAAAAGCGCTCCTCGCCGTTAAACCTGAGGCCATGAAGAGCGGCGAGCAGGCGACGCTGCCGAACCAGGCGCAATCTGCTGCTTACCGCGCCTACGAACTTGCCAAGACACCAACGCAGAAGGCCGACGCCTTAAATATGCTCGTCGATGCCCTGAAGCGACAAGCGCGCCACCGTATGGCCATTTCAGCGGCACAGGCCAGCCTTGAGACGCGCGACACGCCTGCGACCCGCGTTGTGTTGCAGACGTTACGCGAGGAGCACGGTTTCCGCGTGACGGACATCAAGGTTGACGCTAACGGCGCGACGCCGCGCGCGTGCGTGGTGTTCTCGGAGGGCTTGCCAAACAAAAAGCAGGTCGACTGGTCTTCATTCGTGAAGGTCGACGGCCGCGACGCGCAAACGGTTTCAGCTGAGGGCCGCCAACTGTGCGTCGACAATCTCGCGCACGGTCGCTCGTACGCAATTGTCGTGCGTGCGGGCCTGCCGTCGGTCATTGAGGGTGAGCCGCTTCTCAAGACGTCCGAGCTCACAGCTCATCTCAAGGATCGCACACCGGTGGTGCGCGCATCGGGCAAGGCTTACGTGCTGCCGGCCAACGGTCAACAGGGCATACCGCTGACGACAATCAACGCGGCAATGGTGGGAGTCGAGGTCTATCGCGTCGGCGATCGCGGGCTCGTGCCGCTGATCCAGAACAATGAGTTTGGCCGTGCGGTGCAGAGTTACGAGATCGGCAACATCAAGGAACGCACCGGCCAGAAAGTCTATGAGGGCGAGCTGATCGTGCCGGCAAAGCTGAATGAAGAGGTGACGACTGCATTTCCCGTCTCGGAGGCATTGCCGAAGTTGCAACCGGGCGCTTATCTACTCACGGCTCATGTTTTGCCAAAGAAGGGCAACAGCGAAGATCGCCAGATCGCAAGCCAGTGGTTCATCGTCTCGGATCTCGGCCTGACCACATACTCAGGCGAAGATGGCCTACATACATTTGTGCGCTCACTGACGAGCGCTGGCCCGTCGGCGAACGCCAACGTGCGGTTGGTTGCGCGCAATAATGAAGTTCTTGGCACGGCAACAACAGACGCACGCGGTTACGCACGCTTCGATGCCAAGCTACACAAGGGTGAAGGCGGGCTCGCACCGGCAATGGTCGTCGCTGATACAGTCAGCGGCGACTATGCTTTCCTCGACGTCTCCCAGACCGCCTTCGATCTCACGGATCGTGGCGTGAAGGGCCGCAATGCACCGGGTCCGATTGATGGCTATGCCTATGCGGATCGAGGCGTTTATCGCCCCGGCGAGACCGTACATCTCACGGCGCTTATTCGGGATTCGGCCGTGATCGCGGCAAACGTGCCGACGACGATGATCATCTCGCGACCAGATGGTGTTGAGCACCGCCGCCTTGTGCTCGAAGATCATGGGCTCGGTGGGCGCGCGCATGCCCTTGCTCTTGGTGCCAGTGCCATGAGCGGCACTTGGCGCGCGAAGTTCTACACTGACCCGAAAGCCGATCCGATTTCGTCCGTTTCGTTCTTGGTTGAGGACTTTGTCGCCGAGCGCATGGATCTGAAACTGACACCGGCGAGTGCAGCCGTCACGACCGACGGCGGTAGCATCAAGATTGCCGGTACATATCTTTATGGACCGCCCGCGGCCAATCTCGCAGTCGAGGGCGAAGTCATCGTCAGGCCTGCCAAAGCCGGCCTTGCTGCCTATCCCGGCTTCCAGTTTGGCCTCGCCGACGAGAAGACAGCAACGGTGCGCGAAGCCCTAGAGGGGCTCTCCGAAACGGCGGCAGACGGCACATCGACAGTCCAAGTGAAACTGCCGAAACTGGAAAAGACGGCGCGTCCTCTTGAAGCCGATGTGATCGTAAAACTGCGTGAAGCCAGCGGCCGCACGATCGAACGACGTGTCACACTGCCAGTTGAACTCGGCGATGCGCGCATCGGTATCAAAGCCGGCTTCGCCGACAATCAGGCGCGGGAGGGTGAGACAGAGACGTTTCAAGTCATCGTGCTCGACAAGGCCGGCAAGAGTGCTGCCGAAAAGGGGTTGAAGTGGGAATTGATGCGCCTTGAACAGCGGTGGCAATGGATGTCGAACGGCGGCAACACAAGCTACGAAATGCAAACTTACACGCGCCGCGTGACCTCGGGCGTCCTCGACATCGCGGCTGACAAGCCCGCGGAAATCGGGGCCAAGCTCGACTGGGGCCGGTATCGCCTTGAAGTCAAACGCGAGGACGGTTCGCTCGTCTCGTCGTACGCATTCAATGCCGGATGGCACGCCGACGACGCCGTCGACAGCCCCGAAATGCTCGACATTGCCTTGGACAAACCAACTTACAAATCCGGCGATGTTGCACGCGTAAAGGTATCGTCTCGCTTTGCCGGCAAGGCGCTCGTCAGTGTGCTCGGCGGCAAGGTCCACAGTTTCGCTGAGGCCGATATCGCGGCTGGCGGCGGCGAAGTCTCCGTGCCCGTCTCAAAAGATTGGGGCGCGGGTGCCTATGTGGCCGTGACGCTGTATCGCCCGCTCGATGGCGCGGCGAAGCGTATGCCGGGCCGCGCAATGGGTCTACGCTGGCTTGCCGTAGATCAAGACACGCGCACGCTTGAGGTCGCGATCCAGGTGCCGGACAAAGTGAAGCCCGGCAGCGCCATGATGGTGCCGGTGAAAGTTGCGGGTCTCACCGCCGGCGAAGAGGCGCGCGTGACCCTGTCAACCGTCGATATCGGTATCTTGAACCTGACCCGCTTTGAGGCACCAAAGCCCCAGGCGTGGTTCTACGGCCAGCGCAAGCTCGGCCTTGATATCCGTGACTACTACAGCCGTCTGATTGATGGCATGCGCGCCGAGAAGGGCCGCTTGCGCTCCGGCGGGGATATAAGCGTTGCCGGCAATGCCTCGCCGCCGACAGAGGCAACGCTCGCGCTCTTTTCTGGCATCGTCAAAGTGGATGCCAACGGCATCGCGCAGATCCCCGTGCTGCTACCCGCATTCAACGGCGCCGTACGTTTGTCTGCTGTCGCGTGGAGCCGCGACAAGGTTGGCTCATCGTCGAAGGACATGCTGGTGCGCGATGCTATTGCGTTGACCGTGACGGGGCCACGGTTCCTCACCCTCGGCGACACGGCCCGGCTTTCGGTCGACCTGCACAATGTTGAAGGTCCAGCTGCGGATTATAAGGTGACCGTGACGTTTAATCCGGTGGGTGGTCTGCCGACGCGGACACTTGGCGAGAAGACATTGGCGCTCAAAGCCGGTGAGAAGAAGATCGACAGTTTGCAGCTCAAGCCGACGGATCTGGGCCGGATGCCGCTTATGGTCACGGCCGTCGGTCCGAACGGAATTACGGTGCAGCGCCCCATGATGTTCGATGTCAAGCCGCCGTCAGGCGATATCCGCCGCACGACGACCGTGCAACTCGCGGCCAAGGACGGCAAAGTCACGCTGTCCCAGGATCTGCTCCAGGATCTGATCCCCGGTTCGGCGAAAGCAACCGTCCATGTCGGACCCATGGCGTCGCTCGATGTTGCGGGTATTCTCAGTCAACTTGACCGCTATCCCCATGGATGCGCGGAGCAAACCACCAGCCGGGCAATGCCGCTGCTGTATGCCAATGATGTCGCCCGCCAGATTGGCATGGGCCAGGATGCTGATTTGAAAGAGCGTCTCGCCAAAGCGGTCGAGCGGCTGTTCGAAATGCAGGATAGCTCGGGCGCCTTCGGCATCTGGGGACCATCGGACGGCGATATGTGGTTGACCGCGTATGTCACGGATTTTCTGTTGCGGGCACGTGAGGGCAAAGTCGCCGTCGACGGGCGCAACCTGAAACTTGCGCTTGACCGTCTGCAAAACTTCGTCGGCTTCGCCCAGGACTTCGACAAGGGTGGCGAAAGCCGCGCCTATGCCCTCTATGTGTTGGCCCGCGGTGGCCGCGCGCCGTCTGGTGAACTGCGCTACTATGTCGATGCGCGCATGGATCGTTTCACAACGCCACTCGCGCTGGCGCACCTCGGTGCCGCTGCGAGCTTGCTTGGCGACAAGGCCAGATCCGAAACGGCGTTCGCTGCTGCGATGAAGGCACTCGACAAGCCGGAGACGGAAGCTTTCCGGGCCGACTACGGCTCAAACCTGCGCGATCGCGCGGCCGTCATCACTCTTGCCAGCGAAACGAAGATGACAGGCGGGCGCACTCCGCAGCTGATCGATGTGTTGGCGAAAGGTTACGCCGGCAAACCCTACACGTCGACGCAAGAGCAAGCTTGGCTGCTGCTGGCGGCCCGCGCGCTCGGCGATGAAGCCAGCTCCGCACAACTTTCCGTTAACGGTGCGCCACATCAGGGTAAGCTGATACGCGCGTTTTCGTCCAAGGATCTCGCGACGCCGGTCGTAATCGGCAACGAAGCCGATACCGGAACAAGCGCCGTGATTTCCGTAATCGGCAATGCTCTAACGCCGGAGCCAGCCGTGTCGAAGGGCTTCAAGATCACACGCAGCTACTACTCGCTTGATGGCAAACTGTTTGATCTCAAGAGCGCCACTGGCGGCACGTCGACCTTGAAACAGAACGATCGCCTCGTTGTCGTCGTGAAGGTGGAAGCCGATCAGGCAGGTGGTCGTATCATGTTGGTTGACCGGCTACCGGCGGGCCTCGAAGTGGAAAACCCACGCTTGGTTGACAGCGGAGACGTCAAGACACTCGACTGGCTTAAGGCGGGTCGCAAACCGCAGCACACGGATTTCCGCGATGACAAGGTTGTCGCTGCGTTTGATTTCTTTGCCACCGACGGCACGCGCCGCAATCGCAATGCCGACGATGATGCCGACGGCGAAGACGCAAAGGCCGCCCAGGGTCCAGTGAAAGAGGCAACCGTTGCCTACATCGTGCGGGCGGTCACACCGGGTTCGTTCGTGCATCCCGCCGCAACGGTCGAGGACATGTACAAGCCCGATCGGCACGCACGCACAGCCACTGGTCGGCTCGAAGTGACCGGGAAGTGAGCCACTCGCCTTCTCCCGGAAAATGCTCTCGGTTGTTCACTTTCGAGTGCTGGACATGCGCAAACAGTTTCAACGGAGCAAGCTTTTGCCCCTCACCCCACCCTCCCCCCGTGACGGACTGGGTGAGGGCGTACGACGCCGTGTCGCTATCGGCGCCTGCGCGGCGGCTCTCGCGGCCACGCTTGCCATCGGCATTGAGACGAAACGCATGGGCCCGCCACCGTTGGCGCGTGCAGCCGATCAGTCCGTGATCGTCCTTGATCGCCACGACAATCTGTTGCGCGCCTACACCACGCCCGATGGGCGCTGGCGTTTGCCCATAACTGTCGTCGACGTCGATCCCGTGTACGTGAAAATGCTGCTCGCCTTTGAGGATCGGCGCTTCTCATCGCATCGTGGCGTCGATCCCGTCGGCTACCTGCGGATTGCAACTGAGGTCGCCCGCAAGGGAAAACTGATCTCGGGAGGATCGACGCTCACCATGCAAGCGGCCCGTCTGCTCGAGGGCGAACACGGTAAATCCGCCTACGGCAAACTGCGCCAGATCATCCGTGCTGTGCAGCTGGAAAGCCGCTTGTCGAAAACAGAGATCCTGAACTTGTACCTGCGCCTTGCACCCTTTGGGGGCAATATCGAGGGCGTTCGCGCGGCGTCGCTGATGTACTTCGGCAAGGAGCCGCGCCGTCTGTCCCATGGGGAAGCGGCCTTGCTCGTTGCCTTGCCTCAGTCACCCAATGCGCGCCGTCCGGATCGCTATGCGGCGGCGGCGAAACTCGCGCGCGATCGCGTGTTGGCAACGGTCGCCCAAAAGGGTGTGATCACCCGCGATGAAGCACAGCGCGCTATGCTTGATCCCGTTCCAACGGAACGACGTGCGCCGCCACAACTGGCGCCACACTTGTCTGATGGCGAGGTTGCACGCGACCCGACGCAGCTGATCCATCGGACAACCCTCGACGTTCGGCTTCAGACGGTCCTCGAAAGTCTCACACGTGACTACGTGAAAACGCTCGGTAGCGGCCTATCGGCAGCGATCATCGCGGTAGACCACGCAAGCGGTGAAGTGCGCGCCCATGTGGGCTCGGCCGGCTACCTTGATGCCGACCGCCAAGGCAGCATTGATATGTTGCGTGCAGTGCGGTCACCCGGCTCTACGCTGAAACCCGTCGTCTACGGGCTCGCCTTCGACGCGGGCATCGCGCACCCGGAAACCTTGATCGAAGATCGGCCGGCACGGTTCGGAACCTATGTGCCGAAAAACTTCGACCACGACTTTCAAGGCACGATCACCATGCGCGAGGCGCTTGCAAAGTCGCTCAACATACCCGCCGTCCGCGTGCTCGACGCCGTGGGTCCGGCAAAATTTTACGGCCGCATGACAGCTATTGGTCTCGAACCACAGCTGCCCAAGGATGCGGAACCCTCACTCGCGATCGCACTCGGCGGGCTCGGGCTGACGCCGCGCGATCTGGCACAGCTATACGCATCGCTTGCCCGCGGCGGTGCGCCCGTGACGCTGACGCATAGGCGCGATGAAGCGGTACCTCAGCTTCGTAACACGCGGCTTATTTCTGAAGTCGCGGCGTTATACGTGCGCGATATCCTGAAAAACGCGCCGCCACCGGCCCATGCGAAACCTGGTCAGATCGCTTATAAAACGGGGACCTCTTACGGGTATCGCGACGCGTGGTCGGCGGGCTTTGATGGGCGCATGACGATCGTCGTTTGGGTTGGCCGCCCGGACGGCGCGCCAGTCGCGGGCATTAACGGGCGCCAGACAGCAGCACCTTTGCTTTTTGACGCGTTTCAGCGGGCTGCCGAGCGTCGGGCGCCATTCGCCTCCCCGCCACATGGTGTCGTGCGTGCGAGCAATGTCGATCTGCCCGCGACATTGCGACGATTTCGCGAAACGGATGTCGATCTGCAGCCGGCGACATACCGCGAGCCGCCGGTCGCGATTGCGTTTCCGCCGGACCGATCCGAAATCGAGGCGGAGCCGAGCGATGGCGAGCCCATCATTGTTCGCGCAGAAGGCGGGACGCTGCCGCTGACGTGGCTTGTCGACGGCCGGCCAATAGAGAGCGATCCATTGAAGCGCGAGGCATTCCTCAACGGTCTTGGTCAAGGTTTCATAAAATTATCGGTCATAGACGGTCGTGGCCGCACGGATCGGGTTACCGTCCGCCTGAAGTAAGCCGTGGTGCCCGCGGCTATGCCTGTGGGTGTGCAGGCCAAGTGGGCTTAGAC
>JANNXS010000060.1:0-3972 GCA_031409695.1 Hyphomicrobiaceae bacterium
GGCGGCCGGCGCACCCGCTGTGCCAGCTTCACCCGCCCCCTTGGCACCAAGCAGGCTTTCCTTGGTCGGTGTCTCGACGTGGCCGACGTGGATGTCGGGCATTTCGGCGGCCATCGGCACGAGATAATCCGCCATCGAACCAATCAGTAGCTGGCCCTCGGGCGAGTAGGTGCAGTGCTCATACAGCGCGCCGCCGATGCCTTGCACGACGCCGCCGCGCACCTGCTCATCGACCAGCAGGGGATTGATAATGCGGCCGCAATCCTCAACCACCCAGTGGCCGAGCAACTTGACCATGCCGGTGTCGGTATCGACGTCGAGCCAGCTCGCCTGAATGCCGTTGGTAAAGGCGAACGGAAACTGCTTGGTGATGAAGTGGCGGGTCTGCATGAGTTCGCGCGGCAGGTCCGGCGGCAGCGTATCGCCGCGAAAATAAACGATGCGCCCGAGCTCCGCGAGCGGCATGCGCACCTCGCCCGTTGCCTTCGTGACGATGTTGCCGTTGACGAGGTCAAGCGTATCGGGAGCCGCCTGCAGCATAGCGGCTGCCACTTTCAGTGCGGCCTCCTTGGTTGCGAGACCTGCTTGCAAAGCCGCTTCGCCGCCGATGCCAGCGCCACGGCAGGCCCAGGTGCCACCACCGTAGGGCGTCGTCTGCGTATCGCCCGTCAGCACACGCACGGTGTCAATGGGCACGCCCATGGCTTCGGCGACGATCTGCCGGATGATGGCTTCGGTGCCCTGGCCTTGCTCGGTGACGCCGGTGGCTGCCACCACGGAGCCGTCGGGATCGATGCGCACGGTGCAGCCGTCCTGCGCTGAGATGCGCGCGCCACCAATGCCGTACATGAACGGTGACGGGTTGGTGAGTTCAATGAAGGCGGCAAAGCCAATGCCGAGGTGCTGCCCGTTGGCGCGGCCGAGCGCTTGTTTGCCGCGCAAGCCGGGATAGTCGATCATCTCCATCAAGCGGCCGAGGGATTTCTCATGGCTGAGCCCCTCAAAGCGCATGCCGGCCGGCGAGGTCCGTGGGTAACTGTCGTCTTTCATCAGGTTTTTCAAACGAAACGCGATGGGGTCCATGCCCAACGCTTCGGCCGCGAGGTCGACGAGGCCTTCGGTCACGGTCGTCGCGATGGGATGGCCGACGGCGCGGTATTGGCAAGTGGGCGCCTTGTTTTGCAGCACGACGGTCGTCTTGGCGCGGTAGTGGGGAAAGTCATAGGGGCCGCCTAAGAGATTTACGACCTGGTTGCCTTCAACCGCACTAGTGCGTGGATAAACGGAATACGGACCAATACCCGTGAGATCGTCGGCATCGATCGCGAGGATGCGTCCCTCGGCGTCTACGGCCATGCGGGCTGTGATCCGGTGATCGCGGGCGTGAATATCGCTCGAAAAGCTCTCGAGGCGATCGGCGATGAATTTGACCGGGCGCGCCATAAGTTTGGCAATTGCCGCGACCGCAACCTCGTCTGGATAGACGTGCACTTTGATACCGAAACTGCCGCCGACGTCGGTGCAGATCACGCGCACATCGCCTTCGGCCATGCGCAGGTGCTTGGCGAACACCCCTTGTATCATATGGGGCGCTTGCGTGGAGTGATGCACGGTCAGGCGGCCGGACGCGCGATTGTAATCGGCGAGGATCGAGCGCGGCTCAAGTGTGACACCCGTATGGCGGCCCGTGTGGAAGGTGGCTTCGACGACTTTGTGTGCGGCCTTGAAGGCATCCGCGACGTTGCCGCTCTCGTTGACCCGCTCAAACGTCAGGTTGTCACCGAGGTCCGGGTGGATCACAGGCGTATCAGGCGCGAGCGCCGTTTCCATGTCAGCAACGGCTGTCAACGGCGTGTAGTCGATCTGGACAAGCCCGAGCGCGTCCTCTGCAATCGCACGACTTTCCGCGACCACCGCAACGATTGCTTCCCCCATCCATGTCGCCGTGGTCAGCGGTAGCGGATATTGCGGCGCTGATTTCATGCCCTTCATGTGCACGAGCACTGCCACCCAGGGCTCGACGTGCTTGGCCAGATCCGCCGCGGTGAAGACGCGCAACACACCCGGCAACTTGAGCGCTTCGCTCACATCAATCGCATCAATGCGCGCGTGTGCATGCGGCGAGCGAACGAATGCCACGTGGGCCATCCGCGGCAACATGATGTCATCAACGTATTGCCCGCGGCCCTCGACAAGCTTCGCCGTGTTCGGGCGCGGGATCGACTTACCAATGTAGGAGTTCGGCCGGTCAATGGAGCGCGGGTCGATGATGTCGTCCATGGTCAGACTTTCCCCGCCCGCGCACTGGCAACCGTCTCCACCGCGTCGACAATGGCGTGGTAGCCGGTGCAACGGCAGTAGTTGCCGGAGATGTGTTCGCGGATCTCGTCGCGGCTGGGCTGCTTGTTGTGCTGGAGCAAGTCTGCGGCGGTCATCAGCATGCCCGGCGTGCAGAAACCGCACTGGGCGGCGTTGCGCGCGATGAAGGCGTCCTGCAGATCGCGAATCTCGCCGGAATCAGAGATGCCCTCGATCGTCTCGACCGTTGCGCCGTCCAACTGAACCGCGAGCACGAGGCAGCCGCGCACGATATCGCCATCGACGCGCAACGTGCAGGCCCCACACACGCCATGTTCGCAGCCCACATGCGAGCCCATCAAGCCCAGATCGCCGCGTAGAAAATCAACCAGATGGGTTCGCGCTTCGACGCGGCGCGAGACACGGTCGCCGTTGACCGTCAGTGTAATGTCCAGGTGTTGGTTCATGCCGATCCTGTCATGATTTTGGTCAGCGCGCGGCCTAAAACCACGCGGGCCAGTTGCCGCTTCATCTCGGGACCACCGTGCTGATCCTCCGGCGGATCAATATCTCCGTCCAGGGCCGTTTGTGCCAACGCAATTGAAGCCGCCGAAAGGTCATGGCTGACCAGGGCCGCCGATACGAGGTTGGCAAGCAATGGTCCTTCGCCAACGCCGAACATCACGATCCGCGCGCGTGCAATCTGCGCAGCCTCCAGGGTCAGCTTTACGACGGCACCGGCCATTGCATAGTCGCCCGAGCGACGGGAAAGCTCGACGATGGCCGTCCGGTCCGATGTGGTCTGCATAGGTAGTTCAGGAACCGGCACCTCAATGGCGGTGATCAACTCGCCCTCAGCCAAAGCCGTCGACAACAGCCCCGTAAAAAACGCAGCAGCCGCAATGCGCCGTTCGCCCTCAGCGGACGCAACAACGATCGTCGCCTCAAGCGCAACCACACACGCGGGCAGCTCGGCCGCTGGATCGGCATAGGCCAGCGAACCGCCAATGGTGCCACGATTGCGGATCGCGGGATGTGCGATCATTGTGGCCGCTTCAGCGAGCAAGGGCGCATGCAGACGGATCAACGCATTGCGGGCCAATTGCGTGTGTGTGGTGAGTGCACCGATCCGCAATCTCCTGTCGGAAACGGTGACACCACTCAATTCAGACAGGCGGCCGATATCGACCAGCAAGGTCGGCTGGGATAGGCGGAACGCCAATGAGGCAAGCAGACTTTGCCCGCCGGCAATGGCCTTTGCTTCAGGGTCGGCCAGGAACGCGAAGGCATCAGCGAGGTTGCCCGCGCGGGCGTAGGCGAACGGCGGTGATTTCATTCCTAGGCTTTCCTGGCTGGACAGCACGCAGCACTGGTCTCGGTTCCGATCCTGACTTCGGATATGCGTTTTCGCGCGTCAAGGGAGGCGTGCAAAACCACACGTGTCGCCAACCGGATCTGGCGAGATTATCGCGTGACCTCACGACGGATTGCGTGCGCGCACGACGCAGCCTCCCAGAGCGACTCTTTATCATCGCAGAAACAAAAACGCCCGCAGCCATTGGGGGAATGGACTGCGGGCGACCCGTGGGCGAAACAGGGGGATGGAGCGCGCCACGTTTTGGTCAATAGACCAAAGACCATTTGACTGCATTTTGCAAGTCAAAGCGCTTTGAT
>JANNXS010000061.1:0-11176 GCA_031409695.1 Hyphomicrobiaceae bacterium
GTGCGTCGTGCTTCGTCGTCAGCCCGGCGCTTGGCGTCGGCCTCAGCGGTGCGTCGTGCTTCGTCGTCAGCCTTGCGCTTGGCATCGGCCTCGGCTGTGCGTCGTGCGTCGTCATCAGCCTTGCGCTTGGCGTCGGCTTCAGCGGAGCGTCGTGCGTCGTCATCAGCCTTGCGCTTGGCATCGGCCTCAGCGGTGCGTCGTACATCCTCGTCAGCCCTGCGCTTGGCGTCGGCTTCAGCGGTGCGTCGTGCATCCTCGTCAGCCTTGCGCTTGGCGTCGGCTTCAGCGGTGCGTCGTGCATCCTCGTCAGCCTTGCGCTTGGCGTCGGCCTCAGCGGTGCGTCGTGCGTCGTCGTCAGCCTTGCGCTTGGCATTGGCCTCGGCTGTGCGTCGTGCATCTTCGTCTAGTTTTCGATTAGCCTCGGCAGCCGCGTCAAACGCACCAGTTTGCCCTGGTTGAGGGAGACGGCGATCGTCCTTGAAGTTTGGCACCTGTTGGGCGACCGCCAAACCAAAGGCTACCATGGCAGCGCTGAATGCCACAGCTGCCAGCGTTGTCGCGCGCATGTAAAACACGGTACTCATTCTCCCCACAGTCTATACATCCGGCTATCATTCCGGCATTGATTCTGTCCACCAACGCGGCTGCTAGCCAGCAATCCCGAATGTCGAACATACCGCCATCAGATACCCCCGTACCGAACAGCATCTGCGTACAAAATACCATATTTTCGAGACGTGCGACGTGCCTAACCACCAAATCCGGTTAAGGTTCTGCGCCAGTCAACCATAATCTGTTTCACCACGCCAGTGTTATGGCCCCTGTTTCACTCAGCCGGAAGGTCGATTAGCCAAAGCAGGACAACCCATGTTGTCTTCGAAACGCGAGACGGCGCATGTTGACCACGCGCGGCGACAGGCTGTTAATGTCGGCGTCATAAACTTTACGATGAAACTGTTTCAACAACGGAAGGGGAAGATCACGGCGCAGGATGTGCTTCATAGGCAGCGCGGGGAGTACCTTGCTGCTGAGCGTGCGGCGCGTTTGGCGATAATTCTTGGTAACATATCCGCCTCCTGAATGGCGTGACTGCTACTGTTCTGGGTTGAGATCATTTTTTGGTGGCATGTCATACCCTCGTGCAACATCTGGTGTCTTCTGATACCGGCGCACTTGAGAGGGCGCCTACAGAACAAACGAGGTCGTCGATCAGATCAAGTGGACGTGATGGTGGGCGTTGAGTTTGCAGCGGAGCGCTGCGGGGGGGCGACGAACGGCGTTGGTGTGGGGAAATGCTCAATCCGGAAACTATGACCAAGTCGGGCCAAGCGGCGACTGATGGCTCGGACGAGTTGTTCCGGTCTATCACGCGGCTCTCGCCGAACGCTGGTGTGCAGTTTATCGACATTGAACTGCCAAGCGCCGTCATTGATGGGGTTGTGCGCACGTTCTCTATCGAACGCATCTCCTTGCAAGACGGTGGCGTGTGGGCGCTCAGTCCCGCCAAACCAATTCCCGCTAAACCAAACCCCGCGACGTCAAGTGCTGGCAGCCGGGATACTGATGGCGGCCGTTTACGCGTCGATGGTCGCAGCGCAATCAAGTCGGCGATGGACCGTTGGCTTCCGTTGCCGTTGCTCCGCTTCATGTCTCGTGACGAAGACGGCCGTCCGCGCTTTGACGATGGCCCCGGTAATTGGGTGCGGTTGTTCCTGTCCAGCAAGTCACACGGCGGTAACGTGCGTGGCGTGATTGCCATCGACACGGCGATTGATCGTCGCTCGCGACTAGACGTTGATGCGTATCTTGCTCCAAACGCCGACGATATTCGCTTTCTGAGCACGTTCGCGCTGACGGACGAAGCCGAACCACTGGCTCAGTTTCTGGCCGAGGAATGGGTTCAGGATTGGATTGAAAACGTTTTTCCTGCCGCCGAAATGCGCCGTGCAGGACAAGTGACGAGCAGCCACAGTCTGTACCAGCTTGCCTCTTACCTCGCGCTTTTAACGGTGGTGCGCCGCGCTGGCGTGTTGCCGAGTTTGCAGTTCTTCGACGTGCGCGCGGGCGTCGTGCCGCCTGTTCCGATCGACCTTGTGATGGACATCGGACAAAGCCGCAGTTGTTGCCTGTTGGTTGAAAGCTCACTCGCAAGCGGCCGTCCCGTCGTCGATCATGCAGCCCTGCTGCCCCTCCGCGATCTATCGAATCCGGTGGATGTTTATGCCGGTACTTTCGACAGTCGTGTCGAACTTGCACGAGCGGTTTTTGGGCCCGAGGCTCTGTCGCGCCGGAGCGGTCGCATCGATGCCTTTCATTGGCCGAGTCTGGTGCGTACCGGCCATGAAGCCGTCCGGCTGTCGCGCTTTTCCCGGTCTGACGACGGACCGACTGGGCTTGCGTCTCCCAAGCGTCACCTGCTCGACATGAAACTTCGCGCCGACACCTGGCGTTTTGCCCTCGACCGCCGCACGACCCTGCAGAAGAGCCCGATGGTGTCGGGTCGCCTGCTCGCGGTCGCAAATGGACCAGGTGGCAGATTGCTGACCGGGCCGGCGGCATCGGCGGCCCCGCAGACCTCCCGCGTCCAACCCTCACGCCATCTGGCCTTGAGCACTCTGACCTTTCAACCGCGCTTCGCCCTATCCACGATGATGAGCTTCTTCATCGCCGAAGTGCTGCTTCAAGCCCTGGCAACGATCAATGCGCCGGTGGTTGAGCCGGTGTTTCAGAAAGGCACGCGGCGGACGGCCGTCGGAACAACCGCTGCCGCGTCGGCCCGGCGGGCTGACGGGGTCCGGCGCCTGCGTCATATTATCGTCTGCGTGCCTCTCACCTTGCCGCTCGATGAACGTCAGCTGATGCGCGAACGTGCCGAGGCGGCTGTAGATATGCTCTGGCGTACGCTTGATTGGGACGAGCAAGCCAATGGCGAGATGCCGCCCCGGCCAACGGTGCGCCTCGGCCTTGATGAAACGCTGTCGGCGCAACTCGTGTATTTGTTTGATGAGGTCGGCCATCGCTTCGGTGGCGATGTCCGCAGTGTCATGTCGAGCATCGGTAAAAACCGCCCTGACATCGGCCCCGAACCTTGCCTCCGGGTCGGTGCGCTGGATGTCGGCGGCGGACACACAACCATGACAGTCGTTACCTACGGCCAGTCGGCGGAGCAGCCTGTTGTGCCGACTTTGCTTGGCGCACAACGGTCCGACATCGGCGGCGAAGTGGTCGTTGACCGGATCATTGCCGAATTGATCGTGCCGGCCGTAAAACGAGCCTTGCTGACCGAGGGTATCGAGGGTGTAGAGTCCCTGTTGGCGCGTCACGCCGCAAGCCCGGGAACCGGGACAGCCTACGATATCGGTGCGGCATCAACCAGGCTTCATGAGCACTGGTTGCGACCGGCAGCGCTTGGCCTTTTGACGCTTGCCCATGACGCACCGAGCGTCGATGCGCGCGTTACGACACGCCTTGATGGGCTCGTTGCGCGCCAAGCCGCAGGCATGAACCGCGATGCTGCGCAGGACTTCAGTCGAGCGGTCGTCCAGGTTCGGGCGGCCGACGGCACAGTTTTCGACATCGGTGCGGTCGAAATTCATGTTCGGGTCAGCGATGTCCTAGGAAGCGCTAAAGCTGCGCTTGCCCCCATGGTGGCGCGTCTCTCTCGAGCGCTTGTGGCCTCCGATTGCGATCTTGTCTTGCTGACTGGCTGGTCTGCACGCCTTGTGCCGCTGCGTGACCTTCTACTCGAAGCGATGCCCTGGAGACCGGACCGCATCATCGATCTCAACGAGCGGGTGTGGCAAGATTGGTATCCCATGGAGGCCGGGGCACGGCAGGCTTCCGATGGCAAAGACATCGGTCTCATCGGAGCTCTTCTGGCACTCTCTGGCGGCGGTATGGGTTTTGGATCTGGCGACGACGGGTCACCGTTTGACGGCAGTTTCGAGGCCCCCCTCATGGACGACCCATCGATGGGAGAGCCGTCGTGAAGCAGGCGGCCACCCCATCGCTCGATCTCGAATGCCGGCAGTTGCGCGATGCGGTAACGCGGTTGGCGGAGTGGCTGGACGACCGGCGCGCCATTGATCCCGCACTTCAGACTATCCTTCGCGATGACCTAGATCGCGCGCTCAGCGAAGTTGCCATGTTGACACGCGCTGTCGAGCGGCCTGCGGGCCTCGGCCTGCTGATGTCGGTGTGCGGGCAGGCGGACCGCTTGGTACAGGGCTTGGTCTCGCCCCGCGATGGGCGCTTATCCGGCCAATTTGAGTCAAGCCACGTCCGCTTGCCGCTTTTAACCGGGCTGCTGCCCAAAAGCGATGCGTACGGGCCGAGTGGCATCATCCGTCTCGCCCACGCGGATCCATCACTGGCTCCCGCGAAAGCAACGGAAACGGTTGGTCGGCTTATGCAGCCGTCAGAAGACCCATCGCGGCGCGGACCCGATGGTTCTGTGCGCTTGGCGCTTCTGTCGCTGGCGGATGTGATCAAAGTCCTGGGCCGCTGTTATTTTTCTAACGTCGCAGCGCCGCCCTCGATTTCCGTGACGGCTGAGATTGTCTCAGGCCTTGAGCGGACCTTGTCAGAGAACGTCGCGGTCGGCGCGCAGTCAGGTCTGCCGACCCACGCGGTGCTTGAGATCAGATCGTACCTCGAGGAGCGGTTTCGCCACCACCCGATGCTCGAGGCGCTCGATGCAGCTGGTTATTGGGAGGTGTTTGCAAATTTAGCGCCGCGCGCCACAGCCGATGGTCGGCGGCGTCTGGCCTCGATGCTTTGGGGTGGTCTCGCGGATTTTGATGCGGTGTTCGGAGACTTGGCGCAGGCGTTGGAAGCACTCAATTTCTCTGGTGATGTGCTGGCTGCGGCGGACGCTATCCGGGATGTAGCAACCGCGTCGGCCCATCCCCGCTCGGTCTTGGCGGCTGCAACCATACTTGATCTGCACGAGGATAATCTCGATCCTGTGGCCGTGCGGTCACGTTTCGGCCAAGCGGTGACAGTACCGCGTGCCGTACTCGCGGCCTTATTCAAGGAAGTGCGACTTGTGGTCGAAGGGGATACACACGCGGTACTTGCCACGACCGATGTGTTGATTCTGCCGACGGCTTGCCCGTCAGTGATGCCTCGGCGGTCGGGACGCGGCCAAGACGTCGCCGCATCGGTGGAGGATCCGCCTTGGTTGGCGCGCGCTCTCATACAGGCCAAGTCCTTGTTTCTTGCCGAGCTAGCGGTTGCTGAGTTTGAACTTTCGGGTGTGGTGGCGTTGGCTGAAACCGCCCGGCCACTGCCGGATACGTTCGCGCCGATTTTATCGCACTGGGTCAGTTGGGCGCAGGGCGCCACACCAGCGGATCGCGCAGCCGTCGACACGGGGCTGTTTATTGCCGTTGCGGGTGACCTTGCGGCCGGGTCCTACACTGGACCCAGTCCCAACAGTGGCTCCAGCACTGGACTTGGCATCGCGTGGCCAGCGCTCAGCGCCTTCATGCATAACTTCGTTGCAGGCGAGGATTGGCTGCAGCGCTGGAGTACAGATCTGCCATTTGACAACGTGTTCATCCTCGGCGCCGGTCGGCTCGTGCCGGATCATGAAACAACACGCCAATTTGCGACAACCGAGGCTGAAAAAACCGGCGGTGGTTCGAGCCGGGAATTGGCAACACGAAACGCAACCGAGGAGTTCGACGGCGGGCTATGGCTTCGACATGTACGCAACACGGCCGTCGCCCTTGACGAAGCCCTGAATGCTGCCGATGGCGGCACTGGCTATCTCGTGCAGTCGATTGCGGCCGTGTCATACCGCCGTGCGAAACGTCGGCAGATTTCCGCGCGCCTTGGTGTAATTCGGCGCAAGCTGACAGCCGATGTAAGCCGTTTTCTCTATGCGTCTAACATTTCGGAGGACGGGGATTGGCGCCGCCGGGCCGCTCTGGCAACCCAGTCAAAACTGCGGCTTGTGGCATCTGGCCAGCGCCTTGGTCAGTTGATCGATGCTTTGGCCATCGCGGAGCGTCCGCTGCGTTGGACCTTTGAGCGCGTGCTTGCGGATTGGGCCCGCAACGGCGACGAGGACGGGCAACGCTTATCATGGGTTGAACGTTTGTCTGATGTCGCCCCGCCGGGTGAAGAGCAGGCCGCAGCCTTGGCGTCGCGTTACACACGCCTCGTCATGATCCGTTGGGTCCATGCCATGCGGCTGATTGGCAATGCGCCCGGTATGGCTGGGCGTCTCGGCGTCTCTGAAGTCACCGCAATGCATCTGGTTGACGAGCTTGCGATTGCAGCTGTGCGCGCCGACCTGAGCGGACGGATCACGTCGGCTGTAACGCGTGTCCTGGTTGATGCACCTGGTTCACCCTCCCTGCAAGCGTCGCGCGCAGCTTTCGCGGCCAGTGAAATTATCCGGGCACACCTGTCGGTTCTTGGCTTTGACAGTCCTTGGTCGCCACTGCACCCAAAGCGCCGTGGCACCCTCGGCGCCCCTCTGTTTGAACGCGCAGCCGTATCGGCGGCCTCAGCTATTGCGAACGCGCCCGCTGCCCGGTTAACGTTACAATTCTGCTCGGATTGGTGCGAGGCGTTTACCCTGATGACAGACGCAAACATTGCATCCGCGCGTGGCATGCGCTTTGAAGAGAGCGAGTACCGCGAGCTTGAGCATCTTTTGGGGCTGCTCGGCCAGACGAAATCGAGAGAGGCCGCACCGTGACCAACATCTACGTTGACGTTGTCGAGACCGGCGCGACGGACAGCGGTCATACGGCCATTCGCATTTCTGGTTTGGCATCTTTGCCTCCCGACCCGACCTTCCGCATCGACCCGATTGATGAAACTCTCATGGAGAGCAGCGATGTTGACTGGCCAGCGGGTCCGCGGCGTCCACAGTCCGTGATCCCGCGCGAGGGCGCATTTGATCTCGTGCTCGGGCCAGACGTGCTGGAAAGCCCACTGCTGCTGCCAGGTACCCCCGTCGTCATCAGCATTACAGACACGCCGATCGTCAAAGAACTGATCTGGCCGTCAATCCCAACGCGCGTGCGCCGTAAGCGTCGGCCTGTCATCGTGACCGCAGAACTGCGCGAACAAGAGCGCTCCGCCTACGAAACCAAGAAGCGTGAAGCCGTTGCAGCTCTGGAAGCGACGACCATGCGTGTGCAGTCAGAGGCAACTGCCGCTGCGGCGGCGGCGGCGGCCGCGTTTGTTGGCGCGTCCTTCAGACCGGGCGGCCTCAACGGGTCGGCGGGATTAAAACAGAATGGAGCCTCGGCCACCTCCGGACACGTGCTCCCCGGCGCGGATGCGCCCAGGTTTAGCGGCGCGGATGCGCCCAAACTGAGCCGAGAAAATGACTCAGCCGCAGGTTTGAGCGGCTTCAGCCGGCCGAAAGGACCTCCCGGAGCCGAACCGGTGAAGCTTGTGCTGAAGGATGGACGACCTGCAGGCGCGACATCCTTGCCAGCTAAGGCATCAAGCACCGCGCTGGCCAATGTCAGCCCGTCTCTGCCACAGCCGGCCATTGCTGTCGGTCGGCAAGTCGGCGCTTTCTTTGGTGGCATGGTGGCTGCAGCGTTGCTCGTTCTCGGCCTTATCCAGATGAAGTTGCTGCAATGGCAGCCGGCGACGGCCGCGACGGTCGCTTCGCCAGATGCCGCCCTGTCCGCCGCCCGCAGCGCCAGCACATTGCGCGCAATCCTCGCCACCAGCGGAGTTTCACCGCGCGGCAAGTCGACCAACGGTGTTGAAGGCGCCCAGGCGCTCGCGCTGGCTGATACGTTCCTTCACGGCGCAAAGGGGTCTCCGCGCGATCAAGGAGAGGCGTCATTCTGGCTGCGCCATGCACTCACGCAATCGATCGACCAGGACGGCATGCGGTGGGCACTGACACAACTCGGCTCGATCTTTGCTGCGCCCGAAGGTTTTGAGCCCGACTTTGTCAAGGCGCGCATGCTCTGGGAAGTGGCGGGCGGTCTCGGCGATCCCGTCGCCCTGTGTTTTAACGCGTCGCTCTACGAACATGGGCTTGGCGTCCCCCGCCACAAGGACCTAGCCCGTGCCCTCTATGAACGCGCCCGCACCGCGGGTGGCTGTAGTGGCATTGACGGCGCCATTTCTCGAACGAAATGACGTTGTCAGCTGTGTTTCATTACCTACTCAAGCGATGGACCGTTGAGTGATAAGGGCAAGCCCGTCAAAGACAGTGCGGAAGGGGACCCGCGACCAACAACCCGACTACACCCCGAGATATCGTTCCCGCAGGGCTTTTTCAGAGATCAACTCTCGCATCGGCCCGGCAAACTGAATCGCACCCTTGTCGATCACCAGAGCCCGGTCCGCGATGCGACCGGCGAAGGCAAGGTTCTGCTCCGAAATCAGCACAGCGACACCCTCACGCTTCATCGCGAGCACGGCCGTTGCCATCTGTTCGACAATAACAGGCGCGAGGCCCTCTGACGGTTCGTCCAGCAACACCGCACGCGGATTGCCCATCAGCGTGCGTGCGATGGTCAGCATCTGCTGCTCCCCGCCGGACATGCGGCTGGCCTGCCGGCCGCGCATTTCGGCAAGATTTGGGAAGATTTCGAACAGCCGCTCCGGCGTCCAGGCAGGCTTGCCGCCGCGCTCGCGTTGACGGCCAACTTCCAGGTTTTCATCAACCGTCAGGTCGGTGAAAATCCGCCGTTCCTCAGGCACATAGCCAAGGCCGTGACGGGCAATCTCGAACGGCTTTGCGGTGGCAAGGTCGTGGCCATCAAAAGTGACGCGCACAGCCTTGCGGGCAACCAGCCCCATGATGGCCTTTAGCGTTGTCGACTTGCCAGCTCCATTACGCCCGACCAACGCCGCCACTTCACCCGGTGCAAGCGTCAACGACAGCCCAAACAGCACCTGCGCCTGACCGTAGTGCGCAGTCAAATTTGTCACATCGAGTAGAGGCTGGCTCATGACCCGCCACCCACGGTGTCCCGCCCCACACGGTCCCGCCCCACTGTGTCCCTCATAGCCTCGTCTATGGCCTCGGTGCCAAGTTCGCCCAGGTAAACGCGTTTCACCAGTGGATCGCTGCGCACCTGTTCGGGCGTTCCCTGCGCAACGATCTCGCCGCGCACCAACACGAGGATGCGGTTGGCATAGGCAAACACTGCGTCCATGTCGTGCTCCGTGAACAGCACGCCGATTTGCGTCTCCTGCGCCAGCCGTTGCACCAGCCGCATCATCTGATCGCGCTCTGCCGGCGCCATGCCAGCCGTCGGCTCATCCATCAGCAGCAGTTTCGGCGCTGATGCGAGCGCAATCGCAAGCTCAACACGTTTGACGTCGCCATAGGCGAGTTCCGAAATCGGCCGCCCCGCCGCGTCCCCCATACCAACCGCGTTGAGCAAGGCGAGGGTCTCGCCGTGGCGCAGCGTGTGCGCGGTGGTCCACAGTTGCCAGCTCTCGCCATTGAAACTCTGCAGCGCCATCTGAACGTTTTCGGCGACAGTCATCGACACGAACGTCTGCGCCACCTGAAATGTGCGCCCAATGCCCCGCCGCCAGATCGCGCGCGGTGTCAGGCCCGTGACAACTGTCCCATCGAACGTCACGGTGCCGGTGTCAGGCACAAGCTGCCCACCGATCATGTTGAACGTCGTCGATTTACCAGCGCCGTTCGGACCGATGATCGCGATCAGTTCACCAGCCGCCACTTGGAAGCCGACGTTCTTGGCAGCAATCACGCCGCCGAAGGATTTGTTGAGGCCATCCGCCACCAGCAGTGTCATGCGTTGAACTCAGCGCGTGTGGCTGTGTTGCCATGCGGCGCAAGGCCTTTGAAAGGCCGTCCGTCCCCCAATTTGGTGTTTGGCTCGCATCCCCGACCAGGGCAGTGCCCTGGCCCCATCTTGTATGTGTCGCTACTCAAGCGCTGTCCCCTCATGTCAACAGCCGCAGGTTCACATAGCCCACCGTGTCGTGGCAATCGTACAAATCAGTAGGAGCACGATCATGTCGCCGAAAACCATCACCGCAGGCGTGCTTGAAGTCACCTATCTCGAAGCGGGACCAGCGGACGGTTGGCCCTGCGTCCTGAATCACGGCTTCCCCTATGACGTGCAGACCTATGCCGAAGTGATGCCAATCCTTGCCGCCGCAGGCGCGCGCGTCATCGTCCCCTATCTGCGTGGCTATGGTCCTACGCGCTTTCGATCGGCCGACGCACTGCGCTCGGGTGAACAAGCGGCACTCGCCGCCGATCTGTTGGCGCTGCTTGATGCACTCGCGATCCAGCAAGCCGTGCTTGCTGGCTATGACTGGGGCGGGCGCGCCGCCTGCATCGTAGCGGCACTGTGGCCAGAGCGCGTAACGGCACTCGTGTCGGGCAACAGCTACAACATCCAAAACATCGCGCGATCGCTTGAACCGGCCTCGCCTCAGCAGGAGCAGACCCTGTGGTATCAATACTACTTTCATTCCGAGCGTGGCCGCCGCGGCCTGACAGCCAATCGCCGCAACATGACCGAGCTGTTGTGGCGGATGTGGTCGCCGACGTGGGACTTTGCCCCAGCAACGTTCGAGGCAACCGCGCCGTCATTCGACAACCCTGATTTCGTCGACGTCGTCATTCACTCCTACCGCCATCGCTATGGCCTGGTGCCCGGCGATCCCGCCGTGGCGCATATCGAGACGCGCTTGGTCGCCCAGCCCGTCATCAGCGTTCCCACGCTAACAATCGATGGCAACGCCGACGGCGTCTCAGGCAGCACAGCCGCTCACGCCCGCAAGTTCACCGGACGGCACGAGCATCGCGTGTTCGCCGGCGCCGGACACAACCTGCCGCAAGAACGACCGCAGGCGTGGGCGCAAGCGGTGCTGGACGCGCAGACGATGGCGGCGGGGTGACGGACCCGCCATTTCGTCGACCAATGGGTAGGAGAGCTACCTGACTGAAGATCCGCAGACCGGGCGGTCGTGACCCACACCGACAATGTTCTCTTTGTCCGCTTCGACGGTCGCGAAGTTCAGGAGCAGACGGTTCAACGGAAAACCTTAATCCGGCTTCAGACCTAAACTTGAGTAATCGCCGAGATTAGCTTGTCGCGCGTCAGTGGCAGATCACGTATGCGCACGCCCGTTGCGCGCGCGACCGCATTTGCAATCGCCGCCGTCGTCGGCCCTTGAGCCGCTTCTCCTACAC
>JANNXS010000062.1:0-3709 GCA_031409695.1 Hyphomicrobiaceae bacterium
GGACCGCTTTGGGCCAGAAGCGACCGTCCGGCGACACGGATGATCCGACGGCATGTGTTTTTTTTGTCTGCTGGATACTTGACGAGGTATCCATATTTCTGCAGCGCTCATGTTGAGCAGGTGCATGGCAATCGACACCCCATATATTGGACGCTCGGACTCATTGTGATAGGCAGGAATCGTGGACAATGACCTTTAGTCGCCGACAACTATTGGTTTTGGCGGGCATGTGGACTTTGGCCTCATCGGCAACTTCGAAAGGCCAAACTGTCCCGCCGCAACCTGCACCGGGCACGCTGCGCACTGGCGATCTGATCTTCCCGCTCAAACCAAACTCATGCACGCCGTTGTCAGCCGGCACCGTCGGCGACCCCGTGACGAGTCGCGAGGCTTGGACAAGAGCCCGTCAGGAGGTTCTAGATTCGGTGCCATCTCAGCGGTCCGCCGAGGTCGTAAGACTCATCGAACGGCTGCGTGCGATGACATACGAAGAGTTTATCCGTGAGTTTAACGGCCTTGTCGGAACCGGCCGGGAATTGCTCGGCAGTAACCATCCCGCTGTCGGCCATGTCGCGCTCATCGATCGCCAGTCCGATGGCACTCTGCACGTCTTAGAAGCGCAAACGTCCTCGGCGGATTCCTCAAAGCCGGGAGTGCGTAGCCTGCTTTGGTCTGAGTGGTACAAAGGGCGAGAGGACGACAACATCTGGCACGCGCGCATGCGCGGCATCTCAGCCAGCGACGCGACCAAAGTTGTCGCGGCAGCGCGAGGACAGATCGGCCGACCATACAGTATTAGGCCATCGAGTCTGCTCGTGACGGACTCGTTTTATTGCAGCAAGCTGGTATGGTTTGCGTTCTCCAAAGCCCTCGACAAAGCACTGGACGGCAATTCGGATCCGGATCGATTTTTTTGGGTGACGCCATCGAATATTCTTGGCTCCGCGCTACTCGACAGACTGCATCAGCCGAGGGATTTTCGTTGCTGATAGTCGGTTGATGATCGTTAATAGATCGTAGAGAGACCCGATGCGGACGGCCGTCGTTTTGGTTTTTCAGCTGCTGATAGCAGCGCAAGCGTACGCGCAGACCGCTGCCGAGTGGAGGGGTATCGAAGCGCGTGCAGCGCCCTCCGTGGTTCGTATCGAGGCGAGCCATCGCTCGGCAGATGGGACTGATATGAACAGGGTTGTCGGCACCGGATTCGTCGTGTCGGCGGCTGGCCATGTCGTAACGGCGCGGCACTTGTTCAAGAACTCTCCCCCGACCGGCCACCGCTGGCATATTCGTGTTAGCCGGCCCTCGATCGAGGCGACAAACCCGATTGACATCGACGGCGCTCCCGACCTCGCCCAAGGCAGCGGCGCTTATCATGACTACGCTGTGGTGAAGCTGTCGATCGACGTGCGGTGGCCAACTTTGTGCCTCGGCAACAGTGCGAGTTTGCAGAGGTTTGATGAACTGATGGCCATGGGGTTCGGCCACGACAAGGTGCCTCCCCAGTTGGTACCGACGCTCGTACGCGTTAGTGATGTGTTCCGCTCACTCATCGGCATCGACCGTCCGTTGACGCCCGGCGACAGCGGAGGACCGCTCCTCGATGGGAGTGGTCGAGTAATGGCGCTCGTGCACGCCCGTGACGGAGATAGTAGCGCTGTCGTGCCGATCAATCGTGTTGACCTTCGAGGCGTTGATCTTCCGAGCACATGCACGGCGGGATCGTCCACTTCACCTCCTCCCACGGCGACCGCACGCATCACGTCGATAACGGATCAGGGACTCACGACCTTCGGGCCAGTCAACGCGAACGGGGCAGAACGCGTAGGCGCTTTGAAAAGGAGGGGGACGGTGGTGATCGGCCCTGGACGTATCGAGTTGACCCACGCCATTACAATCGCTGCACAAACGATCATTTTCGATGACGCCACCATCGTCATTGGTCAACACCGATTAGCAATCGAAGCAGTTGACATCGTCACGTCTGGCGCGAGCCGGATTGTCTCGTTCGATCGCCCGCCAGCCGCACAGGGGGCTGGATTATCCTCCGGGCATGTACTGCTAACGGCTCACGGCAAGCTTTCTGGTGCGATGGAAATCGCGTTGTTAGGTTCCACTGGGAGTGACGGAGCGCGGGGCTCGACGGGCCCACCAGGGGCCGCAGGCAGAAACGGTGACAACGGCGTTTCGGGTCTGTTTGACTGCAGTAGCGGCCCGGGGCGCGGTGGCGACGGTGGCCGCGGTGAACGGGGGGGGCGTGGCGTTAACGGCTTCCCGGGAGGCACGGGTGGAACGCTGACTTTGATTGGCCCGACCGCAACCGAGATGGCAACCTCCGTTCGTTTCTCTGGGCATGGAGGATTGGGTGGCGGCGGCGGAGCAGGTGGAGCCGGCGGCTCTGGAGGAGTGGGAGGTCAAGGCGGCGGTCCACGCGGCCATTGCCACGGCAATGGACCGAATGGTGTCCCCGGCCCGCAAGGACCCGACGGGGAGCGAGGGGACCGTGGACCGTCCGGACGCAACGGCGAACTGGTAGTCAGCCGGGCACTGCCGTGACCCAGCCACTCGGGGCACCTTGTTTTTTGCTGCACTTTCGCAACAGACGTGTTGCCCACCGGCACTGAGTCCGGAATGGGTCAATCGCGTCTCCCCGCCGCACCTCAAACCTTCATCCCGAGGGCCTTTGCGACCGTGAACAGATCTTTGTCACCGCGGCCGCACAGGTTCATCACCATAATGTGGTCCTTAGGCAGCGTTGGCGCGATTTTGCTGACATAGGACAGCGCGTGGGCGGGTTCGAGCGCCGGAATGATGCCCTCGTATTTGGTGCACAGCTGTAGTGCTGTGAGCGCCTCGGTATCGGTTGCCGAGACATAGGTAACGCGGCCGGTATCGCGCAGCCACGAATGCTCTGGCCCGACGCCCGGATAATCGAGGCCCGCCGAGATGGAGTGGCCTTCGAGGATCTGCCCATCGCCGTCTTGCAACAGATAGGTGCGGTTGCCGTGCAGGATGCCGGGCTTGCCGCCGTTCATCGAGGCCGCGTGCCCGTTTTCGATGTTGAGACCATGCCCGCCAGCTTCAACGCCGAAAATCTTCACGTCGGCATCATCCAGGAACGGGTGGAACAGGCCGATGGCGTTGGACCCGCCGCCAATGCAGGCGACAAGACTGTCTGGCAAGCGACCTTCCGCCGCCAACATCTGCTCTTTGGTTTCGCGGCCGATCACGGACTGGAAGTCGCGCACCATCTGCGGGTAGGGGTGGGGACCAGCGGCTGTGCCGATGATATAATAGGTGTCGTGCACGTTGGTGACCCAATCGCGCAGTGCTTCGTTCATGGCGTCCTTCAGCGTACCAGCGCCCGACGTCACAGAATTCAACTTTGCGCCCAACAGATGCATGCGCGCGACGTTTGGTGACTGGCGCTCGATGTCGGTCGCACCCATATAAATTTCGCACGGCAGGTCAAATTTGGCGCACACGGTTGCGACGGCCACGCCATGCTGGCCCGCGCCGGTCTCGGCGATGATGCGGGTCTTGCCCATGCGCTTGGCCAGCAGGATCTGGCCGAGGCAATTGTTGATCTTGTGCGATCCGGTGTGGTTGAGTTCGTCGCGTTTGAAGTAGATCTTGGCGCCGCCGAAGTGCTGCGTCAGGCGCTCGGCGAAATAGAGCGGGCTTGGCCGGCCGGTGTAGTGCTTGTGGAGGC
>JANNXS010000063.1:0-2038 GCA_031409695.1 Hyphomicrobiaceae bacterium
GGCGCCTCCCTGGTCGTCGCTGCTGCAGCGAGGATGAGATCTACACCAGATCTGCCAGCCGTTGGCTGACCAGCCGATCGCAGACTGGCCACGACGATTACATTTGCGGCCGCCGTCTGCACCGATGGCTCGTCGTCGGCCGGCACAATGAACAGGATCTCAGGTCGCGCGACCATGGGAGCATCCCAACGGCCTGAAAACACCAATTTGGATGGCGGCGCCGACACGACAGCCACCCGAGCCGGCGTCCGGGCGAGAACCAGTAACGCCCGCTCCCACGATGCGGCTGAGGCCAGATCGAGCCGAAACGGCGCAATTAGCGTTGGCGATAGCTCAACGAGTCGCGTCGCCGGCCCGTCGGCTAGAAACGGGCGTTGATCGCCGTCGATGGCATCCCAACCAACAATGACCCCCTCGCCATCACGAGCCAACTTGGCTGCGATGGCCGGCCGCCGGTAGTCGATGCCCTCAGACAGAAGAGCGACAGCAAAGCCACGAGACGGTGGGCCCGGTGGTATGGTCGGCTTAGGGCCCTGAGTTTGAGCAACCACACCAACAGGGACGACGATGGTAAGCGTCAACGCGAGTAGACGCCGTACCATCCGAGCCCGCGCCCAATTCAGGCCAAGGCTCCGCGCGGAAGATCCGAGAAAGCGATAAGGCGACGGCTGGCCGAGTCCCACAGGGTATAGCGGACGCAGCGGAGACTTTGGCGAATCGTCAAGCGATTGACGGATGCCAGAGCCGGTAAAGCGTCCATGCATTCCTGGAGGCGATAGTTCGGGACCATCGAATTCAGGTGGTGAATGTGATGCAGACCAATGTTTCCAGTGAACCACTGCAGCACCTTGGGCAACGCGTAGTAAGATGAACCATGCACCGCGGCCGTCTGAAAATCCCAAGCCTCTGTCGGCTCCCAGTGTGTGTTTTCAAACTGATGCTGAATGAAGAACAACCATCCGCCTGCGGCTGAAGCCACGACAACGATTGGCAGCATCACAGCCAGCAATGTGCCCAAGCCAATAAACCAGGAGAGGGACCCATACACAATCGCTATTGCAAGGTTCAGCCCAAGCGTGCTCTTCCAAGCGTCGCGAAATGGCAGACCATGCCCCCAAGGCGAGCGCTGCAAGATCAGAAAATAGATCGGCACGCCCAAACCGAACAGGAAAGCTGGATTGCGGTAAATGCGGTATCGAATGCGTTGGAAGCGACCAGCAGCAAGATATTCTTCGACGGTCATCGTCTCAATGTCACCAACTCCGCGACGCTCGAGATTGCCTGATCCTGCGTGATGCATCGCGTGTTCGCGCCGCCATAGACCGTAGGGCGTCAAAGTGAGGATGCTCATCAGTCGGCCAAGGATATCGTTGGCGCCACGCGTGCCAAGAAACGACCCGTGCCCGCAGTCGTGCTGGATAATAAAAAAACGAACCAGCAGACCGCCGGTCGGAATGGCGAGCAAAAGCGTTGCCCAATAGGCGTAGCCGGTGAGCCAAATCATCACGGTCACCAGCACCAGAAACGGCACTGAAGTGGTGCACATTTGTGTGATCGCGCGCCGAGCATCTGGATTGCGATAGTGGGCACAGTGTCGAGCAAAAGCTCGCGCTTGCGCCCTCAAGGAATCGGCTGACGTCGCAGCCCCTGGATCGGCGACCGGCATGGTCGCGGAGTCAAGTGACACGTGGATTTCCCCCAAAACCAGTCGTGAACTCTTGCATTGTCGAATCGACCAAGTCTCCGATCCGATAGCGTAGCATAGCAACCTTCCGACTGGTGTGGCTCGCGGCGCACTACGGCCCAAAAGTCGCACCCCGGATGCTGCTGCGACCACAGGGGCACTACCCCACCACATGCCGCGGCCGCCGTCCCTGAGAGACATCGACGATCGATTGCAACGCTGTCTCTGCGATGTCCCGAAAGCACTCATCTGTCCAACATAACGCGTGTGGCGTGATGATGACGTTCTCCATCAGGAGCAATGGGTTATCGGGCTCGATTGGCTCTTGTGCCGTCACGTCGAGACCGGCGCCTG
>JANNXS010000064.1:0-2365 GCA_031409695.1 Hyphomicrobiaceae bacterium
GGGTGCGCCAAAGGCAAAGCTCGCGGGATCGTAATGTCGTGCCCGCTTTTCCGGGTCGGCGATCTTGCTGTAGTCGCATCCGACGTCATACAAGATGCGTCCATTGCGCGTCTCAATCAGGTAGGCCAATATCGGTGCCTCGATGATCTGGCCGTGTCCGCGATTGCGCGTTGACAGCGATTTGTCGTAGCGATGCGTGGCGGTGAGCAACGGCCACATGCGCAGGACTTCGGTCATCGGAGGTCACCGCCGCTGCACAAAAGTTCCAGTGCTTCGCCGCTCGACAGGACCTGCCCGAAAATACCGCCTTCGACAAGCACCATTTCCAGCGCTGCAGCGTGCAGCTGTGGATAGGCTGAGCCACAGGCATCTGCCACCAACATGCAGTAATAGCCCCGATCAACGGCATCACGCAGGGTCGAATGAACACAGACTTCGGTGGTAACGCCGGTGATGAGCAGGCGGTCGATACCGGCGTTGCGCAACAAATTGTCGAGGTCAGTATGCGCAAAGGCGCTGTAGCCGGGCTTGTCGACGACTGGCTCGCCAGCCTGCGGACACAGTTCGGTAATGATGTCATGGCCGGGTTCACCCCGAATCAGCAGGCGGCCGAGCGGTCCGAGCGAGCCAATCTCGGCGCCGGCAGCGCGACTGCGCTGGCGCTTGTACGGAGGACAATCGAGCATGTCGGGGCGATGGCCCTCGCGGGTGTGAATCACCAAAACCTTGCTCGCCCGTGCCTGTCCAAGCAAGCTGGCAATTGCAGGTATCGGCTGGCACAAAGCGGTGATATCCAGCCCGGCATTCGCGGCATAGCCACCGGGATCAAGGAAGTCGCGCTGCATGTCGATCACCAGCAGCGCTGTGCTTGTCACGCTCATCCCTACGCTTCTACATTGCCGTCAGGAAGGACACGCCAACGGCACCGCGAAAATTAGCAGCGCTTTCTTCCGACACGGTGCCGTAGTCATCACTCAAAATTCGGCTGACGCGGTAATGATGAAATGGCCCGAGCAGGCGACGCATCGGCAGCGTTTGATTGCAATGCGACCCATACAGTTCGCGGTGCAGCGCGGGCAAATGATGCCAGGCCACGATCGGCTTCACGTGATGAGCGTTGTGGTAAGGAAAATTCAATAGCAGTAGATTGAGGACCGGCCAGCGCAACGACAGGAGGTTGGAGTAGGTGTTGCCATACTCGTAGGCCGTATCGCGCACGCGCGCATCGGGCAATGGGGGAACCTTGTCCTTGTCGAGGATCACGTAGGCGACATAGGTATGTTGGAAGGCATCGGCAAAGCGCAGCACAGTGACCATGATCAAGTAGGCCACGACATAAAGTGCGGCGAACTGCAGTGAAAGGGCACCGAGTGAAAGAAATATGGTGCCGCGCGCGAGAATCACAAACAACGTCCGCTGCCTGTCGCCTGCGCGCTCGGGGCGTATGAATGGGGTCAGGATAACCAAGGCGTGCATCAATAAATCAACTGCAGGAATGTAGGCCCACTCCAGCGCCAAGACAAGGTTTCGACGCCATGCTGGGCCGTCGATCAGCCAGGCTTTGATATCAAAGCTGATCACATCGGCGCGGTCCACGTGGTGGCGTACGTGCTTGTAGCGCAACTGCTCAAAGCGTGCGTAACAGCTGCCATTGAGCCATGTCATCAGCGCTCCAAGCGCACGGTTGTGCTCAGCGCGGGAAAACACGCTGTTGTGGGCAAATTCGTGAAACAAATAACCGGCCATGATCAAGCTATGCGCGAACCACAGGCAGGCCAGCACTGCGACACCCAACGGCGCGGTTAGCATTAACCAGCTGCCAATGGCATAGCTGCCGATGGTATACGTCAGCGCCAAAACATTGGGTAGAGCGCCGTCCGGGGAACGAAACAAGTTAGTGGCCATGGCGCACTCCCGCAATGAAGGTACCGCTGCGCAGGAGGCACGCAGCGGCGATTGGGCTGCGTGTCCTTCGCCGTTACTTTGCGATCGCCTTCACGAAGCGATCGTCAAGCGTGCTGGCGATATCCACCGGCTTCTTGATCTGCCCGCTCTTGATCAAAATCTCGTTGATCACCGCACCGCTGGTGTAGTAAGAGGTCGTTTCCTTTGCCTTGACGAAGGGCTTGGCGAGCTCGGCCTGCGGGATGTTGTAGACGCCGGATAGTTGCTCACCGACTTCCTTCTCTGAAACACCCACAGCCTTGCCGATCAACTTGGCTGCCTCGGCCGGCTTGCTTTTCATGTAGGCCATGGCTTCGAGATAAACCTTTACGATAGCCTGAATTTCCTTGCCATTTTTCTCGATCTTCTTGGCGTCAAAGACGAGTACGTCGGCGATCAAGCCCGGAGCTTCTTTCGACGA
>JANNXS010000065.1:0-4736 GCA_031409695.1 Hyphomicrobiaceae bacterium
GGCCAGATGCTGCTTGATGGCCATATCCAAACCATGGTGGCCTCTGCCCAGGAGACGCGGCGCGGTCTGGTCGCGCGCGGCAAACTCGAATTGACGGGCACGTCAGCGTTTCCAAAACTCGGCCACGACGGCGTCACTGTCGAGCCGTGGCCTACCGAGAGACTCTCGGCGGATCTCAAGGGCGCACGGGCGACGATGCTGGTTTGCGAGCGTCTTGCCGAACCGTTTGAACGCTTGCGCGACGCAGCCGATGCGGCTCAAGCTGCAGGACGGCCGATGCGGCTTTTCCTTGCGACCCTTGGGGAGCCTTCGGAACACGGTCCACGCGCCCAGTGGATGCGCAATTTTCTCGCCGCTGGAGGGATTGAAGCGGTTGGTGATCGGCCACTGCTGACCTCAGCGGATGCAGGCAAGGCCTTTGCCTCGAGCGGTTGCGATCTGGCGTGCCTCACCTCATCCGACGGTGTGTATGTGGAACTCGGCGAGGCAACAGCGAGTATGCTAAAAACTGCAGGTGCGTCGGCTGTATTCGTCGCCGGGCGGCAGACGGATGCGGCCATGGCTGACCTAAGGTCCGCAGGCGTCGACGACGCGATCCATGCCGGCTGCGATATGGTTGCCGTACTGTCGGGCTTACAGGCACGGCTTGGCGTGTGAGATGTCTCGGAATGGCGGCGTTGTTCGATCTGACGGGCGAAAGTGTCGGAACTAAAAGTGCCGTGAATTATTCGTGCTCCCCGTCTTTGCGGCGCCCCGAGCCAAATGTGAACACTCCAGGCCGCGCTGCGGCCACCGTGTAGGTTGCGGCCGTGATCGCTGCCGCTGCGATCAAGACGCTATGACCAATCAGGCTGGCCGTCAGGAAAGTATAGCTTCCGATAGCAACCGAGAATGCGACCGCCCACATCCAGCCTAATATCTGCAGGATCATATGTCGCGTCGCGACATCGGGGATGTGCCGAAGCGGGCTTACTTCGTGATTAAAAACGAAGGCCCATGCGTGCGCGATCATCTTTTGCATTCGATCTTCCCATTACGATAAACGGCCAAAAACCAAGTCCGCCTTTAGGCGAGGCTTGGTTTTTGGCCGATCAATATCAATAATCGCGCCTCAACTTGCACTAGCCGCTTGCGCCTGTGGGCCATTGGCCTGGTGGCATTCGGCCATACCCGCACCTTCAATAACGGGTCTACGCACGTTACGGATCAGTCACGGTGGCCCTTTGCTGCGTCAACGCCGTTAGTTGCGGGGGCGTTGCTTGGCGGATTTAAGTTCAGCTATCGTTTCGGCGCATGCGGGGCTGACCTTGGCCTGGTTCTCCGTAAGGCAACGGATTTTGGCGCCGCCGCCGGTTACAACGCTGGCGCACAGGGACCGCAGATCAGCGCGGCAAGCGGCCAACCGTCCGCCACCGCGTTTGAGTGGGGTTTGTGCTGCACCGTTCGATGCTGGCGGTTGATCGGTCGATGCGGCAGACGCCGGGGACCCAGACGCCGGGGATCCTGGCGCCGGGGATCCAGACACCTGAGATCCTGGCGCCGGGGATACAGACACCTGAGATCCTGGCGCACTGGAAAGGGCCGACGCATTTGGGACGGCGGTTGGCTGAGCCTTTGGAGTTGGTCCTGCGGTTGACCCGTTTGAGATCCGTGCCGCTCGCTGCTGGAGGACGGCCGAGCATTCAGCCGATAACTTGTCTTTGTTGGCGGCCAAACAGGCGATACGCCTGCCGCCGCCAGCTTCCATACCGACACAGAAAGTTGCCATATCCGTGCGGCACGCGGCCATGCCGCGGGTGGCAGGCTCGGCGGCGGGGGGTGCTTTTGGCTGGGCTATGGCCGCCGTCGCGAGTGCGCTCAAGGCAGCCGCGAGGGTGATAAGGCGTGCAACGATCATGGTCAGGATCCGAAAGATGCGGCGCTCGGGATTGGCGCGCTGTTGAGCTGTGAACGCGCGCTCGGTTGTGTTTCCGTCGTGAGACCGGTCGCTTTTCATTCGGGAAAGTGTTGTCCCGGCCCGCTGCGTTCCGGCCCGCTTCATTCGGGCAGTACCTCAGGTTCCGTTATCCACGCCCAAGGCCTTGATTGCCGCCACAATAGAGACGGGCTATAGCGCAGTCTCGTCATGCGATCGAACGCGCGACGAATCCTCCGGGAAGGACGCTGCGTGAAACTGACGGACACCACGGATAAATCCAAGACACCCAAAGTAACGGGCAAAGTCGAGGACGAAGCCTCCTGGTGGGAAACCGCCAAGATTGTCTTCCATGCGTTGCTGATTGCGATGTTTATCCGGCTGTTCCTCTATCAGCCCTTCAACATTCCCTCAGGCTCCATGAAGCAGACCCTGTTGGTCGGCGATTATCTGTTCGTGTCTAAGTTGTCTTACGGCTATAGCCGCCATTCGTTCTTGTTGGGCCTGCCGCCGTTTTCAGGCCGTGTGTTTGCCTCCGAACCGAAACGCGGCGATGTGATCGTGTTTAAGGTTAGCCAGCGCGGTGAACTGGTTGATTATATTAAACGATTGGTTGGCATGCCCGGCGACGAAGTCGTCGTGCGCAACAGCGTCGTTTATATCAACGGCAAGGAGTTGCCGCGTAAATCCATCGGCACGTTCAACGATGTCGATGAGGATGGTCGCACAACAGTGCGCGACGCCTTCGAAGAGACAATGCCCGATGTGGGGCGCACCTACACCGTTCTGCAGAGCAAACGCAGCCCGTCCTCGCCGCCGGACAACGCTGGACCGTTCAAAGTCCCGGCCGGGCACTTCTTTATGATGGGCGACAACCGCGACAACTCGCTCGACAGCCGCTTCTCTGTTGGTTTTGTCCCCTATGACCGGCTCGTTGGCCGTGCGGACATCATTTTCTTCTCGACCGACACCAGTTGCTTTTATGATTCCGAGCGCAATGTCGTCGTGCAGAAGGTGATCTCGGTCGCGTGTTCCTTGTCGACCGGTATTCGGTTCAGCCGCTTCCTCAAGCTTGTGCGTTAGGACCGCGCCGTGGCAGCCCCTCGCAAACCACAACCGTCGCCCTTGGAAGTCACGTTGGGGTACCGATTTAAGGACCGCGCCTTGTTCGAAAGGGCGCTGACCCACTCAAGTGTGCGGTCCAACGGACGGACAGCCGCACGCAATATCACCAGCGATAATCAACGGCTTGAGTTTCTCGGCGATCGTGTGCTTGGTCTCGTGATCGCCGAGTTGCTGACCGAGACGCTCCCGAGCGCCAATGAGGGCGATCTGGCGCGACGTTTCAACTATCTGGTGCGCGGGGAAACCTGCGCCGTGGTGGCGCGCGGGTGGTCGATCGGCTCTCACCTTGTGCTGTCTGAGAGCGAGGCTGAGAGCGGGGGCCGCGACAAGGAGAACATCCTCGCGGACGCCTGCGAGGCGATGTTGGCCGCGATCTTCATGGAAGCCGGGTTCGATACGGCGCGCAAGGTTGTGCGCCAGCACTGGGCACCGCTGCTGAACAGCTTGCCAAGCGAACCCGCCGACGCGAAGTCGACCTTGCAGGAGTGGGCCCAGGCACAGGGCCTGCCGGTGCCGGTGTATCGCGAAATTAAACGCGAGGGGCCGGACCATGCGCCGGTATTTACTGCGGAAGTGCGGATCGACCACAAGCGTGGTGCGACGGGGTCGGGTGCTAACAAGCGCGCGGCCGAGCAGGAGGCCGCGACCGCGCTGCTGTTGCGTTCGGGTGTGTGGAAGCGTGAAAAAATGGCGGCAAAGAGCCAATGACAGATCCCGTTGAGCCAACAAATGTGGCGTCGTTGGAAAAGCCATCGGCGACTGCTGCCGTGTCGCCACCGATGCCGGCTGCACCAGCTCCGGCACTGGTCCTGGCACTGGCACCGGCACCGGCTATTGTTCAGCCCGACAACCCACGCTGCGGGTTCGTCGCCATCATCGGTGCGCCGAACGCTGGCAAATCGACGCTTGTGAACACCATCGTTGGCACCAAAGTGACCATCGTCAGCCACAAAGTGCAGACGACGCGGATGCCGATCCGCGGTCTTGCCATGGTCGGTGATAGCCAACTGGTGTTCATCGACACGCCCGGCATCTTCAAACCGCGCCGCCGTCTCGACCGGGCGATGGTCCATGCCGCCTGGGGCGGTGCCAAGGACGCTGATATCGTCGTTTTCCTGTTCGACGCCGTTAAGGACATCGATGCCGCCACCAAGGCGATGGTTGAGAAACTGGCCGAGACCAAAGCCAAGGCCGTGTTGGCGCTTAACAAGGTTGATGCCATCAAAAAGGACAAGCTGTTCTCGCTGGCGACAGGCTTCAACAAGATCTATGCCTTCGACAAAACCTTCATGATCTCGGCGCTCGACGGGACAGGCGTCAACGACCTCAAGCAATATCTTGGCCACCAGGTCCCAGCGGGCGACTGGCACTATCCACCGGAGGACGTCTCGGATTTGCCAATGCGGATGCTGGCCGCTGAGATCACGCGCGAGAAGGTGTTCAATCGTCTGCACCAGGAATTGCCCTACGCCGCCACAGTCGAAACGACGGCCTGGAAGGACATGGGCAAGAAGGGGATTCGCATCGAACAGACGATCTTCGTTGCGCGCGAAAGCCAGCGCGCGATCGTGCTTGGCGACGGCGGCGCCACGGTCAAACAACTGTCCATGTCAGCCCGCAAGGAACTGTGCGACATCACAGAACGCGAGGTGCATCTGTTCCTGCATGTGAAGGTGCAGGAGAGCTGGGCCGACGA
>JANNXS010000066.1:0-10344 GCA_031409695.1 Hyphomicrobiaceae bacterium
GCCGTGTTGGTGTTTCGCGACAACATGCTCGCATTCCCACCTCTCGCCGTGCTGGTTGGCGGCCTTGCCGCGGCCTTATGCTACGTTTTCTCGGGCTGGCTCGGCATCACGTTCGACATGAACACGGCGCTCGGTGCGGCCGCGGTCGGGACAATACTGTTTGCGATCGCCTACACCCTGCTGCCAGTGACACCGAAGCAATGGCTGCTGGGTGTGCACGTCGCAGCCGTGGTGGCCGCTTTGCTAACCATCGCGCCGACACGCAACGAAGGCTGGTTCGTCACGGCGCCCGTCGGTGTGCTTGTTTTCTTTACGTCCGCGATGGTTGCCCACCGGACACTCTATGAGGCCCGTCCAGCGCCTCGATATCTGACCGAATTCTATTTGTGGATGTCGCTCGGTGGTGCGCTCGGTGGCCTCGCGGCAGCGCTGCTTGCGCCACGGCTGTTCAGCGAAGTCTGGGAATACCCGATCCTATTGGCCCTCTCGATGGCGTGTCGGCCGGGCGCCCTGAAGCTTGACGGGGTCGTGCCGTTCGATGGCCGCAAGTTGGGCGAGACTGGGCTCGTGCTCTGGATTTTATTTGCCATCTCGGCGCTGATCGTCGTTTGGAGCCCGTGGCTGATCGACCATGTGTCGAACCCGGGCTCATACCTGCCAAGCACCGAAACCGTGACGTCGAAGGCCGCGCTCTGGTTCATCTGGCCACTCACGCAATTGGGGCGTGGCCTAAACTGGCTTTTTTCGCTCGGCGCAGCTGGGCTGATCGTTGGACTGCTCGGCTTGCTGCTGCTCGCGGTACCACGCCATCCGCTCGGCCAGTTCTTGATCGCCTGCGGCATGGTGTTTGCCATTTTGAAACTCGAGAGCAGCGTCAATCGCGGCAATGCCCAGCGCAGCTATTTCGGCATCTATCGCGTGCAACTGCAGACGTCGCTTGATGGGCAGTGGAACACACTGGTACATGGGACCACGCTGCACGGAGCCCAGCGCGTGCGCGATGAGAAGGGCGACAGCATCGCCGATATCACGCCGTCGACCTATTATCACCCTGACAGTCCCATGGGTAAGACGGTCGACGTGACACGCGAATTGGTCACAGCCGACGGGCGCAAGCCACGCGTCGGCGTCATTGGCCTCGGCTCCGGCTCACTCGCCTGTCATGCGAAGGAGGGCGAGAAGTGGACGTTCTTTGAGATCGATCCCGTCATGATCGACATCGCGACCAAATCTGACATGTTCACTTACATGGAGAACTGCCAGCCGAACGCCGATATCGTTATTGGCGATGCGCGCTTGACGATGAACAAGCAGGCGGACAGCACGTACGACCTGATCATTGTCGACGCTTTCTCCTCAGACGCCGTGCCGGTACATCTGATGACGGCTGAGGCACTCAAAATGTACTTGGCCAAACTGAAGCCCGACGGCGTGGTTTTGCTGCACATCTCCAATCGGTATCTCGATCTCGACGCGGTTCTCTCGGCAACGGCACCGACTGTGCCGGGCCTACAGGGGCTGATCATCTCGGACGACACCGCCGACACGACCAGTTATGCCCAATCCACATCGACGGTCGCGCTCTTTGCACGCAGCAAAGAGCGACTGGACAACTACCGTAGCACCGGGACACCCGCCGAACTCGAAGCAAGTGCCTTACGGGCTTGGACGGACGATTACTCGGATATACTTGGCCCCTTCGTGTCGAAGTATAAGAAGCGCTTTTGATGCGGCAAACGTAACGGGCGCATACAGCGCGAGGGAATGGGGCCCAAAATGTGGGGCCGGGAAGGGCTTTCGCTCATCCCACAGGCGCGATAGGCTTTGAGCAAGCACTCCAGCCGACATGAGGGTGTCACAAGGCGCCGGTAGCCGGGCGCCACATGGCGAAAATCGGAGGAATTTTATGCAAGCGACGTCCAAGTTCGGCCTACTTACCGCCGCGGCTCTCGCATTCTGCTCGACCAGCGCGCTAGCCCAGGTCGAGATCCAGTGGTGGCATGCCATGACCGGCGGCAACAACGACGTCATCGTCAAGCTTGCCACAGACTTCAACGCAGCCAATCCCGAATACAAAGTTGTGCCCGCCTTCAAGGGTTCCTATCCCGAGACGATGAGCGCTGGCATCGCGGCCTTCCGGGCTGGCAACGCGCCGCACATTATGCAGGTGTTTGAAGTTGGCACGGCGACCATGATGTCGGCAGGTGGTGCCATCAAACCCGTGCAGATTTTGATGAAAGAGGCTGGCGAGACCTTCGATCCGAGCACCTACCTGCCAACCATTACCGGCTATTATTCGACGACGAAAGGCGAGATGCTGTCCTTCCCGTTCAACTCATCGTCGGCCGTCATGTGGTACAACAAGGACGCGTTGGCCAAAATCGGCATGACGGCGCCACCGAAAACCTGGCCTGAACTGTTTGAGACAGCCAAGAAGCTGCGCGCCAACGGGTTTGAGAAGTGTGGCTTCTCGACCGCCTGGACCACCTGGCTGAATATCGAGCAGCTCTCGGCTTGGCACAACCTGCCGCTCGCCACCAAAGCCAATGGCATGGACGGCTTCGACACCGAGCTGAAGTTTAATACAGACTTCCACGTCCGTCATTTGAACACCTTGGTTGAGTTGCAGAAGGACAAAACCTTCAGCTACTCCGGACGCACAAACACTGGCGAAGGTCGCTTTCCGTCCGGCGAATGCCCGATCATGCTGACCTCGTCGGCGTTCTTTGCCAACGTTTCGGCCAACGCCAAGTTTAACTGGGGCAATGCGCCGATGCCCTATTATCCAGATGTGGCTGGCGCGCCGCAGAACTCCATCATTGGCGGCGCCTCGTTGTGGGTGATGGCCGGCAAGAAGCCCGAGGAATACAAGGGTATCGCGAAGTTCTTTACGTTCTTATCTGACACGGACCGTCAGGTGACCTTGCACACGGTTTCTGGCTATTTGCCGATCACCAAGGCCGCTTATGAGAAGGTCAAGGCGTCGGGCTTTTACAAAGAGAAGCCACACCTCGAAACACCACTGCTGCAGTTGACCAACAAAGCGCCGACCGAGAATTCACGCGGCCTGCGCCTCGGCAACATGGTGCAGATGCGCGATATGTGGGCGGAAGAAATCGAATCCGCCCTGGATGGCAAAAAGACTGCCAAACAGGCGCTAGACGACGCCGTCACGCGCGGCAATCAGGTGCTCCGCCAATTCGAGAAGTCCGCCGCACGCTAAGTTTCGCTACACCCGCTCGCAGCCAAGTTAACGGCACCACAGAACCTCTCCCCGCCAATCGGCTGGGAGAGGTTTTTTATAGCAACCCTATCGGGATTTTAGATCGAAGAGAAAAGGTAAGCCCGCGCGTGCGATAGAAAAGGCGGGCACCTGCTGGTCCCGCCCCGGCCGTCGCTTTCACATCGGAAAAGTTTGCCTGTGCGGCCGTTTCAGTGCCGCGTTTCGGTTCGAAGTCGCGTCATCGCATCCTTCAGTCGTAACTTCTCGTGTTTCCACTTTCTGATCTTCACCTCGTCCGCCGCCGCCTTCGCCTGTTCGTCGGAGATCAAACGCTCCAGTTGGCGGTGTTTCTCGGACAATTCTACGAGATGCGTCATCAGTGACATCAGTGTCTCCGCGCTTGAGTTGACGGGACTAAAAATATGACACACTTGCGACACCATGTCTAATATCGGAAACACGGTATTCCCGAACGCACACAAATTGTGATCGACGCGTCCAGTATGGTCCAGTCAGCCTTCGACGCTATCTCGCATTTGCGAAATCAGTTGACGCGACCGGCGAACTCGGCCATACGCTTGATCGTCATCCAGCCCTTGAGCGCGCGATCGCGCTTACCCGTCCGCTGTGGAATTCCAGATTTTCTGTTGAAAGTCGCGTGAGCTCTCCTGTCATCGGACAAACAGCGTCTTCTCTACGGGCATCGGATTTTTGAAACAGTATGCTGTCTTTGGCCGCGCGCCGGACAGATTGAGCGACCGGACGTCCGGGAACCGTGTGGGAAGCCACCGAGTGTTCACCCGTGCCGGCGCGGAGACCCTATGACCAATTCTATCCCTGACACTGCTATGGCTCTTGATCTGGTGGCTGATACCGCGCTAGCCGTATCGACCACACTAGCAGCACCCGCGACAGCCGTCGCGGCCGTTGAAGCCAACAAGGCCGCCAATCCGGATTTTGCGGCCCTCGGCCTCACATCTGGTCTGCTGAAGGCCCTTGACGAAGAAGGCTACACCAAGCCAACGCCGATCCAGGCTAAAGCGATCCCGCCGCTGTTGACTGGGCGTGACCTGCTCGGCCTGGCTGAAACCGGCACCGGCAAGACGGCGGCATTCGCGCTGCCGATCCTGCAAATGCTTAAAATTCAGGACCGCAAGACTCAGCCACGCACACCGCGTGCTTTGATCCTCGCTCCGACCCGCGAGCTTGCGATCCAGATCGGCGAAAGCCTCGACACCTACGGCCGCCATCTGACCATCACACACACCGTCGTCTTTGGCGGTGTTGGATCGCGCCCACAAATGAAAGCCATGGACCGCGGTGTTGACATCGTCGTCGCAACGCCCGGCCGCCTGCTTGATCTGATCAGCACCAAGCACATCAGCCTTGAGCACGTGACGCACTTCGTGCTCGACGAAGCCGATCGGATGCTCGACATGGGCTTTATCCATGACGTGCGCCGTGTCGTGCGCCTGTTGCCAAAGCAGCGCCAGTCGTTGTTGTTCTCGGCAACCATGCCAGATGACATCGCCTCGCTCGCGGCCGATCTGCTGCGCAGTCCGGCGCGTGTTGAAATTGAGCGTGCCGGCAAGACTGTCGACCGCATCGAGCAGCGCGTGCACTTCGTTGGCGACAAGGAAAAACGCGCAGCCCTGGTCGCGCTGTTGCAGGACACGGCCCTCAACCGAGTCATCGTCTTTACGCGCACCAAACGTGGCGCCAACCGCGTCGCTCGCACGCTCGAAGCCGCCCAGATCGGCGCGCATGCCATCCACGGCAACAAGAGCCAGAATGCCCGTCAGGCCGCTCTTGATGCGTTCAAAGCTGGTGAAGCGCGGGTGCTGGTTGCAACCGATATCGCAGCCCGTGGTATCGACATCGACGACATCTCCCATGTCATCAACTACGAACTGCCGAATGTGCCGGAAAGCTACGTACATCGCATCGGCCGCACAGCGCGTGCTGGCGCCAACGGGGTTGCCATCGCGCTCTGCTCACCGGATGAGCGGTCCTACCTGCGCGATATCGAACGGCTGACCAAGAAGAAGCTGCAGGATGCAGGTCAAGTCGCTGGCATCGAGAAGTTCCTCAAAATGCCCGAGCCACCCGCCCGCAAGGATGAAGACGAAGACAAACCAAGCTTCGAGCGTGGTGCACGCAAGATCGACAGCGCGCGTCGCAACAATCGCCCATTTGAAAAGCGCCCGGATGCCGGTGGCGGGCGTGATGCACCGCGCGGTGATCGTCCGAGCTTTGGTGCGTCACGGGGTGCGCCCAGGGGTGCAACTCGTGGTGGCCCGGGTGGAGCCCCTCGTGGAGATCGTCCCGATCGTCCGCGTGGCGATCGTCCGAGTTTTGGCGCCCCGCGCGGGGATCGTCCCGCATTCGGTGGTGATCGTGGCGACCGCAAACCGTTCCAGAGCCGCGACGCACGTCCGCCACGCACAGATTTCACGGCCGACACGAGTGCACCAGCTGCACCAAAAGCCGCGTTTGATCCGTTGGATGTGAATTCGCGTCGTGACACGCCGCGTCCCGAGCGTCGTGATGATCGCAGCAACGACCGCGGGACAGACCGTGGGGCAGACCGCGGTGAACGCAAGCCCTGGGTGAACCGCGGCGCGGATCGTGGTGGTGATCGTGCTCCCCGTGGTGCCGCGCGCGAAGGTGGTGGCAAACCTTGGGAAAATCGCGGTGCTGCCGGTGGCGGCGAGCGTAAACCCTGGGTCAACCGCGACAGTGCGGCGCCTCGTGCCCCGCGCTCCGGCGACGATCGACGCGGTCCAGGTTCGCGTGCAGCTGGCCCACTTGCACATGGTCCACGGGCCGACGGCGAGCGGAAACCATGGGTGAACCGCGACAGTGCGGCACCCCGTGCGCCGCGCACCGGTGATGACCGTCGCGGCCCTGGATCGCGTCCAGCTGGCCCTCGCGCCGATGGTGAGCGCAAGCCGTGGGTCAACCGCGACAGCAGCGCGCCTCGCGGTGCCCCGCGTTCAGCCGACGAGCGTCGCGGCCCCCCGCGGACAGGTGGGGATCGTCCAGGTGGCGACAGGCCAGGTGGCGACAGGCCGTTTCAGAAGCGCGATGGCGGCGGTGAGCGCAAGCCGTGGGTGAACCGCGACGCTGGTGCGCCGCGCGCTGATACTCGCGGCGGTGATCGCCCGCGTCCCCGTGGTCCCCGCCCAGACTTTAAGCGTCCAGACGCACCGAAGGGTGACGGCGACGCCGGCACTGGCGGCGCTTGATCAAGGCACTGTTCATCTGCTCGCGCAATCGGCTGCGAAGTCCGACGGCCGAGCAGGTGTTCGCGTCATGGACCGGCGTCGAGACGGACTCAGCTGGCCTTGCAGCCGACGCCGACCGCATGCTCGATGCCGATCAACTTGAGTGGGCCGACATCATTTTTGTCATGGAGGCGGTGCACCTGCGCCGCCTTAAAGCCCGCTTCAGCAAGCATCTGCGGTCGAAACGGGTGGTCTGCCTCGATGTCCCCGATGTCTACACGCTCATGCAACCAGAGCTGATTGCGCTGTTGGAAAAGAAGGTCGGCCGTTTCTTGCGAATTTAACGCAATTTGAGCTGTCAGCGCCTAATCTCTTCGTCAGATTTGAGGAGCGCGCACAAATGGTAGTGGCCACCGTCCAGGCAGCTGGTGATCCGCGCCCAACAGATTCAAGACTGTTTGATCCTAAATTGGGCATGCGAGACGACATCCGCGCGCGCCTCGAACCCGAACAAATTGCCTGGCTCGAACACCGGCTCAGCTTGCGCAGCACGGAGCCCGCTATCGGCTATCGCGTATCGACGTCGCTGTTTGGTCGCCGGTTTTTTGTCGCCCTGCTGGCCGGCCGCGAACTCAGATCGGTCAAGCGGTTGCAGGACGAAGGGCTGAAACGCTCGTTTGGCAAAGTCGCCTTTGAAGTCGGGATTATCTGCCTTGCAGCCACCGTTATGGTCTGCACGGTTGTTGGCTTCGGGCTCGGCCTGTTTTGGCTTCTCGACACGGCCTTTGGTTTCACGAACCTGCCGGACTACCTCGACAAGCTTTTCCATTGAGTGCCGCCAGCGGCTGTTCGGCTGGTATGCGTGCGCGCAGTACTGAATGTGCGCACCCGTCACATATGGATCACGCGCCCATAGGCATCGAGCACGCTCTCGTGCATCATCTCTGACAGCGTCGGGTGCGGGAACACCGTGTGCATGAGGTCCTCTTCCGTCGTCTCCAGTTGCATGGCGACCACATAGCCCTGGATCAGTTCGGTCACTTCGGCGCCAACCATGTGCGCGCCGATCAGTTGGCCGGTCTTGGCGTCGAAGATGACCTTGACCAACCCCTCGGGTTCGCCGAGCGCAATGGCCTTGCCGTTACCCTGGAACGGGAAGCGGCCAACCTTGATCTCGCGGCCAAGTTCCTTTGCCTTTTTCTCGGTCAAACCGACTGATGCGATCTGCGGGTGGCAGTAGGTGCAGCCCGGAATTTTAAGCTTGTCCATGGCGTGCGTGTGCAGGCCTTTGATGGTCTCGACGCACAGGACGCCCTCATGCTCGGCTTTGTGTGCGAGCATGGGAGGCCCCGCAACGTCGCCAATGGCGTAGATGCCGGTCACGTTCGTGCGCCCGAGGCCGTCGGTGACCACGCAACCGCGGTCGGTCCTGACGCCGAGCTTTTCGAGCCCGAGGCCTTCGATATTGCCGATCACGCCGACAGCTGAAATCGCGCGGTCGAACTCGGCCACGCTGCGGCGTCCGTCTGCGCTTTCAATGGTCGCGACCACGCTGTTGGCCTTGCGTTCAAGGGCCACGACCTTTGAACCGGTGAGCAATTTCATGCCCGATTTTTCAAACCGCTTGTGGGCGTGCGCCGCGATCTCGTGGTCTTCGACCGGCAGGATCTGCTCCATCAGTTCGACCACTGTGACGCCGGCGCCCATGGCGTGGAAGAAACTGGCAAACTCCATACCAATCGCGCCAGAGCCGACCACCAGCAGGGACTTCGGGATGTCCTTTGGCACCATAGCCTCGAAATAGGTCCACACGAGGCGGCCATCGGCTTCAAGGCCCGGTAGCGTGCGTGGCCGAGCGCCGGTGGCAACGATGATGTGTTTGGCTTGATACGTCCCCGGACCAAGCGTGCCCTTTGGCACGGGGTGCGCCGGTTGCGCTGGCGGTTTTTGCGTTGCCGAAACGGTCACTTGGCCCGCCTTGTCGATCAGCGCCTCGCCCCAGATGACGTCGACCTTGTTCTTCTTGAGCAGGAAGCCGACGCCGTCGTTGAGGCGCTTTGAAATGCCCCGTGAACGCGCAACGACCGCCGCCGTGTCGACGTTCATCGTACCGTTTAAAACCAAGCCATAATCTTTGGCATGTTGCGCAAAGTGCAGCATTTCAGCCGACCGCAACAGTGCCTTGGTCGGGATGCAACCCCAGTTGAGGCAAATGCCGCCGAGGTGCTCTCGCTCGACAATGGCCGTCTTGAAACCGAGTTGTGCCGCGCGAATGGCGGTCACGTAGCCGCCGGGGCCAGCGCCGATGATGAGCACGTCGTAGGACATAGATATGTTCCGCCGCTTCTGGATGCGCACGTGAACGTCAATCGGCGCGCTCAGTCAACCGCCACGGCATGATTGTAAGCGCAACGGCCTGATCGCCAATGTCCCAATCGCCCGTCATCGACAGTGGAAGCGGGTTTCGAGCAATAGCCACGGGCTGGCTGTCTGTGCTTATACGTACCTGTCAGCGCCGGGAGAAACCGTCATGGGACGTTATTTGAAACTTGTCCTTTCTGGCATCTCAGGTGCCATCGCTCTCGGTGCGGTCGCCACAGCAAAGCCCGCGCGGGCCCAGACCCTTAAAGTGGTGATGCACTCGGATTTGAAGATCCTCGATCCCATTTGGTCGGGCGCCTATATCGTGCGCCAGCATGGCTACATGGTCTATGACACCCTGTTCGCCATCGACGATACTTTCACCCCCAGACCACAAATGGCCGAAGGCCACACGGTCTCGCCCGATGGGCTCACCTATACGATCAAGTTGCGCGCTGGCCTCGCCTGGCATGATGGCACACCCGTTACGGCTGAGGATTGCGTCGCCTCGCTGAAACGATGGGCTGTGCGCGACAGCATGGGCCAGAAGCTGGCTCAGTCGACCGCCGAATGGAAGGTCATCGACGTCAACACTTTCGCGATTGTACTCAAGGAACCCTTCGGCGCCGTCATCGAAAGCATCGCAAAGCCGAGCGTCGTCGTGCCCTTCATGATGCCAAAGCGCGTCGCTGAAACGGACCCCTTCAAACAGGCCGACGAGGTGATCGGCTCCGGCCCGTTCATCTTCAAACGCGACGAGTGGAAACCAGGCGACAAGGTCGTCTATGTGAAGAACCCCAACTATAAGCCGAGGTCGGAACCCGCCGCGTGGCTCGCCGGTGGCAAGGTTGTAAAAGTCGATCGGGTCGAATGGCTCTACATGCCTGACCCGCAAACATCGGTGAACGCACTGATCAATGGCGAGATCGATCTGATCGAGAACGTCTCACACGACCTGCTGCCGGTTTTGGCCAAGGACGCAAGCATCAAAATCGCCCGTCAGCCCGTGGTCAATCAATACCAGTTTCGCATGAACTGGTCGCATCCGCCCTTCAACAAAGTCGAGTTGCGGCGGGCTGCCATGTTGGCGTTGAACCAGATCGATATGCTGGACGCGACGATCGGCAACAAAGACTACTTCCGCACCTGCAAGGCGCTGTTTACGTGCGGTGGCCCCTACGAAAGCTCAGCCGGCATGGATGGCCTGATGGAGGGCAATACGGCCAAGGCGGCGGCACTTGTCAAAGCCGCCGGCTACGACGGCGCCACGGTCGTGTTGCTGGAGCCGACGGATTTACCCGTGCTCAAGAACCTTGGCGCGGTCATGAAGGCACAGCTCGAAAAGGCCGGTTTCAAAGTTGAACTTCAAGTCTCCGACTGGCAGACCATGGCAACGCGGGTTGGCGCCAAGCGTGGACCCATTTCAGAGGGCGGCTGGAGCGCCTTCACAACCAGCTGGCAGCAACTCGATATCACCGACCCCATGCTAAGCCCCTATCTCGCCGCAACTTGTGACAAGGCGCGCCCGGGTTG
>JANNXS010000067.1:0-4435 GCA_031409695.1 Hyphomicrobiaceae bacterium
GCCCCACCAACCCCGCGCGCGGATACCACCGGTCAAAAGAATTGACCGCCGGTATGAGCGTTCCTTACTTGCGCGCAGCCGCCCCACCAACCCCGCGCGCGGATACCACCGGTCAAAAGAATTGACCGGTGGCGTAGGACCCCTCGCGCGTACGATATGGCCCGGAGTGCGTCTACGCGTATCTCCGGGTGTATCTCTGGGCATGGCGTTCACGCGCGCCGATGGAGGGTCAGTTGAAGTGATAGGAAACGCCAGCGCGCACCACGGTTTCGTCCAACTTGGTCGGCACGCTGACGCCGCCGACGTCAATGTGGCGTGTGCCGAACCGGTATTGCAACACCTCGCCCCGAAGGCTGACATTGTTCGTCACCTTCCAATCAACGCCGCCACCGACCACAAAGCCAGGAAACACGGTCTTGCCCGTGGATGTCAGGCCACCATTGACGGCCGTCAACTCATGCTCGGCAAACGCTGCACCAGCGGCGCCGTAGACAAATGCATTGCCGACGGCATAGCCGAGGCGGCCACGCACGCTTGACGTCCAATTGCGATCCGACATCGTCTCGACGCCCGCGGCAAAGCTGCGAGCCCCGGAAGCGGGCCCCGAGTTAAAATCACCCTCAATGCCAAACACGACCGAACCACGCTGCGCGAGGTAGCCCAAATGCGCGCCGCCAAACCAACCGCGGCTGGCAATATCCCCAAGGCCGGGGTCGTTGATATGACCGGTCCCTGCGCTGTAGCCGCCCTGCACACCGGCGTAAAACCCGCTCCAGAGAGCCGGACCGACGTAGGTTTGGGATGCGCTTGCGCCAAGGTCCGTGCGCACGGGGCGATAGATCGCGCCGTCACGTACGGTCACACCGGAGTTGCCACGCGGGGAATTATCAAGGGGGCGTCGTGCCGGTTGAGGCGCCGGAATGTAAGCCGGCAATGCGCTTGGGCCGCAGTTGCAGGTCGGCTGGGTGTATTGGGCCTGGTTGTATTGGGCCTGGTTGTATTGGGCCTGGGCCAAGCCGGCCGAGGCTGAAAGGCTGAGGGCTGCAGCGCACGCCGTCCGTAGGGGCTGACTGCCACGCCACCGGTTAAGCTGGATCATCAAACGCTCCAACGCGATACACATATAGCCGACCGAGATGTCCACGCTCGCAGGCAGCACGGACAGTCATCAGCAGGATTGGTTAGCAATCACTTAACCAGAAACATGAGGCCACCCTCATTGCCCCCCACTGTTGCTCCTGACAAAGCAGAGGATCTGGCCGATACAACGGCCAAATCCCGTCGAAACCGCGGAGCACTGCCTGATGCCGCCAACACCCATGAACCGCGCCGGACGCCTTGGCGAACATGCGTTGCCGCTTGTACTCGCTGGCATTGGGTTGTGGGTGATCGGCGCACTCCTGGTGCGTGTCCTACCGGGGCTGTTTGAGAGCCGCTGGCGCACGCTTCTGGCCTTGCTCGTCACGATTCCGGCCGCTGAACTCCTTCTCATGCTGCTTGGCGCGATGCTTGGCATCGAACGGGACAAGCGGCTACCGGCCGCCGCTTGTCTGGCCATCGTTGTCATCGGCTGCCACGCGCTTGCACTTGTGCTCTGGCCGGGGCTCTATGGCGGCGAACCGATTGTCGTGCATCATGGCGGCGCCTGGCTCGCCTGGGCCGGCATTTCGCCTGTGTTGTGCGCCTGGTTTCGCGCCGAGCTGCGGTGAGAGGAATGCAATGACCTGGTCCATGATCGCGCGTGATGAGGCCACCGGCCGCATCGGCATCATTGTTGCAACTAAATTCTTTGCCGTTGGGGCATCCGTGCCCTTTATCCGCACGGGTGTCGGCGCGGTCGCGACGCAAGCATTTATAAATCCGCATTATGGCCCAAACGGTCTCGATTTGATTGCAGGCGGAAAATCAGCGGCCGAGACGGTGGCTGACTTAACCGCCGCCGATGCGGGCCGCGCTGCTCGCCAGCTTCATGTCATGGACACGGCTGGCCGGTTTGCAGCGCACACTGGCACGGCCTGCGTTGACTGGTGTGGCAGCGTGCAACGGCCGACGTTTTCCGTTGCCGGCAACATGCTCGCCGGCGAAGCCGTCATCACTGAGACCGCGCGCGCCTATGAGGCGTCCCTCACAACGCCGTTTGCCCGCCGCCTGATCAACGCCATGAAGGCCGGCGAGGCAGCTGGTGGTGACAAACGCGGCAAGCAGTCGGCGGCGCTGCTGATCCACGATGGCGAAGATTATCCGCTCTACGATCTTCGCGTCGACGATCACCCGGATCCGCTCGCTGAACTGACGCGCCTCCAGGTCGTGGCGCGCGAGCGGTATCTGCATTTCCGTCGCCGTATGCCGTCGAAGGCTCAACCTGCGGGCAACACGGATCGGTCGGATATGGAGGCGTTCATCGCCCGCTCGATCGCGGACGGTTATGAGTGAAGCGGGCCGTTGTAGAGGCGCACGTCACTGCATCGCTCGATCTAGGCGCATCAAGTCTTTCAGGCAGCAGTCGGCTAGGCCTGTTCGACGCGTGCCACTGACCGTCTGGTCTCGTCGGCTGTTCCCAATCTCGTCAAGCTTGCCTAGGCAGGTTTGCAGACGAGCGTACCGTTTTTCATGAGGCAGTGCTCGGTCGTTGGAGCGTTGCGCTTGCGTTCTTCCTGCATTTTTTTGTAGGCGCGCGCCTCAGCGTCCATTTCCTTCTGTTGCTGAAGGCGGCGATTTTGAAGATCGACTTTTTTCTGATTTTGCAGCCTTTGGTATTCCTGGATCGTGCAGAGATGAATTGCTCTTGAATTTGGATAGACGCATTGATGAATTTTCCCTCCGTGGTCGTATTGAGCTGAAGCTTCCGTCGAACTGGAGATCGTCGCTGCAACAAGCGTGGCGATTGCTAACGCGGCGAGCGCAATGGTCTTGACCATGGTATTTTCTTTCCGGTTTCCTGACCGAGCGTCTTGCCGCGGCCGATGACCAAACACTGCAGCCAACTGAGACTGGCCGCTGTGCTTGCCAGCACAACGGTCGACTTGCTCAAAGTTCTTGCGGGCGGTTCGTATCTCGCAGCGACAGCCCGCAGCCTGCTGTTCAGCCGCGGTCACAGTAGGACTTCAACGCGCGGCAAGAACCGGTGATACCCTTCTTGCACTCTTGATCGAGCAAACTGCAGCGTTGTATGATCTGACCGTTCGTCGGTCCGCTGACCGGCGATGAGGATATGCACGACTGTCCGGTCCAAACCGGCCGGATGTCGGGGCAGTGACAAATCTGCGCGCTCAGGCTGAAGATCCGGCCAGCGGAGCAGGGATTGGCCACGACTGGATCATCACTATCCTTGACGCACTTGCCCTGCTTGTTGCGGACGCTGTCTCCCGGGCAAAGGTCAGGGCCGGTCTTGGGTATCGACACGCAGTAGGCCTGGGTGATCGTACAACTCACACGATTTGCGCCGATGCATTTTTGCTGAGCCGGCTGATACTTGACGTTGTTGCCGTACTGCTTGGCCAACTGGCGGACATCAGCCAAGCCAATGGTATTGGCTTTCCGCAAAGCATCTTCGTTGGACGGGCCACTGGCCGTCGCACGGATCGTCGCGCAAAAAGCCGATGCGGTCGTCACGTTGCTGACACCGACAAGCAAACCGAACATTGCGGCTAGAACCGCGCGTCGCAAAGACATGGTATTTCCCGGGGGTATTGCGCCAAGACATACTCTATCGGCGGCCGCCGCCGGCCCGCAACGCGTAAACTGGAGAGGTATCTGCGTTTTCGTGAAATAACTACAGATGGTTAGCAAGCCATGCTGCGGCCGAGCGCGCATGTCTTTTCCCTGCAAATTGCCCTGCGAGCAGAACGCGCGTTGACGACCCAAATGCTGTCGCCGTAAAATTAATGGGCATACGCCGCCGGATCATTCGTGTTTCGGTCCGCCTGATTGTGGCCGCGGCCCCCGAATGGTGTCGAGCCAGCGGCGCTCCAAACTTGCACGCTCAGTCCTTCACAGGTGGCGCCCTCCGGATGCAGTCGGCGACGAACGCTTTCCGACCCGGGTGGAAGCCATGGAGTCCCTGTCTGGTCGCCACAACTCCACAATTGAAGGCAATTTTAGCCCGGCGCTGATCGCCAGATTCAACGGGTGCCCGCGGACGGGGCAACGGTTTTACAGGGGGTGCCGTCGGCTTGGCTGAGGGTGCTGGTGGCGGCGCCGGCGTTGGGGGCCGCGGCTTCGGCGCGTTTGCCGACGCGATGCAAGTGCTGATGAACGCCTGCCGATTCGGGTGTCCGCCGTAAAGCCCTTTTTTGGACGCTTCGGCCCCGCACAAAAAGTCAGCTGACGGCGCGAATTGGGCGTGTGTGGTTTGGATGCCGCCAAAGGTGGCGCAAACGACCGCTAGGGTGGTTAGAAACTTTTTCATCGGCGGTCCTCGCGGGGAGCTTCTCAG
>JANNXS010000068.1:0-3507 GCA_031409695.1 Hyphomicrobiaceae bacterium
CCCATTTCAGAGGGTGGCTGGAGCGCCTTCACAACCAGCTGGCAGCAACTCGACATCACCGACCCCATGCTGAACCCCTATCTCGCCGCAACTTGCGATAAGGCGCGTCCGGGTTGGCCGTGCGATGCCGAAATGGAAGCGCTGCGGGACCGGTTCGCCCGTGAGGGCGATCCAGCCAAACGCAAAGCGCTCGCCATTGAAGCGCAAATCCACAACACCAAGATCGTAACGCACGTGCCGGCGGGTGAATGGTACGGGGTTTCGGCACGGCGCGGATTGGTCAGTTTCGCGGAGCCCTTGGCGCCGTTTCTCGTCTTCTGGGGCCTGGAGAAGAGATGAACCGGGTGGGGCGGAACACTCGAATCGCTCATTTCAGCCAATTGACATGCCGAAGGCCTTTGACCCGTTTGAACTCGTTGGTGTTTGCCGTGACAACGATAAGACCGAGCGCCAGAGCTTGTGCCGCGATGAGTAGATCGTTGGCGCCAATTGGCGTCCCGGCCGCCTCGAGTGAGGCGCGCACTTCGCTATAGTGGCGCTCTGCCGGTGCCTCGAACGGGAGGACAGGCAATGCGCCAAGGATCGTGTCCAGTTGGTTAACCAATTTCTTGGAACCACTTTTGACCGCGCCGAAGCGCAACTCGGCCGCGACGATGATGCTCGTTGCGATCATCGCTTCACCCTCGGATGAGATTTTCGTCGCAATGCGACCGCGCGGGTTTCGGACAAGATCTGAGATGATATCTGTGTCGAGAAGGAATTTATAGCTCACAGGTCTACGGGCTCTGCAATGCTATCTTCGATATCGGCAAACTCGTCCTCGATCGGATTTAACCCAGCGAGCAATTTCAATAACGACTTTGGCGGAGCCGGTTCAATGATCAGGCGATCGCCATCTTTGCGCATAATTGCTGTGTCACCTGGCATTTCAAAATCGCGCGGAATGCGCACGGCCTGGCTGCGGCCGTTGGTGAAAAGCTTGACGGTACGAACGGCGGACATGACTGCGCGGCCTTTATTCATTTTGGCATAGGCCGCAGCATATCCCTAGACTGAAGTGCAAGCAACGAACTTTGCTATCCTGGCATAGAGCACGTTCCGATCCTTCGGAATCGGAGCGTGCTCTATGTCTTTGATTGGTCGTATTTTCGACGATGAACCGGGAAGCCACTTCGTCTGAAAATGCGATCGATGTCTTTGATTGGTCGCATTTTCGACGACGAACCGGGAAGCCACTTCGTCTGAAAATGCGCTAGGCTCGCGCTTTCATGCCGACACCACACCCCCGCCGTCCGTCTGCAACCATGCCCCGCAGCAGGCCTTGGCCAGCTCGCGCACGCGCAAAATATAGCTCTGGCGTTCGGTGACGCTGATCACGCCGCGGGCGTCGAGCAGGTTGAAGATGTGACTCGCCTTGATGCACTGGTCATAGGCGGGCAGTGCCATGAGGTGCCTCTGAGCCGTGCCGTCCGACTGGCCCCCTGGACTCCGGTCGGACGACGGCACGAAACCAACCGCACCCGCCGCAAGCAGCGCCTGGCACTCGGTCTCGGCATTTTTGAAGGCGCCGAGGAGCATGTGCGTGTTGGCATGTTCAAAGTTGTAGCGTGAATATTCCTGTTCGGCCTGCTGAAACACGTCGTTGTAGGTCAGGCGGCGCTCGTCTGTGCGACCGTTGAAATTCAGGTCCCAGACGCGATCGACGCCTTGGACGTACATGGCCAAACGTTCGAGCCCATAGGTGATCTCGCCCGAGACGGGACGGCAATCGAAGCCACCAACCTGTTGGAAGTAGGTGAATTGGGTCACCTCCATGCCGTTGCACCAGACCTCCCAGCCGAGGCCCCAGGCACCCAGCGTCGGGCTCTCCCAGTCGTCCTCGACGAAGCGGATGTCGTTCACACGGGTGTCGATACCAATGGCGTCGAGGCTTTGCAAATAGAGGTCCAGAATATCAGGTGGCGACGGCTTCATGATGACCTGGAACTGGTAGTAATGCTGCATGCGGTTGGGATTTTCGCCGTAGCGCCCGTCCTTTGGCCGGCGTGAAGGCTGCACATAGGCGGCGTTCCAGGCTTTCGGCCCTAGCGATCGTAGCGTCGTCGCCGGGTGAAATGTCCCGGCGCCCACTTCCATGTCGTAGGGCTGCAGGATCACGCAGCCCTGCGCGGCCCAGAAGTGCTGCAAGGTCAGGATCAGGTCCTGAAAACTCTCTTTTGGGCGCAGAGGGGGTAAATTGCTGGTCGTCTTGGCTTGCATGGTCGGGGCTTGCATGGTCGGGGCGGGAATTGTCGGAGCGGGCATCGGATGCTCTGCTGGTTTTGCGCGTCGGCACCGACGCTTCGCCTTCACCCTACACTGATCTCATGTCCAGCGTCACCGCTCGGCGCGCGCTTGGCACAAGGCCGGTCACCTCAGGCTCTCAGATCTGGTGCTGCTGGCATCGCGTTGAGAGCGCTTTGAACTGCTGGCAAATTTTTAGTCGACAGGAAGTGAGGGCATTCCGATCGCGTTGCGCAGGCATGTCCATTCTTTGTTCTTGACACAACATCATGAGATCAATAAAAGAACATAAAGCATACAAAAAGATCTGCGTGCAATTCCAGAGTGCCTCGGATCTCATCCTTTGGCACTTGTCGCACCCTCTTGCCTGTGGAGACCCTTGTGCCCGTTGGCCCGCCAGCCGCAGCCAGCGCTGCGGCACTTTCCCAGGCCGTGCCGGCCCTGCTCGCCACCATTGGCGGCGCGGCAGCACGGCGCCGATTACATGCCCTGCATCCAGCACGTCCGGGACAGGAGGCGGCCGTGACAGGCTTCGCCCTGGCGTTGACCCTGTCGCTACAGCGATCTCACGACGCGCCTGTCCTGTGGGTACAAGACCGGCAGGCGAGGTCGGAGGCGGGGCGTCCCTATGGTCACGGCTTGGCGGCACTCGGGCTTGATCCCGCGCGGCTCGTCGTCGTGGCCGTGACAGGCGCGATGGCAGTGCTGGCTGCCGCCGAGATGGGTCTTGAGGAGACGGGGCTTGCCGGCGTGCTTGTGGACCTGCCGCCGCGGCTGCCGTCCGACATGCTGCGTCTCGGCAAGCGGTTGTCGCTGCGCGCTGAGGCGCGGGAGACGCCGTGCTTTCTACTGCACGCGGGTGGTGAGCCGATCGAGGCACCCGTTGCCACGCGATGGAGCGTCACATCAGGCCGCCGACGAGAGGTATTGGACAGCCTCGACATATCGAGGTCTGTGGCCCGCCCGCTCCCCGATCTGACAACCGCCTTCGACCTCAGACTGACCAAAAACCGCTTTGGCGGGCTCGGTCGTTTCAATGTTGCCTGGCGTCCCGTGGCCTCGATCGCGTCCTCAGATGAGTTCAACCATGCCCGCTTTGCCGCCTCGCGTTTCACCTTCCCCCACTTCACCTTTACCCACTTCACATTTACCGACACGCCGCTATCTGAGCCTGTGGCTACCACTGCTGCCAACGGATCGGCTAGAACGACGCGAGAGAGCGGC
>JANNXS010000069.1:0-2932 GCA_031409695.1 Hyphomicrobiaceae bacterium
GAAAAGCTCGGCATCAACGGCACGCCGCATTTCCTCATCGGCGAGCGCTCCGTTGGTGGCGCCCCCCAGGGCCTCAACGAATTGATCGTGCAGACTGCGGCGGAAATCCGCAAGAATGGCGGCTGCAAGGTTTGCTGAGGTAGGGACGGCGCATCGGGAGGGATGATTGCGCCCGGCGACACTGTCGGGACCGTCGTCTTTCAATGCAATGCCGCTCGTCGTTTGCTCGCATTGACGCCTTTGGCGAAGCCTGCGTTTTCTGACCTCAGTCGACCCGTGGGGATCGGCTCAGGGGATTGACCTGCATGCCGAGCTTCACATCTCTCGCCGACCGCTACTTCTCAGATATGAAGCCGGAGGTGCGCGCGCCGCTGCAATTCCTGATGACGATGGCCTTCATCAACTGGGTCGGCTTTGCCGCCTGGCAGGCCTCGATAAATAATTTCACCGTCGAGATCGGTGCCTTTGCCTGGAAAGACACCGGGCTGATGCAGAGCGTGCGCGAGTTGCCGGGCTTCCTCGCCTTCACGGCCATCGTGTGGATCGTCTGGATGCGTGAGCAGACGCTCGCCTACGTCGCGCTGCTGATCCTGGCTGGCGGCATCGCCATGGCCGGATTCTTCCCGAGCCTGACTGGCGTGCTCGTGACCACCTTCATCATGTCGGTCGGCTTCCACTATTTCGAGACCATGAATTCGTCACTGCAGATGCAATTGCTGCCCAAGGCCGATGCGCCGCGGTTGATGTCCCGCATCACGACGGCCGGCGCTGTTGCCCAGTTCGTCGCCTACAGTGGTCTTGCCCTTGTCGGCTGGGCCGGCGCGATCAACTACAAGGCCATGTATCTCGGCCTCGGCCTGTTCTGTCTCGTTGCAACACTTTATGCCATGAGCCGCTTCGGCCGCTTCGAAGGCCCCGTCGTGCAACGCAAGGAAATCGTGCTGCGCCAGCGCTATTGGTTGTACTACGTCATCACATTCTTCTCAGGCGCACGCCGACAGTTGTTCCACGCCTTCGGTGGGTTCCTGCTGGTCAAATCGTTCGGCTACACGCTGTCGGATATGGCGCTGCTGATGCTGGTGACGGCGGCGCTGACCACGCTGTGCGCGACGCGCCTCGGGGCGCTTATCGCGACGCTCGGAGAGCGCCGCACCATCGCCATCGAGAACGCCGTTTTGATCGTCGTCTTTGCGGGCTACGCTTTGACCAAGAGCGGAACCGTTGCCGGCTTGCTGTTCATTGCGGACGGCGTGTTCATGACCCTGCTGCTCGCACAACGGACCTATTTCCAGAAGATCGGTGATCCCGCCGACATGGCTGCAACGGCCTCGGTCGCCTTCACCATCAATCACATCGCAGCCGTTGTGCTGCCGGTCACCTTCGGCCTGATCGGCATGAAAGATCCGGCGCTGATCTTTTGGCTTGGTGTGGTGATTGCGACCTGTTCGTTAGCGCTCTCGTTCCTGGTGCCCGATCGCCCCGCGCCAGGCAACGAGACCATCTTTGCGCATCGCAAGGTTCAGCCCGCGGAATGATGCGGTTCACGGGCTGTTGGTCACGCTGATCGCCGGACGCTCAGAGACCATCGGTCCGTTTACACCGCCACCGGTGAAAACGGTGAGAGGACGGCGCGTTTGGCCGACGTGCCGCCAGTTCAGACGTCGGCGGAACACTTGAGCCGTATCTGGCAACACAGTCGGCCTCGGCGTGGCAGATTGGAACGTGGTCGGGACAGGAGACTACAACGGGGACGGGCGGAGTGACATGCTCGTGCAGAACGGCTCCACCGTCGTCGACTGGCTCATGAACGCAACCGGAGGCGTCGCCAGCGGCACGGTGATGGGCAACAGCGGCGCGTATGTTGTGATGGCTTGAGTGGTGATCGCGGGTGGGACGACGACGGTAGGCGCGGCTGTGGCTGTCGGGCACTAGGTACTTGCCCAGTAGCCGGAGTTTGCGGTTGAGGGCATCTTGCAGCCATACAAGACCCGAGCCCCGGGTTGGGAGGCAACTCCTCGCAAGCGGGGCGCATGCGGCAGGCCTCCAAAACCTGCCGCTCGGAGAGGAGCGCGCCCGGCGTAGCTGACCGGTGCTTCCCAGGGTCTGTTGCCGACGAGGCGCGTGGCGAGGTCCAGCTCGGCCACATCCCGGGCGCGATAGCCCCAAATGTCGAGGCGTGATGCGTCGTCCTGCGGTGGAACTGATGGTCCCACTGTTCCCGGGTGATCTTCGTCGGATAACGGGCGGATGCCCTCACTGCCGGCTGCATTACCGTGCGTTCCGGCCAGCTCCCCGCAGGGGAGTCGGAACGCACCGGCAAAGCGGCCGGTGCCTGCCCTGTGCGTCGCCGCGCGACATATCTGACCGAGGTTAGATCCCAGCGCGACACGGCAGGGCGGGTGGCGGACCGTGCATGGAACAGGTGAGTTTCGGCCGCATGGGCCGAAACAATAGGCCGAACGTTGCACGCCGACCGCTAATCGACCGAGGGCATCCGCCCGCCTGTCCGGTTTTGTGTTGGGCGATTTCGTTAACCATGTTTTGCGCTGTGCGGCGTGATGGTATTTGGCGTGCCCCTGATGCACGGTCATCGCTTGCAACCTCTCTTTGCGACCACTCTCTTGCACCGCGCCGAAATCCGCGTATAAGCTGCCCACCCACTCCGGTTGGAGGCTGAAGGGTGCGGCTTGCTTTGGAGACACGTGAGTGTGAACAAGCAAGTGGTGCCTGTGTCTTCACCAACGTGACCTGGTAGGCCTTTCCGGCTTGCGAGGGGCTCTGCGCCGGAGGGACATTCGCGGATTGAGGACTCGAACAAGTGTTCGGGGAGGCGATACGCGTGGCAAATATAGCAAAAGGCAACCCTCATGCCGTTGTACGAGCATGTCTTCCTGGCGCGCCAGGATATATCCCAGCAGCAGGTCGAAGTCCT
>JANNXS010000070.1:0-1589 GCA_031409695.1 Hyphomicrobiaceae bacterium
GTTCGTCGAGGAAAATGCGACCAAGCAACCACTTAGAGCGCGAGTCCGTGTCCGAAGGATCGGCACGTGCTCTAGGTTGCCTCCGAGTTGCTTTATGACCGCTGACAAGTCGTCATAATTCTGCGCTAGTTCTGCTACCACATCCGGGCTCTGGGAGGACCTATGTCGTTACGCATCTTGCCGCTGATCTTTATCCCGTTCGTCATCTACAATGTGATGGCATTCCTGGGCGTCGACTTTGCCAAGTCTGTGTTTGGCCTACCATTGCCAAGTGGCGCTCGTTGGGAGTTCACCAATGGCGACCTGATCATCTTGCTGACCATGTTCCTGCTCTTCATCGAACTGATCAAGGCAACCTTCACATCGACCAGCGCCATGATCGATCACGGCCTGTCTATGTTGGTGTTCATTGCCTGTCTGATCGAGTTCATCGTCGCCAAGCCAGCCGGAACGTCTGTCTTTTTCTTCATTATGATGGCAGCGTTGATCGACGTCGTCGCGGGCTTCTCGATCGGCATGCGTGCCGCTCGCCGTGACCTCAATCTCGGCTCTGACAGCTGACCACACTGGTGAGCGAGAACGTCGCCAGTTAGCGATCAATAAGGGCGGCGCACTTCGGTGGGCCGCCTTTTTGGTGCGTCCTGACCGCGTGGACCTCTATCGCCGCACGAAGGTGGAAAACGAGGATAAAACGGCACTGGTTCCCGTTGAACAGGTGAACCCGAGGCTGAATCACACTATCAATCCGGGATGATCAATCCGCCCGTCGAAACGCCCACTCCCACGCCGCTCACTCCCACGCCGCCCACTCCCACGCCGCTCGTAATCCCGGCCTACGTGCACCTCAAAGTGCATTCGGCTTACTCGCTGCTGGAGGGCGCGTTGCCGATCTCCAAGCTTGCCAAGCTCGCGGATGCGGCTGGCATGCCAGCGCTTGCCCTGACTGACACCAACAACATGTTCGGCTGCCTTGAGTTTGCCGACAAGCTTGCGGACGCAGGCGTCCAGCCGATCACCGGCATCTCGCTGGCGATTGATTTCCAGGAGCACAATAAAGCGAGCGCGCTCGCGGCGGCCAAGGGCTTGGTCCATACGGCGCACCCGCAGCGTGACGGTCTGATCGCGCTCTATGCCATGAACGAGCGTGGCTATGCAAATCTCATGAAGCTCGCCTCGGACGCGCATCTCAAAACGACCGACGGTCAGACGCCGCACATCAAGATCTCGAACTTGCTCGAGCATACGGATGGATTGATCGTCCTTACGGGGGGGCCGGACGGCCCTATCAATCGCCCCATCGTCGACGGCAATGTCGAGGTGGCCGCCGTACGATTGAAGACACTGTTGGCGGCGTTCGGGGATCGTCTGTACATCGAATTGCAACGTCATAGCACAGAACCCGAAGCGCTCGCCGAGCCGCATCTGCTCAATCTCGCCTATGGCGAAGGCCTACCAATCGTCGCGACCAACGAGTGCTACTTCGCCAAGCCGGATGACCACGAGGCCCACGATGTGCTGTTGTGCATCGCAGAGGGCCGCTACATCAGCGAAGATGATCGCCGCCGCGTCACACCCGAGCACTATTTCAA
>JANNXS010000071.1:0-1800 GCA_031409695.1 Hyphomicrobiaceae bacterium
GTCAGCCGTCGTCCTCGTTTATGTCGAGGGCTTTAGTTACAAGGAGGCAGCCCTCGTGCTTGATATCCCAATCGGAACGGTGATGAGCCGGCTTGCGGCCGCGCGCGGCAAGATCAGCGTAATATTTGGCCAAGACTCGAAACAGGCCATTCTTGGACGCATCGGATGACCCAACCACGCACCTTCTCCAGCGAAGATCTGACCAGTTATCTGGATGGTGAGGCCGATACGAATCTCCGGCGCGCCGTTGATCATGCATTGGCTGGCGATGTCGTTCTTCGTCATAGGCTTGACCACCTCAAACTGGACAGGGTCGCCATCGCAGCCGCCTTCGATACGCTCCTTGTGACGGCCCCACCTTATCCTTCCAAATCTGGGATACTTCAGCTCCAACATCGGTCCAAACGGCAACGATGGTTGGCCATCGCAGCTACAGCGCTGGTCTGCTTCGGTCTGGGCTGGACGGCGTCAACACTCATCACCCGAGCGAAAACGGAGACGTGGCAGCACTATGCTGCGACCTATCACGCGATGTACGTCACCAATACGCTGGCGCACGTCGCCGAGGATCCCGTTGCCGCGGCGGACGACTTAAGTCGCGTCTCATCCGCCCTCGGGTTAGCAATTGTCCCAAGTGCGTTGTCGGGGGCGGACCAACTCGAATTCAAGCGCGCCCAGGTCCTTGGCTTTGGCGGCCGCCCGGTCGTGCAAATCGCATTTTTAGCCAAAGGTGGCCTATCCAAGGCTGGCGCCCCCATCGCTCTGTGCATCACGCGGATCGGCGTCGCTGGGTCGCGGGCCATCCAAACGGACACCGTTCTTGGCATGGCGGCCGCCACCTGGACCAAAGACGTACATGAATATCTTCTAGTCGGCGGCACGGATGCCTCCCTGATCGCCACCGCAGCCGCGCAACTTGCAAAAGCCCTTTAGGTGAAACTGGCATCTAGAACACTTTCCGACAAAGTGGCTTCCCGGTTCGTCGTAGAAAATGCGGCCAATCAGAAACCTGGAGCACGCCCCGATTCCGAAGAATCGAAACGTGCTCTAGGCGATCCGTGGCCAACCGCTTAGGCTGCCTCCTGCGCAAGGGGCGCGCGGGGGCCGTCACGTCGAAATGCAAACGCTTCAATTGATCCTCAACGGCCTCATGGCCGGCACTATTCTGGCGGTACCGGCCATCGGCTTGACGGCAATCTTCGCCGTGCTGCGCTTCACGAACTTTGCGCTCGCCTCGCATATGACCATCGGCGCCTACGCCGGCATCGTCGCCAACGTCTCCTTCGGCATGCCGGTCTATGTTGCGCTGCTGGCGGCGTTCCTCATCGCGGGATTGATCGGCTGGCTGAGCGATGAGTTTGTCCTCAAACCGTTCCGCGCGGCGGGCTTCATCACCACGGCCATTGGCTCGATTGCGTTGACGATCGCGCTCGAAAACGTCGTGCGGTTTATCTTTGGCAACGCCATGCGTGGTTACAAGTTGCCGCTGCAGAGGGACTGGGTGATAGGCGGCCTCAGGGTCGGCCCACAGCAGGTCGAGAACCTCGTCATTGCCCTTATTGTAATGGGCCTGTTGTTCGCGTTTCTGGCCCTGACTCGCTCTGGCAAGGCAATGCGCGCCGTCGCCGACAACCCCATGCTGGCCTCCATCAAAGGCATCGACACCGACATGGTCGCGCGCACGGTTTCGTTCGTTGCCATGGGGCTCGCAGGCATCGGCGGCATGCTGATTGGTCTTGATACAACGATTGACCCATTGGTCGGCTTCAAAACCATTCTGTCGGTGTTTGCGGCGGCCGT
>JANNXS010000072.1:0-24164 GCA_031409695.1 Hyphomicrobiaceae bacterium
CCAGTCGTCACCACTGCCGGTAACAGGCGAGCGAGCGCCGGTGGCGAGATCCCAGCGATAGACCTCGGGGATCGGACCAAGTGACAGGATCGCGCGTTCATCTGACGAGAGCACTACAGTTCTGACGCCACCAGAATGCCCCTCAAGGGTGCGGATTTGGCGCCCGCTTGTTGTCTCCCACAATTTGAGTGTAGCATCGAGACTGCCGCTGACGATGTTTTGGCCATCGGGCGAAAACGCTACATCAGTCACACGAGCCTCGTGGCCTTGCATGGAGCGGACTAGGCGCCCACTCGCCGCCTCCCACACACGGACAGTCTTGCCGCTACCGGAAATGATGATGCGTCCATCAGGAGAGACTGCGAAGGCGGGCTTTTCGTTCGTGTCTGGCTCGAAGGTCCGAAGGAGCTTGCCCGTTGCCGCCTCCCATACCTTCACTGTGCTGTCGTCGCTGCCGCTGATGAGCGTACGTCCGTCTGGTGAAAACGCCACGGCATTTACTTTATCCAGATGACCTTCAAGTGTATGAAGGACTCTGCCTGTCGCCGCCTCCCATACCTTCACCGTGCCGTCGTCGCTGCCGCTGACGATCATGCGTGCGTCCTTCGTTACTGCCACGGCATTTACCGAGCCTGAATGCCCCTCAAGAGTGCGCACGTGCCTACCTGTGGCCGCGTCCCACAACCTCACAGTATTGTCCCAGCTGCCACTGAATATGCTTCGTCCATCGGACGAGACAACTAGCGAGGAGACGCCACCAGTGTGCCCCTCGAGGGTGCGAATGTGACGCCCACTCGCGACGGCATGCACCATGATCTTAAATCCAGCGTGTTTTCCGGCGTCTCCGCTTATGATGGTGAGGCCGTCTGGGGTGAAGGCAATGGCTCTAACTGTCCCGCTATGCGCCTGAACATCGCGAGTGTTATGCCCACTCGACACCTCCCAGAACCGCAAGGCGCGAAAGCCTCCGGTGACGAACTCGCGGCTATCTGGAGAAACCGCGGCGGACTTTTCCGCACTGACATCCAGCGTGCGGATGAGGCGGCCGCTCGGCGCCTGCCAGACTTTGAAGCTATCGAACCTGCTGCCGCTTACGATGCTCCTGCCGTCGTTGGAGAACGCGACATTGGTTACCTCTTTCTTGTGCCCCAAAAGGGTGCGCAGCAGCCTACCCGTCGCGACCTCCCACAACTTAACTGTGTTGTCCGAACCGCCACTAACGATGATGCGCCCGTCCGGCGACACCGCCACGGCATTGACCGAAGTCGCATGCCCCACTTGCGGGGTAAGTGCGAAGCCGCGGAATGCGGCAGACGGGGCTGCCGATGGCACAATGATCGACGGGACAACTGTCGGGACACCTACTACGGCCGGAGCTAGAAACAATCGCTCTCGCCCCAACGTCCCATACAAATGCGGCGTCTGCGCCCGCCCCGTCGCGGCCACCACGTCATCTCGCACGAGCCGGAACAGATAGTCGACCTCCAACCCCGTTGTCCTGAGATGCCGCAACAACGCCGCCGTGAACGGGCTGTGCTTCGCCCCCGCCCCATCCTGCGCAACTGTCCCATCCTTCGCCGCGTACGCGACCAGCGTGTTGTCTTCAGGTTCGATGCGGGCGAGGCCGCGGGTGGCGGATCGGCGGTTGCCGGCGAGCGGGAAGATGGTGTTGCGGCAGGCGTCGAGGATGACGAGCTTCAGCTTGGTCGCGCCGGCGATCTGGTCGAGCACGGTCGGCAGAGCGATCGCCTGCAGGTCGAGGTCGCTCGCGCGATCGAGCTTGGCGTCGACGGGGATCAGGTAGTTGCGGCCGTCGCGCTCGGTGCCGTGGCCCGCGAAGAACACGACCGCCACCTCGGCGCCCTGGCTCTCCGTCGCCATCTCGCCGAGCGCCTTCTCCATCTGCGCCTTGGTCGCGTTCTGGACACGGATGACCTTGGCGAAGCCGAGATCGCGAAGCGCGTCGCCGATCGCCTCGGCATCGTTGACCGGATTGGCGAGCGGGCCCTGCGTATAGGCCGCATTGCCGATGACGAGGGCGACGCGGCGGGCGTGTGCGGGGATGGTGAGCGACGCGACCAGCAACCACATTGCAATAAGAGCACAAGAAAATTGCATTATTTGCCCCTGCAGTCTTCGAAGCGGTCCCACCAATACTTGGCCCGGTCGGATCGGCCAATCTGTTCGTTATAGACTGCTCGATTCCTGTATTCTTGGCATCCAGGTGTGGTCGTGGCGGCGGCTTTCGAGCTTGTGGGACTCGTCCGGCAGTCCTCATACCTATCCCACCAATACTTCGCTCTGTCCGGACGACCAATCTCTTCATTGTAAGTCGCGCGGCGACGATATTCTGCGCAGGATTCGCTGTCCGCTTCACTATTGCCTGCCTCTGGAGCGGCACTGCGCGTGTTTGCCGGTGCGGGGGTGGCAGCGACACGCTCACGCTCCTCTTCAAGGCGCTTCTCTCGCTGCTGCAGTTCTTCTTCTTTCAGTTTGAGGCGAGCCTCGTCCAATTCTCGTTCGCGGACCCTCAGTTGTTCCTCTTTCTGCCTGAGGTCGTCGAGGCGCTTGCGATCCTGTGAGGTCTGCCCACTCTCAGCTTCCAGAGCGGCGATACGCTTCTCAGCTTCACGACTGTAGAACGGGCTGCTTGTCCCGAACTGATCGCGGAAGGCTTGGAAGTCCCGGACGTCTTTCGAGTTTTCAATGCGGCGCCAAGCCTCCACAGCGCGGTCATCGGCTGTTGGGCGCGGCGTTCCTGGCGCAGATCCGCCTGGAGCGAGCGATATTTCTGCCCCGCCAACAGACCCATAGGTGAATGGTTCCTGGCGTCCACCGGTTCGCGAGCGGACTGTGTCGGTGACTCGGCCGAACAAGATGCGGACATCAAGTGCCGGTGTGGGCAGATTTGTGATCAGAGCTTCGGCGAATGGGCTGTTGCCGCCGGGCGGGCCATCTTCGGCAACAGTGCCGTGCTTGGCTGAATACACAACAAGCACATCGCCGGTTGGCTCAACGCGACCGAGCCCTCGCGCGTTTGCCGCCCGCGTTGCGTTCCCCACCACCTGCATTCGCTCGCCAAGCGGATTGTTCCGGCAAGCGTCAAGTATGATGAGGCGGAGGCGGGCCGCTCCCGCAACCGCCTCAAGCATGAGCTTCAGATGGACTGCCTCGTATTGAAGATCACGCTCGTGGCGCAGCTCTGCCGAGACCGGGATAAGCCAATTGTCGCCCGCAATCTCCAGCCCATGGCCTGCAAAGAATATTACAGCCATTTCGCTGTCAGCTGCCTCCTTGCCGAAGCGGCGAAGCACGTCGATCATCGCGCGCTGGTCAAGGTTGTTTGCGGCCGATACTTTGAATCCGATGCGTTCCAGCGCGATGCCGATTGCGGTCGCGTCGTTGGCCGCATTTGGAAGGGCGCGGGTGTGTTGGTAGGTCGAATTGCCAACTACGAGCGCAATACGGCGGGCGTGGGCGGGGGATGCGACTTCGATCAGCAGCGCAGCAATCAAGCTGCCGACAATGGTGAAACAAGTGTGCATGGCGGTCACCGTGTCTGAAGTTCGTCGAGGCGGCTTCGATAGACGGACCCCAAGCAGCCGGTGTCGGAACCGCAGCCGAGTCGCTGCTGGCGCCAAGCCCGCTGCTCAAGATTTAGTTGGCGCACGCTCTCGGGATCAATTCGGACGCGGACGCGGGTGTAGTGCCACGTCAGTTCGCTATCGAGCCGGGATAGCTCTGAGGAACGGCAAATCGCGATCTCATCGACCGCGAAAGCGCGGCTTTCAGAGCACCAGGGCGCGACGACGGCGGGAGGTTGATACGACTGCTCTGCCTTCGAACTTGGCGAGCGCGATGCTGATACGATCGGCGCTGCCAGTTCTTCGACCCGACGTTTGGCTGCCCTTGCATAAGTGCCACTCGGAAAAGCCAGCAGATACTTGCGATAGGCCGCCACATCAGTGGACTTCTGGGCTTCATCCCAGAAGCGCTGCTCCCGGATCGCCTCGCGAAGGCGGGGTGTGCGGGGATCGTCGGGATAGGCTTCAACAAATCGCTCCAACGCAGGTGATGTTCCGGCGTCGATGGCGTCGTTGAACGCCTTATCTCGATCCCGCTCGGAATTAGCGGACGGAGCGCTTTTGCCCGCCAATTGGCGGATCCGCCCCCGCGCGAGGTCAACGAACATCCCGTTCGGGAAGCGCGTCACGTAGCTCTGCACAAGTGCCGGATCTTCTGAGCCTCGGACGGATTCCCAATAGAGCCGGTCATCCTTGTCGACCTCTCGACGGCTTACGAGGTCTTTCGGTTGGGCCTGCGGCTGGACACCTTGCGGGCGGAACGAGAAACGCGTTTCCAGCCGGGACAGCCGCTCTGGTTGTTGGCGGTCGCCTGTGCTGCGGCGCACATCGCTCGTGACGTCCTTCAACACGACCTCGACATCCTGGCCCGGCGTCTCGATGTGCCGCAGGAGAGACTCCACGAAGGGGCTGTTCCGCCCGGTACCATCCTCGGCGACGCGCCCAGGAGAAGTGGCGTAGACGAGCAGCGTGTTCTTAGATCGAACGTCCATGCGGGCAAGCCCACGTCCAACCACGCTATCCCGGCTCTGGCCGACAACGCTACGCTGGAGTTGGTCCGCGAGCGGGTTGTTGCGGCAGGCATCTAGGAAGACCAAGCTGATCTTTGCGTTTGCCTCCATGGGCGAGACGATGTCGTCGATCGCGATGGCCTCGCGCTTGAAGGTGAACTCGTTGGTCAGCTTGCCGTCAATCGGCACGATATAGTTGCGGCCGTCAAACTGGACACCATGGCCGGCGTAGAACAGGAGCGCGACCTCGGCGTTGCGCGTGCTGTCAATGAAACGGCCGAGCACATCGGCCAGGGCACTGCCGCGTGCATTGACGCTCGTAATGACCTCAAAGTCGAGGCGCTTCAGGGCGGCAGTAATGTCGTTGGCATCGTTTCCAGGGTTCCGGAGTGGCGTCGTGTGCTCGTACGCGGCGTTGCCGATGACCAGGGCGACGCGGCGGGCTTGGGCGGGGGAGGCAAGGAGAAGCGCCGTGAACGCCGCCGTCGCGACGACGAGCGATGCAATCGTGCGAATTATGCGGGCCGGCAACATGACTTCCCCCGTGATCGTATGTGAAGAGGTTATCGAGATGGTTCCGAGGGGCGTCAAGGCCGGTGGTGATGTGTTCAGTCCGGTCATCATTGGGGGATCATGGCCCGAAGGCGGAAGGGGGAAGTTCGGGCTGATATGGTTGATTTTCTGATGGCTGATGCGTCGGCACCGCGCAGGTAAGGTCGATCGCATATTGGCGCGAAAGTGCGGCCCCCGACGGCGCGGGTTCTGGCAGGCGGGCTTAGAGGGTTGGGCCGTCGGACCTTGCCTGTCGTCCCGGGGCAGGACTTCGGGCGGGCGCACAATATTGGGCACCCAGTCACGACTTGAAATGGCTCACGTCCTCTTCGCGCTGCCGTGCTCGCCGCGAACTCCGCGCCGTCGGGGCGCTCGCCTATCGGGATGGTTTGGAAACCGCTTTGGCCGAGCGGTCAGTTCGCGTATCGTTGGGCTGATTTCGGGAGGCGATCATGGGGCGGAAGGCGATTGTGACAGGGCGGACGCTGCTCGACGATTTTGCGGCGCATCTGACGCATAAGCTCGATGCGGGTACGGCCGGGATCGTGACAATGGAGCCAGGGCGCTGGTATCGCGAGCTGATCGACCTGCTCGCAGGGCAGGGACACCGGGGCCAAGTCTACTACGCGCACCTCGTCTCGGGCGCACTCGCTGCGGCGGACAGGTCGCCAGAGGAGACGGCGACGGCCTACTTCACGATGGTGCTCGAACGGCGGCTGTTGCTGGCGGCGGGTGAGGAAATGCACCTCGGGCATAAGCTGCTGCGGCGATTATGCCGGCGCGGTGTCGAACGCGGCTGGTCGGCGGCGGAGATGCGACGGAGCAAGGGGGCGGTGGCCGCCGCTTCGCGCTTTGCCGAGCCTCGGGACTTTCCGGACGTGGCTGCGGCGCTGGCGGCAATCGATCCGACGACTTCGAAGGGGAGCGCGGCACCGAATACGATCAAGGCCAAGGGGCCACTGTGGTTGACGGTCGAGGACGAGCATGCGGCGAACGTGCCCGAGGAGATCTCGATCTGGCAGGCTATCGTGGCCTCGCCGCGCAAACAGCGGGCATCGGCGACGAAGGCGGAGTTCGACGAGGTCTGCTCGCTGATGATCAACGCGCTCGATACGGCGAACAAGCACTACGGGTTCCTTGTGCGGCTCGGTCTGCCGCCGATCGATTGGGCGAGCGAGCTGACAACCAACACACTGCGGCAGCTGTCCAAGTTCAAGACGGCGGTGATGGAGGTGTCGGGCGGCGAGATGAATGATCGGCCAGCATGGGAGGCTGCTTGGAACCGCGTCGACATTCCGGGAGCTGATACGCTGGACGAGTTCTGGTCGTCACCAGTCGGCAAGGCGATGCGCATGGCCGAGATCGCGCGGCGGACGGCTGGTTCGGAGGGTGAGGGCGAGACGATAGCGGGGGACGACGTCGAGGGAGCGCTGCTCGATCACGCGAGCTTTGCTGGGTTGCTCAATGAGGCGTCGCTCGATGGGGTGCTCAATACCGTCGAAGTGTGGATCATGCAGCAGGTGAAGCTCGGGCGGGAATTGGCCGAGTTGCAGAAGGATCTGCGCGTAGTCTCGCTGGTCAGTGAGCGAGGCCTGTCGATTGAAGAGTTCGTCGATGAGTTGGCCGAACGTCTGCAGGCGTGGGCGCAGGATCATTTTGAGCAGGCTTAGGGCCATTCGCCGAACCATCCCGATAGGCCGGCGTTGGCGCAGGCCCTCATTTGAAAGTCCGACATCATGACCGATCATCGCAGATACATCGATTTCGAGCACACCGTTCGTGTGATCACAGCGCGGGCGCGAACGGAGGTGCAACTCGCAGCTTCGGAGGCGACAGTGCCGCGGATACTCGCGACATTCACGGTGACACGGCTGGCGGCGGCGACATCGGTTGCTGCCGATTTGCCGGTCGGCGAGATCATGGCCAAGGGCGGGCAGGTGGGGGCGACGTTCATGCGCTCCAGTGGCAGCATCGAAGTCGTGCTGCAACTGAAGGGCTTTGCGACCTTGAAGGCGTTTGCACGCAAGCGCGGGCGCTTGGTTGCTGGCGCACTTGAAGTGCCGCTCGCTTTCGATGCCAAAGGTGAGGCGCGGTGCCAGTTGCCCGAAGTGCCCGAGATGATCGAAGCGACCCGCGATTTCGAAGTCCAGGTGATCGAAGACTGACGCCCCATGGACCTCTCACCCCGCAACATTCTCGTACCGCTCGCTGGTGCGCGCACGGCCGACGGCACCGCAATTATCGACGTGCGAGTTGCTGATGAACCGCCGGCCCACAATCGCGCGGGCCTCGACGCGCAGATCGCCATGCTCGGCGATTGGGGTGGGCTGTATCAGTCGGCGATGACGGCATGTGCGGCCGTGCGACGGCTGCGGTTGCGACCTGTCGGTGTCGGGCGACTAAGGGCGTGGCGCGGGAGTCCATTGCCCGGCTACGTTTCCATTCCGAACGCGACCGCACTTGACGGCCTTGATCCCTCGCAGTCGCGGAGCGCGGAACTCGGAATTGCGTTGGCGTTGGTCGCATATGGTGGACAGGCGAGGCCGGATGTCATCTTCGCGACAGGGCAGCTCGAGTCACGGGCGCGACCATCCGCCGAAGATCGCAACGTGCGCGTCGAGCCCGTTGCCGAGATCGCGACGAAACTTGCGGAGATCCGCCAGTACACGGAGACGGCGTCGATCGAGCGTGGTTCACGGATCCTGCTCTTCCTGCCCGCCGAGACGATCGATGGACGCGATACGCGGGCGGCGCATCGCGACGAACTTGGTCGCCTCGCCGAGGCCGTGTCCGCCAAGGCTGGGACACTCGATATTCATCCGGTCGCGACGCTGAACGATGCCGTCGTGACACTCGGCATTCGCGGAATCGAGCCGACGCGGGCAGACAAAGTGCTCGCTGCGTCTGCTGCCGTCGCAGCAACTGCAGCAGTGTTGAGCATCGCGTGGTCGCTGTGGCTTAGTGCGCCCATTGGGATCGCCTTCGCCGAAGTCATGCTGTCTGACGGTTCGAGGGTCTCTTCACCGCTGCGCGCCGTGTACGAGCCGCAGTCCGCCGCCTACGTGATGCAGCCGGAATGCCTCGGTCCGCAGGCGATGCCGCACTATCGCAACGGCGACGGGTTGGTCCTGCGCACAGTCATTCGCGATCAAGGTGTTCTGGTGAATGTACTCGGCGGCTATCACCACATCCTCGTTGCGGTGTCCGAGCGTTCGGATGTGGTTGTCGTGCCGCCGCAGTCGTTCGCTCGACCGCTGCCGTCACGAAGTGGCGCGCAAACCTTCACCCCGCCTCCACCCGGCAAGTGGGATGTGAGCGTTGCCGTACCGATCGAGGGCATACCCGAACGGACGAAACTGTTCGTACTCGCCAAGCGAGGCCGACCGTTCGATGCCGACGCGCTGGCGACTTCGACGCGCAACGCAATTGCCAACGCGAAGGGCGTCGACCGCCTCAACGTTGCGACGACGCATCTCAGTCGTATCGCGTCTTACGTCGACTACACGTTCCGCAGTACCGAGGGGGATGTCTCATGCGCTCCATAGTGATAGCTGCGCTGGTTGCGTTCGTCGGCGTTGCGCAAGCACGAGCAGAGGACGACCGCTTTCGCCTCTATTTCAAGACGGGGACTGCGGAACCCATCACGATCGGCGCTGAAGGCGAGCGCAACGCGCGCGCCGTCGGCGCGATCGCGAGCCTGCTTGCGTCCTGGCCGCCGGGGACGGGGGCGCGCTTTCTTTTCGTCGCGCCGAAAGCGTCGGTTTGCGCCGGCGTAGCGACGTGCGATCCGGACCAGATGCTCTCGCAGCGCACCCGCGTGGCAATGACGACGATCAGGGCGAAGAAAAGTGGCGCACGTTTTCCGACGCCGGGCGAAAATGCAATCGAGGCGGTGACCAAGGGGGTGACACTGCCGACGGGCGCGCATGCGACGATCGATCTTCGTCTCTACGTGCCACCATCCAATACGGACGCACAGACTTGCCCCTGGCCCATCACACTGTTTGATCGCGCCTTGCCGCCGATCGTGTCTGCCGGCGGGCCGCTGACGGCCTTGCCTATCGGGTCCGGTGCGACATTGCCTCTCAGTCCCACGGCCGAGGTCAAAGTCGGCACAGGCGCGCGGGTGGAAACGTCTCACATCGTCGTCTGGGAGACCGAGAACGGAGGTTTTTGCGTGACGGAGCGCACGGCCAACGGATCGCTGGTCGTTCCTGCGGGCGCACTGCAGCTTCTCCACGTCGTCTCGGCCACGGGTCGCAGTGCGCGGGAGCAGGAGTTGCGGAAGGCGCCGGTTTGCTCGACGCGACGCGATACACGCACTGTTGCATCCAATTCCCGCGGGGTCGGTGACAACGTGCGCAAGACGCCCGACGGCTCCATTCGGCCCGTCGCAGTTCAAGCCGGGATCTGCTCATTCCCGGTCGCGATGATGGGCGACATGTGAGTGGAAGCCATCACCGCTTCCCGACCTGTCACCGCTTCTTCCAGCGTTCGTCGAAGGCATGCGGCTTATTGCAGCCGAGCGGATCGAGGAAGACGTTGTAGTCGGGGTCGTTGCAGCTCGGCTGCCGACTTGGTTGCTGCGATGGTGGGACCATCGAAGACCCGGAAGAGTTAGCAGGTGAACCAGTTGCGCTGGGTGTGAAATTTGCGACAGGTTCGAGCAAGAATGTGCCGGCGTACCAGGATGGCTGGCCGCAAGCGGCGCCATGGGCCGCAATATCCACTGTGATGCTTTTCGCTGCGAACGTCAGAGCGGCCGACGGCTCGAAGCTGCAGTTGTTGGTCGTGAAGCGCAGGCGGCCCTCCGCCTTGATGCCGGACCTGCGTCCGGTGAAATACATCTGTCCAACCGCGACGCCGTCCTGACGCGCGCGGGTATTGGGCTCGGCGAAGGTCATCGCGACCGTGTCGCCGTTTGTGCGCAGCTCAAGGACACTGCCGCCGCCGGTGCGCCAGTACTTCGGCTCGGCCGGCGGGGGCGGCGGCGATGGCGGCGGATTGTTGGGCAATGCGGCGAGGCGGGTTCGGGCGGCGCCGCGCACTATTTGGCTTTGGTGGCGCGTGAGCTGTTCGAGCGCGGCACGATCCGACAGCGTTGCGATGACGGCGAGTAGGCTCGCGTCCGGATCAACGGGGGCAGGCGGCGGCGGTCGATCAGGGGGTAGCTTACCATTGCCTTGGGCACACGTGCCAGTGAGGCAGACCGCCGGCCCTGACAGCTCGTCCCAGTAGGCAGGCGTTTGCGGGTGGTTGGCTTTGGCCGCGAGCACTGACACGGATTGGCGCACTTCTACCGCAAGCTGTTGCAGCGTCAGGTCACGGCGGGCGAGTAGCGGGACAAGGCTGCGTGTAAACACCGACGTGGTTTCCGGATCGCTGCCGGGGAGGCGATCAAGCGCCGTTTCACCAGCGCCCGCGGAAAGGATCACGAAGCTGCCTCTTGGCGGCTCGATCCGTGCGAGGCCGCGTTGGACGCCGCCGAGCGAGCGGCCGCCGGGCAGAGTGAACGGATTGTTGCGGCACGCGTCGATGATCATCAGGCTGATGCGCGGCGCGCGGGCCTTGGCGTCATCCATCAGCTTCTGCAGGCTGATGGCTTCGTCGCGCAACAATGTCTCGTCATTGCCGGTCAAGTTGGGGACATCGCGCGGAATGAGATAGTTCAGGCCGCCGATCTGCACGCCGTGACCCGCGAAGAACACCGCAATGGTGTCGCCGGCCGTGATGCCATTGAGGAAGTCCTGCCACGCTGTGTTGAGGTCCCGCCGCGTCGGGTTCTCGATGCTCTTGACGGTGAAGCCGAGTGGCTTGAGAGCCGCCGCGACGGCACGGGCATCGTTGACAGCGCGCGTCAGCTGCTTCTCGGGGCCGAGGCTGTCGTACCGGTCGACACCCACGACGAAGGCGCGGTTGGCGGCGTGAGCCGGGACAATGGCGCAGAGGAGAAGCAAGAACATGAAAAGTGTGCGCATCGGACGCTCAAGCTCTGTCAGTATCGGTGCACGATAATCGGGATGAAGGTCTGTAGGCAATGCGGTGCGCGCCCCGCAGCTCTTTCCGACGCGGTGTCCGGCTGCACCAAGCGAGTGACAGCGCCCTGTGTGCACGCTAACATGCGCTCTTGGGGGTGGGCATGTCCTTAGAAGCAGTCATTGAAATTTTGAAGGCGATTTTCAGCGGGAAGAAGGGGCCGTTCGAAGCGGTTCATGACAACCCGGCCCTGATTGTGATCCCTTTCATCATGGCGCTGCTCAGCGTCGCGACCTACCTCATCAAGATGAAGGACGGCCCTCGTTGGGGCGCGGCCATCGTGACGGCCTCGCTCGCAGGAGTGCTGACCCTTCCGCTGTTCCTAATGCAGCCGCCACCACCACTGCCGCCACAGCCCACGGCAGGAGGCTCACAAACTGACAAGCGGCCGGCGCTTGTCCGCTTCGAGGTGACGCGTGACGCGACGCTTGGCTCGGCACGGCAGTTTGCAACGTCACGAACACTCACAACAGTCGTTGCCTGCGAACAAGAATGCGCTTCGGAAAGCCGTTGCCTTGCCTACGTTTACGACATCATTGCGAAATCCTGCTCGATGAGGTTGGAAGCTGGACAGCCGACAAAGATGAAGGACTCCGTGACGGGCATCAAGCAAACGAGGTAGAAGACAAAAACACATTGCCTGCGCGTCTATTTCCGCTCCGCCGAAACCATCCCGATAGGACGGCACCCGGCCAGAGCGGCCCAATCAGATGAGGAACCGATGTACCAAGCCCTTTACAAGTTCGCGGCCCTGACTGTCGCTCTTGCTGTCACGGCAGGAGCCGTGACCGCGCAACAGAAGAAGGCCCTGACCCGCGATCTCTCGGTCGAGCAGACCGAACTTGCCGAACTCACACCGCCCAAGTCGACACTTGAGGTTTCGGCTTGGGTGGATCGGACCGACGACACGTATCGCGAAGGCGACACGATGCAGATCTTCGTCAAGCCCAACCAGGACGCCTACATCACGATCGTTGACGTCGGCACTTCCGGCAAGGTGCACATCCTGTTCCCGAACAAGTTCCAGCGCGACAATCGCGTGCTCGCACATCAGGTGCTGCAGATCCCGGGCGACGACACGTGGCGCATCAAGGTCGGCGGCCCGGCGGGGCAGGAGCTGATCAAGGTCATCGCGACGATCAAGCCTGATCCGGTGATCAACCTTGCGCGCCTTGACGAGCTTGGGCCGTTCTATCGTTATAGGGAGCCGGCTCCGACCCTGACGCGAGACTTGAGTGCCGTGATCAACCGGGAGCACCACGGCTCATCTGCGACGGCCGAGAAGGTCGTGCGCATCCTGCAGAAGACGAGTGGCCTCGCGCCACAGAGCTTGCCGCCGAACGCAGTGACGAGTGGGGCGACACAGACAGCGAGTTTGCCGGTACCGCTTCGGCCCGCCACGCCTCCGCAGCCTGCTGCACCGACTCCCGCTACTGCGACCAAGGCAGCACCGGCGCAGCCCGCAGCGCCCTCGCAGCCGAAGGCCCAGGCCAGCGCGGTCGTTGCCCCGGAAGATTTGTTTAAGCTCGGTGAAGCGCACTTCTACGGCGATGCCGGCCGCTCCAATCACCGTGAGGCGTTGAAGTACCTCACGGCCGCTGCTGACGCGGGGCACGTTGGGGCCATGTTCTTTATCGGCCGCATTCACGAGGCCGGACAGGATGTCGACGCCGACGCAGGACGCGCGGTGACATGGTATCGGCGCGCCGCAGACCTCGGCAATACGCAGGCGATGGTGCGTTTGGCCCTTCTGCATGCATCGAAGGATGGACCGCATCGCGACGTGGCCGAGTCCGTGCGCTGGCTCAAGAAGGCGGCTGCCCAGGGTGACGGCATGGCCATGATCCACGTGGCGCGGATGCACGACGAAGGTCTCGGCGTCGACAAGTCGGCTCGCGAGGCCGCTCGCTATCTGCTTGCCGCGCTCAAAACCGGTGCCTGGACGGTGATCGATCAGGTCAGCAAATTCAGTGAGGACACACGCCGCGAAGTGCAGGCGCAGTTGCAAGCGGCGGGGCATTATCGCGGCCCGGTCGAGGGTCGCGTCGGCGCTGAGACGCGGGCGGCGATGGTGGAATGGGCCAGAGCGGGGTGATGCTTCGATGCTTTCAAGAATTAAACTTTCGCTGACAATCGTGACGACGGTTTCAGCCGCCTGCCTCCAATTGCTGGCCGCACCCGCAGCTGGTCGTGTCGGGCCCGCGGCAATCACTGGATGCGAAGTTGAACAACGCATTATTGAAAATTCTAGTAAAGTTGAAATCTCGGTTCCGACTGAAGTCGAAGTAAGTTCTCCGTTTGGGCTCGAACCGATAAGCAGTGAATGGATCGGTCCGTTGGAGGGCGATTGCGGGGCGCTTTGGATGCACACCGAAGTTGTTCTCCGGCCACTAACGGCAACGAGAAAAGATCGCGCCCCTGGGTATCGCGCTCCAGAGTACGACAAGATGATAGGTTCTACTCGAACCGAATCGAGAACCACTTTGACGGGAGGAAGTTATGGTGAGCCGCTGAGTGTCGTAGTGTACGTAGATGTTAGTAGATCGCATGCGCCGGATTTGAGCCAAATCCAGTTTGAATCAATCCCGATTGACTCAAGATTTCGCGGCACTTCAGCACCACTTTCTATGCTGCGGATCCGGGCCAGTGGGCCAATCAAAAGCGTCATCCTCGTGCCGCACTACGTCTCGCATGGAGGCAAGAACCGATTGTTTTTGTTTGGCTGCGCGGAATTCTGCACGAGCAAAATGCTCAGGTTCGTCGTCAATCATGAGGTACCTGCCGGGGCAGTCCCAACTAGCCAAGCGTTGCCAACAGCTCCTGCCCCAGGTGTCAACACCGTTCCGTCAACCGCGGTTAAGGAAGGTGGGAAGCTCGCACTGGTAGTCGGAAACGCCAACTACATTGGTCAACCGCGTCTCGCCAACCCCGCCAACGATACCCGCGCCGTCGCAGCTGCGTTTCGGAAACTCGGCTTCGCCGAAGTCACCGAGAAGACCGACCTCGACAAAACCGCGCTCGAAGCCGCGCTGAAAGACTTCGGCGATAAAGCCGCCGACGCTGACTGGGCGGTGGTCTACTACTCGGGCCACGGCATTCAGGTCGACGGGCAGAGCTACATCGTGCCGACCAATGCGCGCCTCGCCCGCGCGAGCCATGTCGAGGATGAGGCCATCCCGCTCGACCGCGTGCTGTCGAAGGTGCGCGACGCCAAGAAGCTGCGCCTCGTCATCCTCGATGCCTGTCGGGACAACCCGTTCACCCCGCGCATGGTGCAGTCGGCCGGCACGCGCAACATCGGCCGCGGCCTCGGGCGCATCGAGCCATCGGGCGTGCTCGTCGCCTACTCGGCGAAGGACGGGCAGCTCGCGCAGGACGGGGCGGGCCAGAACAGCCCCTTCACCGAGGCGCTGTTGGAACATCTCGAAGAGCCCGGACTAGAGATCGGCCTCCTCTTCCGCAAGGTGCGCGACAGCGTGCTGCGCAATACCAAGAACGCGCAGGAGCCATTCGTCTACGGCTCGATCCCGAGCGAGGAGATGTACTTCCGGCCGAAGGCAAAATGAGAAGCATCCCGATAAACCAGTGCCCGTCCTTGTGGGTGTCAAGCAGGAGATTGCAACATGAAGCGTATCGTTAAAACCGCCACCCTCGTTTTCGCCCTGACGGCGTCCGGCGTTGCTATCGCCCAGCAATGCACTTGGTCGAAAGCTCAATGCGACGCCTACGCGGCCCGCATTCGTGCCTATGCGGCGACTGCCGGTAGTCCGGAGTCGATTGCAGTTCTGCAGCAGATGCATACTCAGTACAATTCCTGCGGATGCCGCTGATGCGCGGACGGCTCACGATACGCCTGCCGGCCACTGCGCTTGCGCTGTCGCTCGCGGGGGCATCGTGCGCCCTTGCTTGCGACACCGCCGCGTTTTCCGCCGCGGAGACCGCCGGCGGCTCCGGCATCTTGGTCGAAGAATTTCGCAAGCTGGAACGTTCCGGCGCCTGCAAGGGCGATACGCTCGATCTGCTTGGTCGACGCGCCTCGATCGCGCTCTATCGGAAAGCGTTCGCGCAAGGCGCGGACCCGGCCACCCGCCGAACGTTGCTTGAAGACGCGGCCAAACTCGGCCGTCCCTGGCAGGTGCTCGCCGCCCTCGCCGATGAAATGCGCGCCGCAAAACAACACGGTACCGCCGCCAGCGCTTACCAGGAGGCGCTTGACGACATCCGCAACGTCCGCCTCAATCCGACTCCGCCGCCGAATGCCGTCATCGCTTCTCTCGTAAAGAAAGCGGAAGCTGCGAGCCTGCTCGCCGCCGAACACATCGCGCGCGTTGACCGCAACGGCAATTCTGGCGGCCTCGCCTGTCAGACATTCCGCGATTTGATCGTGGTGAGTACGTCAGTGCCAGTCGAGTTCGAGTATCGCGAGCCCGGCGACAAGAAGAGCGGTGCCGACGCCTTCACGCGAAAAGGGCGGACAGCGGCCGACGACCTTGCCGACCATCTCGTGCGCAGCCGTGTGCTCGCCGTGCACCTGATCGGCCACACCGATGCGCGCGGCAGCGCTGACTACAATCTCGCGCTCTCCCAGCGCCGCGCCGAGGCGCTGAAGGCCTATCTGGCCTCAAGAGGTTTCTCTGGCGAAGTCCGCACGAGCGGGAATGGCTTATCGCAGCCGTTCCAACCGGAAGACGCCGCGAGCTATTCACAGGACGAGCGCTGGCAGATGGACCGTCGCGTCGAACTCGAACAGCGGGGGGGCGTGGCATGTGGCGGTGGTTGAAATACTGTGCGTTCATCGTCGCCGTGCTGCTACAGAACGTCGGTTCGGCTGCTGCCGAGATCCACGCCCTGGTCGTCGGCATCAACGACTACGCACATGAGAAGAAGCTCGCCGGTGCTATCGCCGATGCGGACGACATTGCGCAGGCGCTGACGAAGGCCGGCGTCAGGTCGATCACGGTTCTGCGCAACGCCGAAGCGCAACGCGCGCGCCTGCAAGCCGCCTGGGACGCGATCGTCGCCAAGTCCAAGCCGGGCGACACGATCATCTTCACGTACGCAGGCCACGGCGGCAGCGAACCGTGGAAGAGCGAGACTGGCCGGGCTGAAACCGCCGAGTCGTTCCTCCTTCACCGCTTCCGCGCTCCACGGCCGACTACAGACTCCGCTGAACGCGTTCTCGGCAAGGAGATCAAGTCCTGGTTCAAGGCCGCCGCGCGCAAGAACGTGAAAATCTTGTTTGTCGCCGACAGCTGTCACGCTGGCGGCATGATGCGCAACGTCGCGCCGGACGCGGACGTCACGTACCGGTCATCCGGCATCCCCTACGACGTGTCCGACACGCCGATCATCATCGCTGAGAAGGACGAGGCGACCCCCACCGATCTCGCTCACGTGACATTCATCGCCGCGACCCAGGCTGACAAAAAGATCCCCGAGATCGTCGTCAACAGTCGCAAGCGCGGTGCGCTCTCCTACGCCTTTGCGCGGGCGCTCGAAGGCCAAGCGGCGCGCAGCATGTCGACGGCTCTCACGAACGCGGAGCTGCACGGCTACATCACGACGACAGTGCGCCAGCTCTCCGAAGCCCAGCAAACGCCCGAGGTGATCTATCGCTCGGGCGGTGGTGCCGACACAGTGCTCGCCGACTTGCCGAAGCGCGATCTTGTGCCTGGGACGGCGCCAACGCTGAAACTGCGCCTCGATCAGGCCACCTCGGCCGACGTTCAGAACCTGAAAAGCAAGCTCGGTGGCGCCGAAATTGTTGGCGGGGGCACGGCGGACCTGATCTGGAACGGCAAGGCGACCTCCGTCACGAGCGGTATCGGCGACGTCGTCGCGACCGAGATCGACGCCGGCAAACTGCAAGGCGTTGTCGACAAATGGCGCGCGCTCGCTGAGGTGAAAGCGATGGTCGCCGCACGCCCCCTATCGCTCTCCCTGAAGCCCGGAGACGCCCGCCATGGCCTCGGCTGCAAGGTCGAGTTCGAGAGCGCGACAGTCACCGCAGGTTTTGTGACCGCCTTCAACCTCGCGCCCGACGGGTCGACTCAGTACGTGTTTCCAAAGCTCAAGGACGACCCACCCGGCGGCAAGTGGAAGAGCGGCGAACCGTTCAGGCTGCCGTTGAAGGTCGAGTCGCCATTTGGTGCCGACCACCTCGTGGTCATTGCCAGCGCTAGCCCGCTCACCGTGATGCACCGTGCACTCGCAGCCGAACCGCCTGCGCATCAGGTGGCGAAACTTCTCACGGATGCGCTCGTCGCCGGCACGCACACCATCGGCGTGCAGGGGCTTTACACTGAGGCGGCGCGGTGCGCGCGTTGAGATAGACGACGTATATGCCGAGCGGGTAGTGTTGCTCTGATGCAATGAAGCCCGGGGGGCGCGTTTTTCATGTCTGCGATTTTGAAGGCACTTTGCACGACCGTCGCTCTGCTCACGCTCATCCTTCCTGCCAACGCGGAGCGCCGTGTCGCGCTTGTCGTCGGCAACGCGGCCTACGTGCACGCGACGCGCCTTGCTAACCCCGTTAACGATGCGATCGACATCGCCGCCAAGCTCGAAGGTCTCGGCTTCGACGTGACCCGTGCCGACGACCAGACTTCCGACAAGTTCTTCGATGCCGTGCAGTCTTTCGCCAACAACCTGCCGGGCGCGGACATCGCGCTGTTCTACTACTCTGGCCACGGCGTGCAGTTCGAAGGCACGAACTATCTCGTGCCCATCGACACGAAAATTGACGGCGCATTTGCGCTGAAGCGCAAGGCGGTCTCGGCGCAAGACGTGGTCGAGCAGATGGAGCGGCACGCGAAGGTTTCACTCGTGTTCCTCGATGCCTGTCGCAACAACACGCTGCTGCGCGACCTGGAGCAATCCTTGCCGGCCCTGAGCCGATCCGCGTCGAACCGTGGCCTCGGCCGCATGGACCCGAGGGGCTCCAACACGCTGATCGTGTTCGCGACCGCGCCGAACGACGTCGCAGCTGATGGTACAGGCAGCCGCAACAGCCCATTCACTGCGGCACTGCTGAAGCACATCGGAACGCCCGGCGTGGTCGTCCAAGAAATGCTGACCGACGTCACCGCCGACGTCGAGCGCGCGACCAACGGCCGGCAGCGGCCAGAGGTGTTGCAGAGGTTGACGAGCAAAGTTCGGTTGGCGGCGGCAATTGCGGTGCCGGTTCAGCCGCCGCCCGTTGTGCCAGTGACGCCCGCGCCGCATGTCGCGGCGGCGCCGTCAGCGTCGAGCAAAGAAGGTCAGGCTGCGGTCGCATGGGAGGCAGTGAAAGCGACGTGTGACCGAGGGGTGTTAACGGCATTTCGGAGCCGTTATGGCGATACTTTGTTCGGAGATCTGGCGAAGAAGCGGGCGGACTCCATTGAGGCAGGGAGTGCTTGTAAAGTGGTTGCGCCAGTTTCGCCGCCCTCGAAGTCGGCAGAAAAATCTGTCGAACCACCGAAGAAGACTGCTTTCATGAAGGCGCCGGGGAAGGGCACCCAAGACGCTCAGACCAAAGCTTCGCTCAGCGGTTTTCCGAAATGTTTCGAGTACAGCCCGAAGACTGTCGGCGGACAGTGCGTCAAGCCAGATGGGAGCGTCTGCACGATCGTGTCGGTGACGGAGACAAACATTTCGACACGCGACTGCAAACCACCGGGCAGCGGTCGTTCGATTGACGAAGGCGCGACACCCAAAAGGCCTGCATCGAACGTCGGAAACACGGGTCCGACGCCAAACCCGACTACAAGTGTTGATCGTGCGGGCGCTCCGACATCGTATCAGACTCCGTCTGGTCGCAACGAGCACATACCAATCTGCGGCTCCCATTGGCACTATGTCGGCCAGTGGTGCCGCAAACATGGAGCAGTCTGTCAGATCACAGCGACCTCGAATGGGAAGGCCGAGTGGCAATGTTGAAGTTTCGGCAATTTGCTGCGTTGTGCCTGCTTGCACTGCTTGCACTGCTTACGCTGCCCGCGGCAGCCGAGCGGCGCGTCGCCCTCGTAATCGGCAACGGTGCCTACCAGCACGCCACACGGCTCAACAATCCCGCGAACGATGCCCGCGACATGGCGGATCGGCTGAAGCGCCTCGGCTTCGATGTCACCGCCGAGGTCGACGCCACGGTCGAAACGTTCGATGCGGCAGTTGCGACGTTCGAGCGGCGGCTGGCCGGCGCTGACCTTGCCTTGTTCTTCTACGCCGGCCACGGCCTGCAGTTCAGCGGCGTCAATTATCTCTTGCCGATCGACGCGAGGCTCGAAAACGATAGCGCGTTGAAGCGGCGCGCGGTGACGGCGCAGGACGTCATCGACAAAATGGAGCGCTCGGCGAAGACATCTCTTGTGTTCCTTGACGCCTGCCGCAACAACACATTGCTTCGAGATCTCGAACAAGCGTTGCCCGAGCAATCGCGCAACGCTGCGAGCCAACGGGGTCTCGCCCGTATGGACCCGCGCGGGACGAACACACTGATCGCGTTCGCGACGGCCCCGAACGAAGTCGCGGCCGACGGCAGCGGTCGAAACAGCCCGTTCAGCACTGCCCTTCTGCGGCACATCGAGACGCCGAGCATCAGCGTGCAGGACATGCTGACCAGTGTCGCCGGCGACGTGCTGCGCCAGACGAGCCAACGTCAACGGCCGGAGGTTCTTTCACGTCTCGCGACGCGGGTGGTGTTGAAGGAGCTGCCACCGGTGGTTGTTGTGCCACCATCGCCAGCAACACCACCGGCTGCCGCGCCGAGCAAGGAGCGCGAGGCGTCGATTGCGTGGGAGGCGGTGAAGGATTCGTGCGACCGCGATAGGCTGGCAGTGTTTCAGGCGCGCTATGGCGATACGTTTTTCGGCGATCTAGCAAAGCGCAGGATGGAGCAAGTCGAAGCGAAGGCCATGTGCGCGGCCCCTGCGGTGACTGCTCCGCCGGTTGTAGAGCCGCCGAAGCCGGCGGTCGGCGCGCTGCCAATCGTGCCTCCCCCAAAAGATATCGAAGATGAAGCATTCGTGCGCGCACTGCAGACGGAGTTGAAAAGGGTCGGGTGTTTGGCCGGCGATGCGGATGGTAAGTGGGGCGAGTCTTCTCGCGCCGCGTTGCGCGAGTATGCAAAGCGAGTGTCTATGACAGTCGACGACAAGGAGCCACCACGTCAAATTGTAGCAAACTTGCTTCTGGTCAAGCAGCGAGTTTGCCCACTTGTATGCTCGGAGGGCGAAGTCATCCGAGACGGCAAATGTGTGCCAGCGCCTCGGCCTAAGGCCGCTGTCGCGCAACCTGAAAGGAGGGAAGAACCAACAAAACGCTCCGGAGGTGCAGCCGCATTCGACGGAACATGGACGTTCTACTGGAACGAACCGAAATGCTACTACAAGCCGTCTGGATCGTGGTCGGCAAAAGTCAGTGCCGGCGTTATGAGTGGTCCAGGATGGACTGCGACTGTGTCAGCTAATGGCAGGTTCTCAATGTCGTCGACAAACGCTTACGGGCAAATCTCGTATAGCGGTACACTTACCGGCACCTCGGCCTCAGGCCGCTTCAACAATGGCGGCGGCTGCGAAGGAGCCTTCTGGGGAAAGAAATCGTGAGCTGCGAACGAAGAATTCTGTGCTGCCGCCGAAACAGGTGGCGCAGCGGCAAGCAGAGGCCTGACTTTAACCCGCTCGTCCTGAGCGGCGAGCGGCGGCGTCGGCGCGAGCGCGCCGGGGCGGGCGGTGTGACCGTTGGATGAGCCTGACTTCGTTCTCAGCGTACACCGTGTAGGTGGTGGTTGCGGTCTGCTGGCGGTCGCGCACGCGACACGGCCGGTGGGGCTTCTTGTCGACACCCCGAACCTCGGACAGCGCCTGAAAAAATTCTTCGTCGGGCTGAGGCAACGGGACACCGGCCAACCCCGCGAACCGGATCGCAAGCCGAAACATGTCCTCGTGGGCAAACTCTCGCCCGCTTGCTCCACTTGCAATAAGCCATTCACAGAAAAGCTGGGCAAACTCGGCGGCGGAATTGCCAGAAGGCGAGGGTGTGAGACGTGGAGCCGGCCTCGACCGCCGCTCGCTCATCTCAAACTCGCTCATCGCGATCACGTGCGCGATGAGCTGCGGATCAGGCGCCGGCGAGCCTTTCAAAAAGCCAGCCGCTCCGGCACGTGCGTCGGTGCCGTTCGCGGCCAAACCATCGGTAGGCGGGCCCGTTTCAGGCGGCGGCACCAACGGGGTGATCGAGTGCGTCGGCCGAGCGCGCCATGGCGCTGCGGTGGGCTGCACCTCGAAAATCTTAATCGGACCAATTGCTTCAGGGTGGGACGGCGTGTCGTGAGCCATTTGGCCGGTGCTGCTGCGGCTGGGATCGACCGGGTGATGGAAATCGGGGGGCGCCGATGATGTGACACTGGCTGGGTGGCCACGCACCAATCGGGTCGCAGATGGCGCCACGGCGTCAACAGCATTCTTGCTTGTTCTAATTGCAATGACGCGTCTTACCACTTTGGCCGCGCACAGCGCCAAGACCAGCCCGCTGCCGACCATTCCGATAAGCAGCACCGGATTGTTCATGACCAAGGAGACAGGGTCCGTCATGCTCGTCCTTCGATGTTCCATACAGGTCGCGCGCCAGATATGGCCGCACGGCTGGGGTCGTGGCGCCCGTGGCGGAACGATTCGTACTTCCGCGCTGCAACAAGTGACGTCGCGGTGGTTCGGCGCCGTCAAAATCCTTCCCCCACTTTTCCCCCACTTCGAGGGGATTTGGGGCACTTTCAGACGCAACGAGACGCAGTCAGCCTCCGGCCAAGCCATTGAAAAACATGGCTTGGCCGAAGTTTGAGAAATGGGCGGATGCCTCTTCTGGGCACCAATTCGCAGGCGCGGCAGGTCTGTCAACCTGTTGATATCGCTGAATAAACCTTAGATTTCCACATCGCACAGCCCGAGTAACCCATCCTGTTTGCCACATTCGATGCCCGGCACCGTGGCCCGACCAGCGTCAGGGTCGCCGTCGATGCAGGCCCGAAGCCGGAATTCAACACAAAGATCCGAGCCCCCGTTCGGTTATGAAAACGGCACTTACCTCGTCCGGCGTGGCGGGGTCTGGCAGTACCGGCGGCGTGTCCCGACACGCCTCGCCGGCCGCCTAGGCAAGACGGAAATCCGGATTTCCACGCGAGCGCGCGATCGCACCGAAGCGTTGCGCGCCGCTGCCGTGATCAACGCCGCACTCGAAGCCGAATGGCACAAGCTGCTTGCGGACACGACGTCATCACCCGACACCGTCGCCCGCACGTTCGCGGGCACTTTGGCCGAAGCGCAAGTCCTAGGAGTGAGCTACCAGCCCGCCACCGAGATCGCGGCCGGCCGTCTCGAAGAGACCCTGGCCCGTATCGAGCGCCTATCGCTACCCATTGCGACTGCTGCCGCGACGAAACCTGCGGCGCCTGCCGCATCGACAGTCAGCGCTGTGCTCGGCGGCGCGGGCAAACCGGAGCTCAAGTTCTCGGATCTGGTCGAGACCTATCAGAAACTCGCAGCCGATCAGGCGATCGGCAAAAGTGAGAAGCAACTGAAGCAGTGGAAGGCGCGTCACGGGCGCTCGGTCGAGACATTGATCAAGCGCATCGGCGACAAGCCGCTCGCCGACATCACCCGCGACGAGGCACTGGATCTCCGCGAATGGTGGATCGGTCGGATCAAAGACGAGGGTTACACCAGGAACTCCGCCAATAAGAACTTCGGCTGCATCGCGGGCATGATGCGCTCCGTCGACGATGCCTTCCGCCTTAATCTCTCACTCCCGTTCAAGGGCGTCCGCATCGCCGGTGCAAAGTACACCCGGCGGCAGGCTTATGAGCCTGATTTCGTTCGCCAGCACTTCCTTGCCTCGCCCAGAATCGGCAACCTCAACATTGAGGCCAGCGCCATCGTTCGCATGGTCGCGCTGACGGGCATGCGCCCGAGCGAGATCGTCGCGCTCGAAGCGCATCGCATCCGCCTCAATGATGCAATCCCGCACGTCCAGATCCGCCCCGATACACGACAGCTGAAAACCGGCGCCAGCGAGCGCGACATGCCCCTCGTAGGACTGGCGCTCGCCATCATGAGTGACTACGCGCAAGGCTTTCCGCGCTATCGCGCGTCGGCAGACAGCTTCTCCGCCATCGCCAACAAGTGTCTCGACACGGTTGGGCTTCGCCCGACGCGGGCTCACTCGGTCTACTCGCTGCGTCATACATTCAAGGATCGCATGATCGCCATCGGCACGCCTGAGCGCATTCAGGATGAATTGATGGGACACACGCTCAAGGGCTTGCCTTACGGAAAGGGCTCTACACTCAAGCACCGCGCGGAGTGGATGGCGAAGATATGGGCGTAGATGCCTGTAACGATCGGGCGCGCGCCAGCGTGTCCGACTTTGCGTCGAGCGCCGCGAGTTCGCGCTCCAATCTCTCGAAGATCGGCAGATAGACCTCACCATCTGGTCCGGCGACGACCCTTGCCATGAACCACAATGCCCGTTCGATCCGCGTACGCGTGATCTGGCTTGCCACGTTCGGCGACATTGCAACGCCTTCCTCGGTGCGATTGTTCGTCAGGATGACGTACGTCGGCACAGCCGCGATCAGAAAGCTGACCACTGGAAGGGCTGGTGATGGCTGTGTCTGCAAGCGAGCGACGAGTCCGAAAGGTTGGTTGCGCGGTGATTTGAGCCAACCTGTCAAAACCCAGCAATTTCGGGCTTTTTCACCAGCGGAATTGGTTGCGGGCCCCCGCAACCATCACTAATTGCTCAGTGACCGGACCGAGAACATCGCGGCCTTTCTTGGCCGCGGCCAACCTCAGCATGGTGCCAATCACGCCGTAGAGGTCGATCACCAGCTTTCCGTCAACCGGTACCAGCAGCACCTTCTCAACCAGCGATCGGATCGCCTCAGCTGCGTCCTTGTCGGTCTCTGGCAGCGCGATAGCCGTCTGCAGCTCGGCCACACGCTTACGGT
>JANNXS010000073.1:0-21252 GCA_031409695.1 Hyphomicrobiaceae bacterium
TGGGGCGGTTTGAGGTCACATCACATATCGACCAACTGTTCGCTGTAGGGTCGAATCTGGAAACGTTGCAAAAGGCCCGCGTGCATCTCGTTCCGCAGTCTACGGATCTACCGACTTCGATTAGTCAGGGCTGGCTTGTTCCATCAGGATACACCCTAAATAGACTTGAAAACCAGCTACTCTTCGATTGGCTGATGGATAACGAGCAGCAGATTGACGTGCGCTACAGACTCTCCCATGCGCTTTTGCCGCCGACTGTTCGGAGAGACTACGACCTTATCATCTTTGATTTGCCACCGCGGCTAACTCTAGGCGCGATTAATGCTCTCGTGGCGAGCCAACATTTTTTTATTCCGACCGTGCTTGATGGCCTGTCGGTTGAAGCCGTACCGCAGTTACTTACACAGGTCGCGTCGATTAAGAAGGATCTGGATCTCGGCATCGAATTCGCAGGTGTGATCGGCACAATGACCATCAATGATGATCGCTCCGATCGCGAGAAATTTCATTTAGGACGAGCCCAAGAGTTGTCTGACGCAATCTGGCCGGTCGCAGGCCGATCATCGGTCCTCGATAGGTCAATCCCTCGACGTGCCGCGTTTTCCGAGGTGGCCGGTGACGATGTGGCTCTGTTGCGGACAGCGCAGAACAACAGCCTCATACCGATTTTGCACACATTGTTCGGAGAGATGTCTGGCCGAATCGGGCTCGAATGACGATAGAAACGTTGTTCTTAACCAGCGACCAGTGTGTCCCGCGTCTGGTTTTCACAGACAAGCTAGGGCACACAATGTTTGGCATCTCCTTGAAGTTGGGTGAGGCTGACGATGATATGGCGAAAAATGTGAAATTTGATGAGGCCGTTGTCGCGCGGCACTTGGCTAACCTCGGTCGTACAAACGATGAAAGAAACTTTCATGCGGCTATTGAACAGATGAAGTCTGACCCTTCGGTTGGTAAGCCAGAGGCCCTAGAGATCGCGGCTCGTTACGTAGGGCGCGGACGAAAGGTTGTGTCGAAGAAAGCCGCTGTCGAAGCGATAGTAAAGCGTTTTGTCGAATCGTCGCGTATGCGGGCCAAGCTTGTGATTGCCGAAAAAGAACGGCCTATTTGACGATTAACCGCTTCGCACCGCGTTTGTGCGCGTCGGAAACAGCGCGGTCGAGGCCCGGGTCGTGGTCGATTTCGACGAGCATGCCTTCCTCTTCATGGCGAGCGCACTTCGGCCCGCGTGCGCCGCCTGACGATCCAGGTGCGCGGCAAATCGAACGGCAAGGGCGGCAGGCCGATCATTGTCGCATTGCTTGAGCGGTAAGACGAGCGCCGCTGGTTGTGGAATCGCGTGCCCGGAATTTTGGTGGATCGCCTTTTTTTAAGCTGATTTCCGGCTCATTTTCGGTGTGGCGCCGGTTTCACTTTTGACGCACGCTCGGCGATGGACACGACCGTTGCAACTCCGAGCATTTTCTTCGGCTGGAAGGTCGTCGCGGCTGCGTTTCTGGTGGCCGTGTTTGCCTGGGGCCTCGGGTTCTACGGACCATCGATCTACGTCAACCAACTCGTGCGCGAGAAGGGGTGGCCGATTTCGCTGGTCTCCGGTGCCGTAACGGTGCATTTTCTGTTTGGGGCGGTGCTCGTGCTTGGCCTGGACGATGCGCACCGGCGCTTTGGTCTTGCCGCAGTCACGCGCGTTGGCGTGATCTCATTCGGCATCGGCGCCATGGGCTTCGCCCACGCGCAGGAGGTGTGGCACCTCTACATCGCCGCCCTGTTCACAGGCGCCGGTTGGTGCGCGTTGAGTGGCGCCGCTATCAATGCGTTTGTTGCGCCGTGGTTTACCGCCAATCGCGGGGTTGCTCTGTCCCATGCTTACAACGGGGCGAGTGTCGGCGGCGTGTTGATGACGCCATTGTGGACGTCGCTGATCGCAGGCTTTGGGTTTCAGACCGCATCGATTGTGATTGCCGCCGGTGGGTTGCTGGTTTTGTGGCCGCTGGCCGGAGGCGTGTTAGCGCAAACTCCAGCTCGCAAGGGTGTTCTGCCAGATGGTGCGCTGCCCTCGTTGCCGACATTTTTTCCGACGATGCCTGTGGTAGCAGCCCGCACGCGCGCTGAGCTGTTGCGCGATCGGCGTTTTTCATCGCTGTCGATGGCTTACGCGATCGGCATCTTCGCCCAGATGGGGCTGATCACGCATCTGATCGTGCGGCTAACCCCGGACCTCGGGGCGACGTTTGCCGCGCTTTGCCTGTCGCTGGCCACGGTGTGTGCAATCGTTGGACGGTTTGCGCTGGCGTGGTTTGTTCACGACCGTCGGCGGCGGCTGGCGGGGGCTGTAAACTTTCTCATCCAGGCGACGGGGGTTGGGTTGCTCGTCATGGGAGCGACACAGGAGGTTCTTATTGTCGGCTGTGTTCTGGTCGGTCTTGGCGTTGGAAATCTGCTATCATTGCCGCCACTCATTTTACAGAGTGAGCAGCGGCCGGTCGATGTCGGACGCGCACTCGCCTTGCTGACGGCGATCAACCAAGTCGTGTTCGCGTTTGCTCCGGGCGTGTTCGGCCTGCTGCGCGATGCCACGGGAAGCTATGCGGCGCCTTTTCTCCTGGCGGCTGTGGCGCAGGTGGCGGCGGCTGGAATTGTGGTTTGGGGTGGGCGAGTTTTGACAACGTAGGCTCGCGTGATCAGAGTGGCTAGGTTATGCGGCGGGGTGAGATGAGCATTTTTTCAATCGATTGGCTGTGGCGCCGGTGGGCGAAGCCGTACTATCAGCGGCAAGAGATCATGAATGCGGCTGGCTCAGTCGTTGATGAGGACAGCAAGCTCGCCATCCTCGGGGACAAGCACGTGCATCAGGCGCTCGCCGACTACGAGCGGGATGACGGTCGGGCGATGTTCTTCCAAGCGTGTCACGTTGCGCAAGGGTGGGTTCTTTGCGTCATAGCTGGCCTTGGTCTCCTGACGATCGCCGCTTCGCTTGGAGAGGTGTGGCGATTTTCATGGGCCAGCCAAATGTCTGCGGACAATTTGGCGACCCTCCAGTACGGCCTGATCGCATGTCTGGCAGCACTCGGGTCCAGATGGTTCGAAATGAGATGGCTTTCGGCGCGCACGGCCGCTGAGCGACATCGGGGGCGAATTTTTGGTGCGATCGTCACGGTCGTTTCACCCAACGCCCAACCGACGCACTTGATCGCAGGAAAGTTCGCCGTCGTCGAACAGGCACACGCTCAGGATCAGCTCAACTACTTCAAGAAGAAAGCCGTCAAGACCACCGATTATTCCGGAAAGGTGGCTGTCGCCATTGTGGCGATTGCATTTGGCTTGACGGCTGGCGCCTTGCTTTTGGCCGGCGTCTCGCAGTCCATCGCGAAGCTCAACCTACAGCCATTCCTCCCAAAGGCGCTCATCGATTACCTTTCGATCGTCGACACACTGGTCACCGGGGAGTTTCGGAACACGATGCTGGTCGCGTTTGGTTTTCTTGCCTTCATGCGACGGGCTTTGAGCTCAAGCCGCCTGAGTGCGAAGGATTCGACTCTGTACGCGGCGGCAGCAAAAAAGCTCGACTCGATTGTGTCCGGAGCATCGCTCTACATTGCTGCATCGCGGTCCAACCCACTCGCCCTTCATGCTTACGTTGATCGCATCCGCGTGGTGCTCGTCGAGGTCCACGACGATTGGGCCTTTGGTCGACGGTCCGCCAAGACGGCCGACGTCATCGACCTTCTGAAAGACACATGAGGCCGTGTTACACCAACCGCATCTGTCCGTTGCGTTCGGGCGGCACGAATAGATCGGTGCGCAGTTTGAGTTTGCCGCGCAGATTCAAGCCGAGTCGGGACGTTGCCAAGCGGAAGCGCTTGGCGATCAAGTCGGCGTAGGGACCCGTGCCGCGCTGACGGAGGCCGAATGAGGCTGAATAGTCCTTGCCGCCATGCATGGACTGCAAGAGGTGCATGACCTTGTCGGCGCGGTCGGGAAACTCGGTGACGAGCCACTCGCGAAACAACGTCTTTAACTCCAGGGGCAGGCGCAACAGCACGTAGCCGGCCTCCTTGGCGCCGGCCTTCCGACCGGCTTCGAGGATCGCGTCGAGTTCCATGTCGTTGATCGCTGGGATGAGTGGGGCTGCCATCAGCGTCACCGGGACGCCGACGGCGGTCAGCTTTGCGATCGCTTCCAGTCGTTTCGACGGCGTCGCTGCCCGCGGTTCCATCACGCGCGCAAGCCTGCGGTCCAACGTGGTGACGGACATGCCGACTTTGACGAGGCCCTGCTCCGCGAGGCGGCCCAGAATGTCGAGATCGCGCAGGATACCTGCGGATTTGGTGACAATACCGATGGGGTGGCGGGTTTTCTCCAACACCTCAAGGATCGACCGGGTGATGCGTAGCTCCCGTTCGATGGGCTGATAAGGGTCCGTCACAGCACCCAGCGCGATGGTTTTCGGGATGTAGCGGCGGTTGGACAGCTCGCGCTCCAGCACCTCTGCAGCGTTCACCTTGGCAAACAGCTTGGTCTCAAAGTCGAGGCCCGGCGAATAGCCGAGATAGGCGTGCGTTGGCCGCGCATAGCAATAGATGCAGCCGTGCTCACAGCCGCGGTACGGGTTGATCGATTGCTCGAATGAGATGTCCGGGCTGTCGTTGGTCGAGATAATGCTTTTCGCTTCCTCGCGGAACACCTCGGTCTTGAAGACGGGGAGGTCGTCATCACCGCCCCAGCCATCGTCGAAGGCCTCACGGACGTCGGTTTCAAAGCGGCCGGAACGGTTCGACCGGGCCCCGCGACCGCGGCGCTGCTCTTGCGGTGTGAGGGCGTTGGGATCGATCTTCATGGGCCATGTTTATTTTATATTCTTGGGGAAAAGCAAGAACATTTCTTCTCGCAAGACACTTGCTGACCTTCTGTGGCACCTTTGGGCACCAATAGAGGACGCTCCGATCCTTCGGAATCGGAACGTGCTCTATGTCTTTGATTGGTCGCATTTTTTACGACGAACCGGGAAGCCACTTCGTCGGAAAATGCTCTATGTCTTTGTTTGGTCGCATTTTCTACAACGAACCGGGAAGCCACTTCGTCGGAAAATGCTCTATGTCTTTAATTGGTCGCATTTTCTACGACGAACCGGGAAGCCACTTCGTCGGAAAATGCTCTGGATCGGACCTGACCCTATGGCCAAAAAAATTGCTGCATTGCGCACGCCGGACGCCCGCTTTGCCAACCTGCCGGGCTACGACTTCGCGGCCAACTACTACACAGACCTTAAGGGCTATCCGGGACTGCGCATGCACTATCTCGATGAGCGGCCCTTGGAGCCCAATGGCCGCGTGGCCTTGTGCCTGCACGGTCAGCCAACCTGGAGCTATCTGTACAGGAAAATGATCCCAGGGCTGCTGGCCGCTGGTTATCGCGTTGTGGCGCCAGATCTGTTTGGCTTTGGCAAGTCCGATAAGCCGACGGATGATGCGATCTATACGTTCGATTTTCATCGCGGTAGCCTGATGGCGCTGATCGAGGTGCTGGACCTGCGCCGCGTGACGCTCGTCTGCCAGGATTGGGGTGGGCTGCTTGGCCTGACACTCCCGATGGACATGGCCGAGCGGTTCGAGGCGCTGCTGGTGATGAACACGACCCTTGGCACGGGCGATACGCCGCTCACCAAAGGGTTTCTCGACTGGCGCGACTGGAACACCAAAAACCCGGATATGGCCATTGCCGGCTTGATGAAGCGCGCGTGTTCGATCCTTTCAGATGCAGAGGCCGCGGCTTATGAGGCGCCCTACCCCGATATGGCCTACAAGGGCGGTGTGCGGCGGTTCCCTAATCTCGTGCCGGACAATCCGGATGCGGACGGCGCGGCGCTATCGCGGCAAGCGCGGGACTGGTGGCAGACGTCGTGGACTGGCCGAACGGTGATGGTGGTTGGGGCGAAAGATCCCGTGCTCGGACCGCCCGTCATGACGGCGCTTGCTAAGACCATCCGCAACTGCCCCGATCCGGTGATGATCGCAGACGGCGGTCATTTCGTGCAAGAGTGGGCCGACGAGGTTCTCGCCGTCGCGCTTCCCCGCTTGGTGTGAACGACTTCGATTTCTTGGAGCCCCTATGCCCAACGTGCCCTTCACACCGACGCCCGGTCCGCGCCGCACGATGCTGTTGACCGGGGCGAGCCGCGGCATCGGGCATGCCACAGTGAAGGCGTTTATGGAGCAAGGCTGGCGCATTCTCACGGTGTCGCGCCAGGCCTTTGCAGACGAATGTCCGTGGCCGGGTGGCAAGGACGGCCACCTACAAGCTGATCTTGGTAACATTGCCGACATTGAGCGATTGGTCGCGACGGTGAAGAAAAAACTCAACGGGGCTGGATTGGACGCTCTCGTAAATAACGCTGGCATATCGCCAAAGGGCGACGATGGCTCGCGCCTCGGTATCCGCGCCACCGATGCCGAAACGTGGCATCAGGTGATGACCGTCAATTTAATCTCGACGGCCTTGCTCGCGCGCGGCCTGCATGATGATCTTACCAAAGCCAAAGGCACGATCGTCAACGTTACGTCCATTGTCGGCTCGCGCGTGCATCCCTTTGCCGGCGTGGCTTACGCGTGCTCGAAAGCGGGACTTGCGGCCTTGACGCGGGAATTGGCGCACGAATTTGGTCCGTTTGGGGTGCGCGTGAACGCCATTGCACCCGGCGAAATTGACACGGCGATCCTGTCGCCGGGCACGTCCGATATCGTTGAGAACCAGATCCCGCTGCAGCGACTTGGCACACCGCGCGAAGTGGCGGAGACGATCCTATTTCTCTGCTCAGATCGTGCGGCCTATATCAACGGCGCGGAAATCCACATCAATGGCGGGCAGCACGTGTGACGGCGTCTGGAGCGTTACAGACCTCTAGCAGGCTGCTGAAAAAGTCTCTGACTGACACGACCGTGCGAATATGATTCTCCAGTGCCGCCAGCGATGGAAGCCGGGATGCGCGGTTCGGACACACGGTCGGGTGAGTTGTTCTCGTATGTCGACCTGGAGCAGCAGGTGCCGTCGACGCATCCTCTGCGCAAGATCCGACAGCTCGTGAGCGACGTGCTCTCGAGCCTCGACGGCGAGTTTGCTCGCAGCCTGAGGCGACAAGACCAGGAAGCCGTCCCAGCCTGTATGACGGAACCGCTCGATCAGCCCCAAAAAGGGATACGGATCCTAGCAGACGTGCTTTTCAGCAGCCTACTGGTGCCTCAACCCATCGGCGGCACGGCCCTCGATTTGTGCTGCCGATGTCGTGTAACACCTGTCGCTGATACGCTTCGAGGGATAGCCAGATGCAAGTTGCCGACGTGATCAAAGCCCGAACCTCTATCCGAGGTTTTTTGCCAACACCCGTAACGCAAGTCGAAGTACATGCACTGCTGGATGCAGCGCGTTGGGCGCCGTCGGGTGGCAACCTGCAACCGTGGAAGGTCATTGTTGTTGCTGGGGCGGCGCGCGACGCGGTGATCCAGGCTGCAGCTCACACACGGGCCGCACATCCTCGCGGGGAAACAATCGAGCATCCGATCTATCCTTCGCCGGTGCCGGAGCCCTACCAGTCGCGCCGTATGAAAGTCGGCGAAGATATGTACGCGCTACTTGGCATTCCGCGCGAAGACAAGGCCGGACGCATTGCCTGGATGAACCGGAATTTCAGTTTTTTCGACGCGCCCGTCGGGCTGTTTTTTGTCATCGAGAAGGCCATGGGCCACGGCCAGTGGGCGCATCTTGGCATGTTCATACAATCGTTTGCCTTGGTCGCCCAGGAGCGCGGGCTGTCGACCTGCATGCAGGAAGCATGGGCGATGGTGCGTCCGACGCTGCATGCACACTTTAAACTCGACGCCGCCGAGATGGTCTACTGCGGTATGGCGCTTGGCCACGCAGATACGACTGCACCAGTGAATACGCTGCGTACGGAGCGCGCGTCCGTCGAGAGTTTTGCCCGCTTTGATGGTTTTAACTGATTGATTGGCGTCACGACTTTGGCAAGTCATTGAGCGGCCAGATGGGTAACGCGTTGCGCTCCCACCCCTGTCCGTCACGCTTGCGTCACGCTGCAACCTCATCATCGACCAGTTCACGCGCCACTTCCAAGTTCACCGAGACGAGTTGCGACACGCCCTTCTCAGCCATGGTGACACCGAACAGACGGTTCATGCGGGCCATGGTTTGCGGGTGGTGGGTGATGACCAGAAAGCGCGTGGTCGTGTCAGCCGACATCCGCTCCATCATGGTGCAAAAGCGATCGACGTTGGCGTCATCCAGGGGCGCGTCGACCTCGTCGAGGACGCAGATTGGCGAGGGGTTGGTCAGGAAAACGGCAAAGATCAGCGATAGCGCCGTCAGCGTCTGCTCGCCGCCTGAAAGCAACGACAGGGTCGCCGGTTTTTTACCTGGTGGTTTGGCCAGGATTTCGAGACCGCCGGCGAGTGGATCGTCCGGGCTTTCGATCATTTGCAAGCTGGCCTCGCCGCCATTGAATAGAATGCCGAACAGGCGCTGGAAGTGACCGTTGACGGTCTCGAAAGCGGCGTTGAGACGGCCTTTGGCTTCCTTGTTTAACTCGGAGATGCCGCCGCGCAGCTTAGCAATAGCGTCCTCGACGTCCTGCCGCTCTTTGTCGAGGCCGCCGAACTGTTCGTCGAGCTTGGTGAGTTCGTCCTCAGCTGAAAGGTTAACACCGCCCAGTCGATCACGGTCGGCCCTGGCTTTCGAGAGCATTTGCTCAATATCGATCAGCTTCGGTAACGGAGTCGCGGCGGGATGCTCGGCGAGCGCAAGACAGCCGGTTGGCAAAACGCCGAGCGCATCCTGAGTCTTGCGCATGTGTTCGACGCGGCGGGCACGCGCCGCCTCGAGCCGCGTCTCGGTTCGCGCCATCCCCTCGCGCGCTTGTCCAATTGTCGCTTGAAGCGCGCGCAGCGCGGTTTGCGTTTCGCGGAACACTGTGTCGGCTGCAACGAGCGCGTCAGCGGCTGCGTCGCGGGCGCCTTCTGCCGCCGCGAGGGCACTGAGAAGGTGCTGGCGCTGTTCGTCCATAGCCTCGGGCAATTCTGCTGAGATCAACGCCTCTTCTTCGGCTGCGGCTATGCGCTCGCGGAGTACCTCGACATGCTCCTCGGCCGAGGCGAAACGCGTGGACCAGCGCTCGGTTTCCGAGGCAATGCCTTTCAGCCGATCCTCGCGGGCACGGTGTTCGCGCTCGAGCGTTGCAAGTTCGGCCCGTGCTTCGGCGACGGCTGAACGTTTCTCGATGGCATCCTCTTGCGTCACTGCCAGCTGATCCTCAAACGGATCACTTTCGCCCAGATGGTCGAGGGCCATGTCAAGTTCCGTGAGCCTTTCGGTCGCCTCGACCAGCGCATCGCGCGCGGCATCGCGGGCGTCCGTCACAGCCGTCAGGCTTTGCTCAACTTCACGCGCGACCTGCTCCAGGGTGGTGCGTGTTTCGCGGGTGGCGGCCAGTTGCGCCTGTGTCGCGCGTGTTTCCCCACGCAGATGCCGCGCCTGCCCCTCGGCGGCCGTGTGTGCGCCGGCAGTCTGCGCGGCTACAGCGGCGCGTCGAACCGCGACTGCCTCAGCGGCCTCTTGCTCCAACACCAGCGCGCCCAGCCGGTTCCGCTCAGCCAGCCGCTGGCCGGCGGCCGCCGTTGTGCCGTGACTGCCGGCAATGAACCCGTCCCACCGCCAAAGATCGCCGTTTTGCGATACGAGCCGTTGGCCGGCCTTCAGTCGCTTTTGCAAACGCACGCCGTCTTCACGGGACACAACACCGATTTGTGCAAGTCGACGCGCCAACTGCAACGGTGCGGCCACGTGCGCCAACAAAGGCTCAACGCCGTCTGGCAATTTTGGATCGACCGTCTGCGGTTCGACCAAGCTCCAGTGAACCGGTGCCTCACGATCAGTGGTCGCGTCGAGATCATCGCCGAGTGCGGCTCCTAGCGCCATTTCAAAACCGGGATCGACCTTTATGTCGTCGACGACGGGCGGGAAGATCACGGGCGGGACTGCGTCCGACGCCGCCGGCTTTAAGAGTTTGGTCAACGTGTCGACCTCGGTCTTATGCCGGCTGGCGTTTAGCGTTGCTGCGGCCGCCGCCTCACGCGTGTCCTTTGCCTCGATGCCCAGGCTCTCGACCTGCTCCTCTGCTGTGACCATCTGCGCTTCGAGATCCGCAAGCGCCATGGCCAAGGATTGGCACTGATCGGCCAGCAACTCGAGCTGTTGGAAATCTGGAGCTTTCGCCGTGATCTCGCGCGCCTGGGCTTCAAGTGTGATCAACTGGCGTTCAAGCTTCGCCGCAATGCCCGCCCGCTCGGTGCGTTGCGCCTGCAAACTGTTGCGGCGGGCGCGGGCTTCGGCCGCGGCTGTCTGCAGACCACTGAGGCGTTGTTCGATGATGCGCACGGCTGATTCGGCGTGTTCGAGCGCGGACTGCCCTTGCGCCTCGAAATCGGCGGCAGACTTGTTCTTGTTTTCCAGGTCCTTTTTCTCATGCAGGAGGCGCGCGAGGGTGTCCTTGGCTTCGCCGAGCATTTGCTCTTCTCGCACCAGATCGCGCTTCATCTGTGCGCCACGCTCTTGCAACTCGACGAGGCGTCGGCGTGCGCGATCCGCTTCGCGCTCGAAATTCTCCTGCTCGACCTTGATCCGCGCAAAGGCGGCGGCTTTCTGACTTTCAATCTCGCGCAGCCCCGGCACCTGGGTCGCGGCCTCATGCTCGCGCGCAATGAGGCTTGCCTCTTGCGCGGTCACAACGGCAACCTTCGTAAGCGCTTCGCCCAGGTGCCGTTCCTCGGCTTCGATATCGGCCTCGATGGCGAGCCAGAAAGCGTGATGCAGCAGAGCTTCGGTCTTGCGGATCTCGGTCGAGAGTTCTGTGTATCGGCGCGCCGTGCGCACTTGCCGCTTCAGACTTTCAAGTTGCGACGTCAACTGTCCAAGCACGTCGGTCACGCGTAAAAGGTTTGCTTCAGCGCCTCTCAACCGCAACTCCGCCTCGTGCCGACGCGAATGGAGCCCTGCAACACCCGCCGCGTCCTCGAGAATGCGACGGCGCTGCTCGGGCTTGGCGTTTACGATCTCCGCGATCTGCCCCTGACGCACGAGTGCTGGCGAGCGCGCGCCAGTGGCTGCGTCTTCAAACAGCAGTTTGATGTCTTTCGCCCGGGCGTCGCGGCCATTGACGCGATAGGCCGAGCCCATCTCACGCTCAATCCTTCGGGTCACTTCGAGGAGGTCGTGGTCGTTGAACTCGGCCGGCGCCGTGCGTTTCGTATTGTCGATGAAAATCGTCACCTCGGCCATGTTGCGCGCGGTGCGCACGTTGGTGCCATTGAAGATGACATCGTCCATGGAGGACGCGCGCATGGACTTGTGGGACGTTTCGCCCATTACCCAACGCAGGGCCTCGAGCAAATTCGACTTGCCGCACCCGTTTGGACCAACGACGCCGGTTAATCCCTGCTCGATCAGCAGCTCGGTCGGCTCGACGAACGACTTGAAGCCCAGGAGGCGCAATTTCGAGATGTGCATGCAGCCTCCCTGGCGGGCAGACGGTAGCTGCGTGAATTACATGAGATTCCCGCAACTTGTCACGCAACGCCGGACCCTCGTCCACCGCCATGTCCAGCGTGACCGACTTATCACCCGGGTGTGGCTGCCCGGGCTTGTTGCGGAGAGGGCCAGTGGCCATGACCGCTTAACGCTGCTAGAGGCGCCCTTTCAGGACGTCTAAGACACGAGCAACCGAGAAAGGCGCGGCGCTATGGCGACCCCCGAGAATACCCTCATCATCGAAACGACCCAGGGCAAGGTTACCATCGAACTGCGCCCGGATCTGGCTCCCGGCCACGTCGCGCGCATCAAGACGCTGGCCAAGGAAGGTTTCTACAACGGCATCAAGTTTCATCGCGTGATCCCTGGCTTCATGGCGCAAACGGGTTGCCCCCAAAGCCAAGGCACGGGTAAATCGAGCTATCCGAACCTGAAGGCCGAATTTAACGCGGAGCCGCACGTGCGCGGCGTCTGCTCCATGGCGCGCTCGAGTTCGCCGGACAGCGCCAACAGCCAGTTTTTCATCTGCTTCGATGATGCCGGCTTCTTGGACAAACAGTATACCGTCTGGGGCAAGGTGACCACGGGCATGGAAGCGGTTGATAAGCTCGCCAAAGGTGAGCCGCCGGCCAAGCCGGATGCCATGTCCAAGGTCTACATCCTTGCGGATCAGGCATGATTGGAACGGTGCAGCGGGCGGCACCAGCCGTCCCGCACTGCGCCGGCCGCTTTGAAAATCTACAGTTTGTCAAAACACCTTGTCGTCAAAACATCTTGACGAGATGCGTTTATGTATCCCTAATTGATTGTCCTCATACTGGCCATTGTGGCGTACGTGGGGCGATCAGGCCGCGCGGCGCGGCGAGGGTTCGGCCATGAGCCGTGATAGAACGAGCCTCGAACAGATGCATATGCTGGCGTTCGCAGCAGGTTTCGGTGCGGTGTCCGAAGATGAGCTCGGCATCCAACGCGACGTCCCACCTGATGACACGCTGGCTGACGCACGTGCGGGGAAAGATTTCGTCCCGGGTTGGCACATGCCGGATGCGCCTGCGCCGCGTACAGCTTTGGTTTCGCGTGACCACCACGACCACGGTGTTACCGTCGTGGCGCCGCTTTGGCAGGGCCAATCGCTGACACAGCCGGTTGCGGCGACATGGGCGCAGCATTTGGTGTCAGCCGCACGCGGCATGACCTCGTATATTCCTGGTCGCGGCATTCCAGCCTAATCCAGCTCTCCATTCGCGACGGTGCGCCCCGTTCTGACCGTGGCTGTCCTGACTGAGGACGGCACGACTTTGCGCCGCGTTGACTTTCCATGTCAGCAGCGCACGGTGGAGCAATGTCCGCGACCCTAGATCCTGCCGAGATCAACCGCTTTGATGCACTTGCTGCGCGGTGGTGGGATCCGCATGGCCCCATGCGTGCGCTGCATCGGCTTGGGCCAACGCGCATGCAATTTGTGCGCGACACGGCGACGGTGCACTTTAAGATCGGTGAGACGGGCCTGACTCCGCTGGTGGGCCTGACAGCTCTCGATATCGGCTGTGGCGCAGGCCTCGTAGCCGAACCGCTGGCACGCCTAGGGGCGACCGTGACGGCCATCGACCCGGCCGATGAGAGCATCCGGGTGGCTGCCGCCCACGCTGAAGGCCAAGGCCTTGCCATTGCCTATCGGGCCGTGCGCGCGGAGGACCTCGTCGTTGAGGGCCAGTCATTTGATCTGGTTACCTGCCTTGAAGTGGTCGAGCATATCCCAGATCCGCGGGCATTTCTGACCGTTGCAGCGAAGCTCCTGCGCCCTGGCGGCCTGATGATTGTTTCGACCCTCAATCGGACACTGAAGTCCTACGCGCTTGGCATCGTCGCGGCTGAATATGTGCTGCGTTGGGCACCCGTTGGTGCGCATCAGTGGGACCGCTTTATAACCCCCGAGGAATTGACCGGTCACTTGGCCGCCGCCGGTTTGGGGCGCGCCGCGCTTAAGGGCATGGTTTACAGTCCATGGTCCGACACCTGGACGCTCTCGGAGGTTGATTTCGATATCAACTATTTTGCCACGGCCGCAAAGCCTGTCACATGACAGTCATATCCAAGGCCCAGGACTTGCGGCGCTGATCTCGTCCCCTTGAGCCCTCGCCTGAGCCCTGATGTCCCAAAGCACGCGCAGTATCCTTATCCTATGCACGGGAAATTCGGCACGTTCGATCCTGGCTGAAGCTATCATCAACCGCGAAGGTGCAGGTCGTTTCCGCGCCTATTCTGCCGGTAGCCAGCCGAAAGGTGTACCGAACCCGACTGGCATCGCGCTGCTGGCCGACCTCGGCTACGACACCAGTGGTTTTCGCTCAAAGTCCTGGAACGAATTCGCGGCCCCTGATGCGCCTCGCATGGATATGGTCATCACGGTGTGCGACGCAGCGGCCGGCGAATCATGCCCCTATTGGCCTGGGACACCGATCGTTGGGCATTGGGGGATCCCGGATCCGGCCGATGACCGCGGCTCGCCGGAGGCCAATCGTGCGGCATTCGAGCTCGCCTATGAACGCTTAGATGCCCGGGTGAAAGCCCTCCTAGCGCTGCCGCTCGAGACCCTTTCGGTGTCTGAAGTGAAAGCACGGCTGGCCGAGATCGGCGGCACGATGGATGGCGCAACCGAGATGGCGAAATTGGTTCGCTGATCAACGACGCGGCTGCGAGGAAACATGACCTTTGATATGAACCGTCGCCTCGCGGCTGAGGCACTCGGAACGGGGTTGTTGGTCGCGACCGTTGTTGGTTCCGGCATCATGGCAGCGAAGCTTGCAGGCGGCAACATCGCCATCGCGCTGCTTGGCAACACGATCCCGACCGGCGCAATCTTGTTCGTGTTGATCACGATCTTAGGCCCGATCTCGGGTGCCCACTTCAACCCGGCCGTCAGTTTCGTGATGGCGTGGCGTGGCGAACTTCCCGGACGCGAGGCAAGCCTATACACCATCGCACAGATCGTCGGCGGATGTGTTGGAACCTTCGCCGCACACGTGATGTTCGGCCTCGATGTGCTGCAGTTCTCGACCACGTCCCGCACGGGCAGCGCGCAATGGTTTGCGGAATTCATCGCGGCCTTCGGACTGCTGCTGACGATCATTGGCACGGTGCGCTTCAAGGCTGACAGCGTGCCAATGGCGGTCGGACTGTACATCACGGCCGCCTACTGGTTCACGGCGTCAACGTCTTTTGCCAACCCGGCCGTGACCATCGCGCGTGCGCTGACCAACACATTCGCGGGTATTGATCCCTTGCACGTGCCAGCTTTCATCGCGGTACAATTGATTGGCGCCTTTGCTGGCGCGGCTGTCATGGGTTGGCTGGTTGCCGGCCGGCGGTGAGCCCAAGACCGTGGGCGGCCGGTTGACGCAAGTGACACCATAGAGATTGCGCTTGCGCGTCGTTCCCTGGATCATCGTTCAAAACGCGATCCGCCCAGGGCACATGCCATGTTCGACCCGAAACTGACTGGCCTCGTTCACCTTGAAGACATCGTTATCGGCCGTCCTATGACGCTCGGCGCGTGGGTTGTTTCGGCCGACGACATCAAATCGTTCGCGCGACGCTTCGACCCGCAGCCGATCCATCTCGACGAAGAGGCCGCGAAAGCCTCGATCGTTGGCGGGCTGTGCGCCAGCGGTTTTCACACCTGCTGCATCATGATGCGTCTGCTCGTCGATCATTTCCTGATCCGGGCAGCATCGCTCGGCGCACCCGGCCTTGAAGAGGTGAAATGGTTGCAGCCGGTGCGCCCTGGCGATGTGCTCTCGCTGCGTATCCATGCCGAGAGCAAGCGCGTGATGGCCTCGCGGCCGGAGGTCGGGATTGTGCTGGCCGTCTACGAGGTCCTGAACCAGTCTGGCGCCGTGGTGTTATCATCAGCCTGCAATCAGATGATCCGCGTTCGCCGCCCTGGACCGAAAGCCGCGCCCACAGCCCCCCGCGAACCAAGGGCGACTTTGCCAAACCTCTGGGACATAGCGGCCGTTGATCGAGGCGTCCTCGTTGACTTGTACTTCGAGGATCGCGTCGTCGGCGAAACGTGGGACGTCGGGCGGCATACTTTTGAGCGCGATGAGATCCTGGACTTCGCCCGCCATTGGGACCCCCAGCCGTTTCACCTCGATGACACGGCCGGGAAGGCGTCGTTGTTTGGCGGTCTTGCCGCCAGCGGCTGGCATACCGGCTGCCATTACATCCGTTTGCTCGTGGCCGACCGCCAAAAGATGGAATCGGCGCTGCGCGAGGCCGGTCGTCCGGTGCCGGTTTACGGTCCTTCTCCAGGCTTTCGGAACCTGCGCTGGATCAAGCCTGTTATGGTCGGCGATACGCTCGAATACCGTACCCTGACCGCTGGCAAGCGTGACCTGCCGAACCATCCGACCCGCGGCCTGCTCGCCATGACCACGCAAGCCCGCAACCAAAATGGCGAGATCGTGTTTCACTACGAGGGCGCTATCTTTGCGCAACGCAGAACTGCAAGCTAAGCGGGTCCAATACAGATAGGGCCGTTCTGTTTGCGCAAGGCTCAGCTAGCGCGTGGTCGGCCTTTAAACGACCCGGCGATCAGCCGTTTCCTAGCTGGCAAATACCAAAGCAAACCTGCCACCTCGAGCGCCAAAAACAATCCGAACCCGGCCTGATAGGCAATGAGCGGAAAGCCGCCTTCAGCCGTGCGCGGAAATTGATCGATCACGGCGCCGATGGCCCATTGCGAGATAAACGCGATGGCAAAGATGAACAGGTTCATGGCCGAGTTTGCACGCCCTGAGAGAGCCGAACCAAAATAGCTCGACAACCATGGGAAGGCGAGAACGGCCACCTGGCCGAGCATGCCAAACAACAGCCAGGCCGGCACGCGGGCAATGTCGAAGATGATCAGTGCCTGCGCCGCGAAGAACGCCACCATGAAGCCCAGCAGGACGTCCAGCGTGTTGACGCCGCGCCGTCTGAACACGTCCGCAACGTAGCCTGTACCGAGAATGCCAACGAAGAAGGCGAGCGCCATCCAGAACAGCTGATTGCCGACACTCTCGGTGGTGAGGCCGCCGATATCGCGCCACCAGAGCCCCGCCCACAGTGTCTGAATGGCGATGTGGGTTCCGGCACTGGCACCCAGCAAGGGCGCGAGACGTAGAAATGCCGGGTCACGGACGATGCTGGCGAGAATGCCAAGCTGCTCGGATAACGGCTGTGGCTTTGTCGTCGCGTCGGGCCGTGGCACGGCCAGCCAGATCAATGCGGCGATCAACGCGATGACGATCGCCAAGCCCAGGAACACCGCGCGCCAGCCATAGGCTGCGACCATGACCTGCGTTGGCGACGTCGACGCCATCAGCCCGAGCGCACCGAGCGACATCACGCAGGCGCTCGCAAGCCCGCGCCGCGCCTCGGGTACGAACACGACAACGGCCTTGAAGCTGCTCATCAGCCCGCCGGCAAAGCCAAGGCCGATCAGTGCACGCGCCAACGTCAAGGTCAGCGTGCTCTGCCCGAAGGAAAACAGCAGTGCGCCCAGCGCTGCTACAGCCAGCAAACACGCCTGCACGCGCCGTGGTCCGTAGCGATCCAGCAGCACACCCAACGGCAGCTGAAACAGCGCGAACGCCAAAGGGTATGCCGCCGTCAGAAATCCAAGCTGTCCTGCATCAAGCGCAAGTTCTTTCACCAGATCCGGCGCGACGACGGCGTTCACCGCGCGCAACATGTATGACAGGAAATAGCCGAGCCCGAAAGGCAGCAACCCGAACATTGCAATGCGGATGGGCGAGAGCGTGACGACGGGCTGGGAGACGACGGGCTGGGACATGTATGACTTTCGGGGCGGACGGGCGCGGCTGCATATGGACTGGCCCAACGGGCCGACCTATACGCGATTGTGTTGCCGCTGAAAGACCCTGGCCGTGTTCAAGACCCTGGCGTCACAGTCCTTGGCGCATCAGTCCTTGGCGCATCAGTCCCTGACGCATCAGGCATGCCATTCAGCAACACGGAATCAGGCAGGCGCTCAGCCTGTGCCAATGCGAAGGGGCAAAGGGATTGTTTCCGGGTTCTTGCCGAGTAGCTGAACCGCAGCCAGCATCGCCGCGGTATAGCCATAGGGTCCGAGACCGCAAATGACGGCCTTTGCCGCCGATGACAGAATCGAATGCCGATGGAGTTCGTCACGTGCATGAATATTCGAGATGTGGACCTCGATGATCGGTCCCTCGAAGGTTTTCAACGCGTCGAGAATGGCGATCGAGGTGAAGGAGTAGCCGGCAGGGTTGATGATTATGGCATCAGCCTTCTGACGCGCCGACTGAATCCATTCGACCAGTGCGCCTTCGTGGTTCGACTGATGGAAGGCTATATCGCAATCCAACAGACGGGCTACGTCGCGGCATCGACTCTCGATGGTTTCCAAAGTCGTGGAGCCGTAAATATGCGGCTCACGAATGCCCAGCATGTTGAGGTTTGGTCCGTTGAGAACCATCAAGCGCGCGGTCATATCAACTCCTGTCTCGCATTGAGGTGTGCGCTCAATGGCTGTTCGCGTATGCTCGTGCCGGCGACTGGCGAATGGCTTGCAAAGCGCGCACATTTTATGTCGAGTGATCGTGGCCAACGCAACGATCCATCGCTCAGATTTGGTCCTCCGGCACGTCGACTGCCCTTGACCCGAAGGCGAGATGGTCGGTTTTGGCACTCTCGGATGCGATTGGGTGGTCTCCGGACACGGATGGGTCATGTGTTGCACGGGGTCCGCTGGTTACGGTTGCCCGACCCGGGATCGAGGGGGCACCCCGTTGGTGAACTGTCCGCGTGCCCGGACGCGCTCCCGGTGCCACGCATAGAGACCCGAGGCGATAATCAGCGACGCACCGGCAAGCGTCCAGCCATCAGGTACATCACCAAACAGCACGTAGCCAACCACGATCGCCCACACGAACAATGTGTAACTGAACGGCTGCAACAGCGACGGCTCCGTCATGCCGAGGGCTGCGATCAAGGTGATGTGCGCGAACGCCCCTAGTAGCCCGACACACACCAGCAGCGCCCAACTCTGGGGCGTCGGCCAGACCCACTGGACCGCGCCAACCAGCGTTGACGCGCCGAGCCCCACCAGCGCCGTCCAGAGCGACGTCGTCTCAGGGCGATCGACGCGGGACGCAAGCCGGACCATGATTTGATAAACAGCCCACATTGCCGCGGCGACCAAGGTCAACAACGTTGCCGGATGCATCGCGGTCACGCCCGGCCGCACGATGACCAGCACGCCAATAAAACCGACGGCAACGGCCGCCCATCGCCGCCAGCCAACCGTCTCGCCGAGGAATGGCACCGACAGCGCAACGACCAGCAACGGCGATATCGCACCAACCGCGTGCACATCGGCGAGCGGCAACAGGCTGAAGGCGACCATGTACATGCCGCTTTCAACGACCAGCAGCACCGCACGCGTGAACTGCAGCCAGGGCCGGCGGCTGGTCGCGATCTCACGGATGGGTTTATCCCGCGTCGCCGCGCCAAGCCGCAGCAGGGTCACGGCGAGGATTGCAAACACGATGGCGCGAAACCAGAGAATTTGTGGGATTGCGAGTGTTTGTGAGAGGATTTTCGTCAACCCGTCCATGATCGCGAAGGCGAGCATGACCGTCAGTGTCAAAGCGATGGCAAGCCGCGAACGATCGACTGGCGGCGCGACGGCTGAGGGGGTGGCGCCTGAAGGTTCGGCGACTAAAGGCGTTGTCATCGGGCCGCTGTCACTTCCAGTTCGACTTTGAATTCAGGCCGCGTGAAGCCTGAGACGACGAGCAACGTTGAGGCGAAGGCATCGCCGGCTACATAGCGGCTGCGCACACGGCCATAGATCGGAAAATAGGCGCGATCTGTAACGAACGCCGAAAAGCGCGCGACGTGCTCAAATCCCATGCCGGTCTCGGCCAGGATCGCTTTGACGTTGTCGAAGCACAGGACGCATTGCGCCTCAACATCGTCGGGAACGGTGTCATCGGGTGCGACACCGAGTTGTCCGGACGCAAACACAAGTTGCGTCGCGCCCTCGACCAGCAGCCCATGGCTGTAACGCGCGAATGGTTGACGGATCGATCGCGGGTTGAGGGCTCGAATGCCGGGCTTTGTTGCAGTCATAGGGGGGTCTTTCACCGGATCAAGCAACTGTCGCCCTGCCCTAGCCCGACCGCCCCGGGTCCTGGCAAGGTTGGTTGCGACTGTTGCATAGCTCACGCGCATGCCTCGCGTGGGCCAGCAGGTTAAACGCGGAACGTTTGTGAATTCGTCGCCAGTCGCCTGTTCGTATCCCGTCTGGTGTTGCATGGGCGCCCTTGAAGCCGCCCCGCGACGCAGATAAGCGCCACGCATGACCGATAAGACCCTCCCGCCTGATGGTACCGGACCAAGTAACGCTGGACACGTGCTGCCGGTTGGGCTGCGCACAGCGCTTGAAGAACGTTATCTCTCGTATGCTCTTTCGACCATCACAAGCCGAGCACTGCCAGACGTGCGCGATGGCTTGAAGCCCGTGCACCGCCGCATTCTCTATGCAATGCAACGCCTCGGCCTGAACCCGACCGGCGGCTATCGCAAGTGCGCCAAAATTGTCGGCGACACGATGGGCGACTATCACCCACACGGAAATCTCTCGATCTACGACGCGCTAGTGCGGCTCGCGCAGGACTTCTCTGTGCGCTATCCGCTGATCGACGGGCAGGGTAACTTTGGCAGCATTGATGGCGATAACCCGGCGGCTGATCGTTACACCGAAGCTCGCTTGACGCAGACGGCGACGGAACTTCTGGCTAGCCTTGATGAGAAAACCGTCGACTTCCGTCCCAACTACGACGGCAAGAATGAAGAACCGGTCGTGCTGCCGGCCGCGTTCCCAAACCTGCTCGCAAACGGGTCTTCGGGCATCGCCGTCGGCATGGCGACCAACATCCCCCCGCACAATGTCGACGAACTCTGTTTGGCCGCCCTGCACCTGATCAAGCACCCCAACGCCACAGTCGAAAAACTGGTTGAATTCGTGCAGGGGCCAGACTTTCCGACCGGCGGTGTGCTGGTGGATACACGGGAATCGATCATTGAGGCGTACCGCACGGGGCGTGGTAGTTTTCGCCAGCGCGCGAAGTGGCACAAGGAAGAGCTGGCCCGCGGCGGTTGGCAGATCATCGTCACAGAAATTCCGTACCAAGTGCAGAAATCAAAGTTGCACGAGAAACTTGCCGAACTCTTCAACGAGAAGAAGCTGCCGCTGGTTGGCAACATCCTGGACGAGAGCGCCGAAGAAATCCGCCTCGTCATCGAGCCGAAGTCACGCACTGTCGATCCGGTGATGCTGATGGAGCAATTGTTCCGTTTGTCGGAACTTGAGATCAAGTTTGGCCTCAACATGAACGTGCTCAGCCATGGGCAAGTGCCAAACGTGCTCGGCCTAAAGGACGTGCTGCAGCAGTGGCTGGACCACCGCAAAGAGGTGTTGATCCGACGCACGAACTATCGCCTGGAGAAAATCGATCATCGCCTCGAAGTGCTCGACGGCTACCTGATCGCGTATTTGAACATCGACGAGGTCATCAAGATCGTCCGCTTTGAGGATGATCCGAAAGCGAAATTGATCGCGCGCTT
>JANNXS010000074.1:0-2840 GCA_031409695.1 Hyphomicrobiaceae bacterium
GTCGGTTCGTCTGCCAGAATAACCGAGGGGCGCCCGGCGAGTGAGCGGGCTATCGCCACGCGCTGTTTTTCCCCGCCTGAGAGTTTCGACGGGTACGTGTTGAGACGGTGGCTAAGGCCGACCGCGGTCAACGCGTCAATCGAGGCCTGCTGTGGATCGCGTGTGAGGGCGCCGCGCACATCGAGCGCCACCATCACATTTTCAACAGCGGTAAGGGTTGGAAACAGGTTGTAGCCCTGGAACACGAAACCGACGTGACGGCGGCGAATATCCGCCAAACCTTCGGCCGGTTTGCCGACCGCTTCTTCACCGGCAATTTTAAGCTCACCGCTGCTCGCGGTCAGAATGCAGCCAAGGATGGATAAGAGCGTGGTCTTGCCCGAGCCGGACGGGCCCATGAGCAGGGTTAACTCGCCTGGCTTCAGGTCCATGCTGACACCCTTTAGGATGTGCAGATCGCCGGCCGCTGTCGTGATGGTTTTGGTGATATTACGCGCGGCCAAGAGCGGCCGCAGGGGGGGCGTGGCAAGGGCGGCGCTGGCGGTCATAGATCGGGTCTCCCGGCCTCGATGTGAATGCGATGGCTGGACCATACTCTAACTCAGATTTTTGTCGCTGTTCCAAGCGGGACAAAGTTGATTCAAGAATTTCCCCGCGGCGCCGCCGCTTGGCGGACCCTGCTGCCGCCCGCAATTGGAGCGAGTGGCAGGATCAACACGTCACAAACTTAAGCACCGGCCGCCTAAACAAACTTCAAGCCTCCGGCAATCCCGGGGCGGTTCAGAGAGTGGGTCCGGACGCGTCGCGGGAAATGCTGCGCCTCCTCCTTCAGCAATCGAGGACAGCAGGCCGGTAAGGCGAATGAGGGGCTGCAAATGTAGCCGCCGGACGGTCACCAAGACGTTGTACGAGCAGGTGTGCATCGATCTTTCAGGCTAGACAAATGTGCGGGCACGTAGCTATCGTTCAGCACGGTATTATCCGCTATTGCCATTCCGACGTCACGGTACCCTCCGGGAGCACGCGAGTTGGACCAGACCCAGATGATGAAAGTCACGCGTGGCCTGCTATTGCGGACGACGACGGTCGCGGCCGCCGCCGCGACGATGGCACTCACCTGCCCGGCCCGCGCGGCCGAGGAGCGCGTCGCCATGCCGCCCGGCGCGTTTGTCTGCAAAGCGATCGAGCCGACCATTGAGCATGCGCGGATCGCGCGGCCGCCCACGACTGCGGGGCTGCGCGAGTACGTTGAGGCGCAAACCGGGAGCGGCGCGTGCCGTGTCATCAAGGCGGAGGTTGAACGTTGGCATTGTTGATGTCGACCAACGCGGTTTCGCGCTCGTCGAGGAAGACGGCCAGAGCGGACAATCGTGGACCGATGCAGAGAACGTCTGGGGCTACTTTGACACGCCCGCAAAGGTGAAAACGTGGAAGGGGAGGTGAGAATGGTCATGGAAGTTTTGCCAGCGTTTGCGATCCCCCGTCGGAAACCTGGTTCATTGCGGGCGTTCCTAGGATCGCCATCTTGTGCAAACCATTGGAGGAAGAAATGAATAGTACGATAATCACAAATACTAAGTCGGCTATGAGGGAGCTGACTAAAGCGTTCCGTCGAGCCGCAGCAGTGGTGTCGATGGTGGTGACGTTCGCAGGATTTGGCGTCGGGCCGGTCCCTTCGGGGCTCGTATTGGCCGGCGTCTCCGGCGTAGCATTATCGGCAGTCACCGCCACGACAGCGCACGCACGCTGTCTCATCGGGGGCAACATGCGCGAAGACATTGCGAACGGCGATTGCCTGGAAGCGCAACGGACAGGCTGTATCCGGAGCAAGCTTAACAGAGAACAGTACACAAATTGTTTGGCGGCGAACAAGCCATTTAAAGGAAAAAAGTGCGTATTAGACGGCAAAGTCCGCGGCGACCTAAACGATCAGGATTGCGAGGAGGCAAAGGCGACAGGTTGCGTGCGGAGATTGCTCACAGAAAAGCAGTATGAGAATTGTCTGGATGCGCAGCCGCACTGACAGATCAGCCGTCGACGACGCCAACTCCTCCGAAAACTGAAATTGGCGTTGTCGGCGCTGTACTGATCGGGCGCAAACCTTCCCGGGTGTCGATGCGAAGACCAATGCCTGGGGTGCCGCACTCAGGCGTTAGTGCGGTCTTGATGGTTGAACGACAAGCCGGTCGTCAGTGCTTGCTGAGGCGCGTTCGCGCCATGCAGCTCAGGCGCGTTCGCGCCATGCAATTGAATTTGCATCTCACCGTGTTTCGTATGCCCCAAATCCACCTCGCCAGAACGCACAGCTCCGTTCCGGCGGATGGCGCGTCGGGAGAAAGCTTGCCCAGCCCGAGGAAAGGAGCGTCCGCAGTAGGTGTGAAGTCGTTGGCATCGTGATTGAGGCTCGGAGGGAATTTCGCAAACCAGCCAGCCAAGAAGTCGTCGCGCGCGAACTCCTTGGTGTTTGGCGTCCGGCCTTCGATCTTGCCTGAAACGTAGAGGTTGCCTCGATACACGTTTTCGCCAGCCGTATCGTCGGCCTCCATGAGCAAGGCCGAGGGGTTCGCCATCACTTTACCGCCGTCCACCGTCACGCCCATAATCACGTTGTTGGTGAATTCGTTGCGGGTCGAATGGTTGACGAACTGAACGCCATGGCGGCCGGCACTCCGGAGGAGAGTCGGTTCGCACAAACAACGATGGGGAACGGGGCGCGACGGGCCTCGGTAGAACGAAGGGTGGTAGATGACGCCGTGGCGCCCCGTTTTCGTGCATCCTGCTATACTGCCCGGCTTCGAGGAGTCGAACCGCAACCCCCGGGCCCCTGCGAACCCCCCAGG
>JANNXS010000075.1:0-51649 GCA_031409695.1 Hyphomicrobiaceae bacterium
ACGACGAACCGGTGTCCACTTCGTCGGAAAATGCTTTGATCAGGTCTGGGCCGTTTTGATCCCTCTGTCCGTCTTGACAGCATTCGTCAGGAACCGGCGGCGGCTGAGCCAATAAAAAAAGGCGGCGAGGCTGATGCCTGCCGCCCTCTATGTGTTTGCGCGTTTGGGGCTCACGCTGGTTGCGGCGCCGCTCCACCCGGCTCTTCGCGCGCGGGCCGGGCTTGTCCTGTGCTTGGCACGGCAGGACCCGCCGGTTTCGCATCGTCGTCGTCAGCTTTGCGAACAATCCTGCCGCCGTCCATGACCAATTTGGTTTCTTCGCCCGAGAGAGTCTCGAATTCCATCAACGCCTGGGTGATGCGCTCCAGCTTGTCACGGTTGGCGAAGATGATCTCGCGCGCCTTGTTGTAGCCATCGGTGACGATGCGGCGCACTTCAGCGTCGATCATCCTGGCAGTTTCTTCGCTCATCGTCTGACGCTGCGTGATGGAGTGACCGAGGAATACCTCCTGCTGGTTCTCAGAATAGCGCAGAGGACCAAGCTTTTCGCTCATCCCCCACTCCGTGACCATCGAGCGGGCGAGGTTGGTCGCTTGCATGATGTCGTTGGAGGCGCCGGTGTTGAGGTGCTCTTCGCCATAGATCAGCTGCTCAGCGACCCGGCCGCCAAATGTCATGGCAAGGCGAGCCTCACACCAGTCCTTGCCGTACGAGAGCTTGTCGCGCTCGGGAAGGCTCATGGTCACGCCGAGGGCGCGGCCACGTGGGATGATTGTGACTTTGTGGAGCGGATCGGTCTTTGGCATCAACACATTCACCAGCGCATGGCCGGCCTCGTGATACGCCGTCGCGATCTTTTCTTCTTGCGTCATGGCCATCGACCGGCGCTCTGCACCCATCATGACTTTATCTTTGCTGTCCTCAAACTCACCCATGGTCACCAACCGCTTGTTCCGGCGGGCGGCCATGAGAGCTGCTTCGTTGACGAGATTGGCGAGATCGGCGCCAGAGAAACCCGGCGTACCGCGTGCCAGAACTTTTGCGTCGACATCCGGCGCCAACGGCACCTTTCGCATGTGCACGCGCAGGATCTTTTCGCGTCCGCCAACATCAGGGTTCGGGACCGTGATCTGGCGATCAAAACGGCCGGGACGCAACAGAGCGGGGTCGAGCACGTCGGGCCGGTTGGTCGCCGCGATGATGATCACGCCCTCGTTGACTTCAAAGCCATCCATTTCCACCAGCAGCTGGTTGAGTGTCTGCTCACGTTCATCGTTGCCGCCACCGAGGCCAGCGCCGCGATGACGGCCGACGGCATCGATTTCGTCGATGAAGATGATGCAAGGTGCGTTTTTCTTCGCCTGCTCGAACATATCGCGGACGCGGCTGGCACCGACGCCAACAAACATTTCGACGAAGTCAGAGCCGGAGATGGTGAAGAACGGCACATTGGCTTCACCAGCGACAGCGCGCGCAATCAATGTCTTGCCGGTGCCAGGGGGACCAACAAGCAAGGCACCGCGCGGGATTTTACCGCCCAAGCGTTGGAACTTGCCGGGATCTCTCAAAAACTCGACGATTTCCTGCAGATCGACCTTTGCTTCATCGACCCCAGCGACATCTTCAAAAGTCACCCGACCGTGGCGCTCCGTCAGCAGTTTTGCTTTCGACTTGCCAAAGCCCATGGCCCGGCCACCGCCCGATTGCATTTGACGCATGAAGAAGATCCACACGCCAACGATCAACAAGATCGGCAGCCAGTTCAGCAGGAATGACCAGAACGCAACATCCTCATCGGGTGCCTTGGCCGTGACTTTGGCACCTTTTTCGGCGGCACGCTTGGCAAGCGTTGGGTCATCGGGCGCGATGGTCAGGAAGTTGCCCGTGCGGTCGCGCAGGCGGGTCTCAAACTTGTGCCCGCGCACCTCCATCTCCGTGACGTTGCCGGCTTCCACGGCGGTCAGCAGTTCCGAGTACGGGAGATTAGTTGCCCCGCGCGTTCCTGATGTGTTGCTCTGGAACAAGTTAAACAGCGCCACCAGGAGCAATGCGATGATCACCCAGATCGCGAAATTGCGGAAGTTGGAATTCATGGTGGCCCTTCGTGCTCGCGACCGCTGAAACGGGCGCGGGCCCCGGTTCTAAGGTGTGTCCGTTGTCGGCGATTGACCAAACGGCTGGTTTAACCGAAGGCTTTAACGACGATTAACAAGGGTTGGCTCTCGCCTAACCGTCGGCTGGTAGACCATAGATAAGCGTCTGCAGGATGTTTGCCAAGTTGATCCCGCGCTTATTCGACACCCCGCTTACGGCTTTCTCGCGCGATCAGTTCGCTCCGCGGATGAAACCACATGCAGCCGACATCGTCGACCGGCGTCGGGCCAATCTCCGGGCCAATCTCCGGGCCAGCGCACAATGCGGCCAACGCCGGCACAGAGATCAGCGTGTCACCCGACCAGAATGCCGGTACAGTATGCAAAATGTCAGCAGTGACCTTCTCGGGCAGAGTAGTTTCGGGCGAGCAGCCCACATCACGCAGCCGTTTGAGCCCGTCTGGCCCAAGATGCCGAACGGTGATCCGCCGGGTCATTTCTGGGCTTGCCGCCGCCAAGCGTGTGACCCAAAAGCGATTGTCCCACAACAGGGTCTCCCCGGGTGCGATCTCGACCACCGCTGGCGGACGGCCAGGCTCACGTTGCATCCGCAGGCAGTTCCCGGTCACGATAAACTTAACACACGCATAGGTTGCGACGTAAGCCGCGCGACCTGGTCCCGTCGACTTGCGACCAGACATGTCTTCGGACATGCATGATGTGACGGAAGCTTCAATCTCCTCGAGCTTGGCGCGCGATAAGAAATCGTCGACCCCACCCACATGGCGAACCAGAGCGGCAAGAACCCGCAGGCGGATCTCCCTTGGCTCGGACGTCCAACTGGCTCCCGTCAGCGTCGCAAAACCAAGGTTGTGCAGTATCACGCGCTCAGGGTCTGCCAAAACCCGCAACGTATCGGCAAGGACAACGTCTCGAGCGCCCTGGAGCCGGCGGGCTGAACGCGCCATGGCTGCACCAGAAATGCCAAGACCTTCGAGCACCACAAGGGCCTTGCGCATCCGCACGCGCTCCGAGAGGTCGTTGCTATTCCCGGGATCCTCGCGCCACGGAATGCCACGGGCCTCGGCTGTTGCCATCAAACGACCCTTGGAAACCTCAAGAAACGGACGCCGCACCACAAGAGCACCTGCGGCCGTCATCAGCACAGATGTTGGAGACATGGCCGACAGGCCATCGACGCCGCTGCCACGCGCCAGACGCATTAGAAACGTTTCGGCCTGATCGTCACGGGTGTGGGCCGTCACAACAGCATGAGCATGGTTGCGCCGGCACGCCGCGGCCAGGAGGCCATAGCGGGCAAAACGTGAAGCCGCGGCAATGCTTGCCGTCGGTCTGGCGTCACCCCAGACAAGCGTCTCATGATCGAGACCGAGCCGCGCTGCCAGCTGCGCGACAAAGGCCGCTTCGTCCGCTGATTCGGACCTCAGGCGATGGTCGACGGTCGCGACCATCAGGCGAGCCTCATGCCCGAGGCGCAGCCGAACCTCTACAGCGAGGTGCATCAGCACCATGCTGTCGACCCCGCCCGAGACGGCCAGCAACAGGCCTTGGCCGGCCTCGCCGAGCAGCAGTTGACCAAGACAGGTGTCTGCCTCCGCGTCCGACAGCGGCGCGTCTTCGTTCGGCGCCCCAGCTTTAGGCACCCCAGCTTTAGGCACCACAACCCTAGGCAACCAGGTCATCACACACACCCAAGCCGGCGGCGTTCATTATCCGCACGTGAGCGGACAGCACCAGGTGCATTGGGATAGCGCGTGTTCAGCTCCGAGAAGGATTGGCAGGCTGCATCGCGCTGGCCGAGCCGATCCAACGACATGGCAAGCTTCAGCAGGCTATCCGGTGCCTTCGATGATCGGGCATAGGCTTGATAGCCCTTCAAGAACGCAGCTGCTGCGGACTTGAAATTGCCGCGTACGTAGAACGTCTCGCCAAGCCAATACTGGGCATTGCCCGCCAGTTGATCATTCCCAAATCGCCGGAGGAACTCATCAAATGCGGCTTCGGCCGCGCCATAGTCCTGTGCCAGCAGCAAACCATAGGCCGTCGCATACAGATCCTTGGCCGAACCATCGGCCGCGCCGGCCTGGGGCAACGACGGGTTTACGGCGGCGGACGGATTTGAACCGGGTTGGCCGATGATGGCGCCGATGGGATCGTTGCCGTTGCCGGGGGTCACTTGGGTCTGGAAGCCGCCGGGGCCAAGGGTCGGTGGCGAGGCAGCAGGTGGAGGCACTGACGCCTGCTGTCCTGGTCGGCCCTGACCCGAGTTTTGGCCCTGGTTTTGGCGCTGCTGCTGTTGCATCTGCTCAACCATATTCGAGAGCACACGCACTTGGCTCTCCAAGGCATCGACCCGGGTCGTATCCGCGCCGCCACCCGCTGGCAGGCCGACAGGCTGACGGCCAGCCGCGGCGGCGCCGCCGCGCGAGAGCGATTCAAGCGTGCCGACAGTCACCTGCATGTCGACAAGCTGCTCTTCCAACTGCTCGACGCGTTGACGTAAGGCTGCTGTGTCGCCACTGCCCGACGGAGCGGACGGTGGCTCGGCCGACGCTTTTGATGGCGCCGGTGCCGCCTGTTTGTTTGGGGTTGGGCGCGGCTGTGCACCCGGCTGCTGGGCTGCGGCGGTCGACACTAGGCCCATTGGTTCCGTGCCACCTGACACCATGCCAAATGCCAACGCCGCGACGAGCGCGGTCCCTGGCCAAACACTGATCCGCTGCATCATGGCCTCATCCCCAAAAGCTTGCGTTCAAAATGGCCCCGAAATTCCCCCGAACCGGCGCCCGTTGTCTGAGCATGATCTGCTTCGCACCCAGCTTGTCAACGCATCTAACAAGCCGAGGCCGTTTAAGCTCAGGGTCCAAACCGCCGTGGTTGAAAACTCCCGGACCGCGTCACTTGACCGGCACACCAGCGGTCCGGTTCGGCCCGCGCGTGATCTCAAAGGCAAGACCCGGCGGCAGGCGGGTGATAACCGTCACCACGCGACGGTTCTGCGCCAGACAATGCGCCTCTGCACAATCGGCGACCGGTCGTTCCCGTCCGAATGCCACAACGCTGATGCGGTCGGCTGCTACACCGAGGTCGTGAAGGCGCAATTTAACGGCATAGGCGCGCTTTTCGGCAAGCGCGCGATTGAACTCGCGGCTGCCGTGGTCGTCGCTGTGGCCTTCCACTAAAACGTCGACCCCGGGATAGCGGGCCAACCAACCCGCCTGGGCTTCGAGCGCTGTTTTCGCACGCCCACCAAGATCACTGCTGGCATCGGCAAAAAAGATCCGGTCTCCGGCCAGGTGGCGAAAATCCTCGCTTGCGTCGCGCAGAGGCGTCCCCGTCTCAGGGCCCGCTTCGAGCAACCGCGTCGACGCCATTGGCGCAGCATTAGCCGCGGGTGTCAGCAGGGATTGCGGCAGCTGGGAAGAGTTCGGCAGCTGGATTGTCCGCGCGGCCGGAACGGTCGCTGGCGGCGGCGTTACCCCAAGCTGCGTAACCCCAAGTTGTGTCGACCCAAGTTGTGGTGTGCTGCGCGCGTTGACATAGAATTGTTGCAAATCCCGCCGCGCCACATCGGCCAGGGGGCTGGTCGGAAAACGCGCCACAAGAACTTCGAGCCGACGTTGGGCAACGCCATATTGCCCGGCTTCGAGGTCGCTTCGGGCATCGGCATAGAGGCGGGCTGCCTCGTCGGCTCGGCCCCCGTCTTGGGACCCGTCTCGGCCCCCGTCGGGCTTAAAATCAGACTTGAATGGTTCAGGCGGTTGGATCGAGGCTGGGCCAGAACGTGACCAGAACGATCTGTCCGGCGACTGGCCAAACGCCTGCGTGCCGCAGATCATCGTTGCGAGCGCCACAAACGATATTGCCCAATGCGAGGGCTTGCTGGAGAGTAGGGTCATCGGTCGTCCGGGGATAAATCCGTCACCGCGCACGCCGCCACACATTTACGGCCGAACTGAGATTATTCCGGCCGGCGGCATACACCATACGTGAAGATGGCACCTGTATCTTCATCTCCTGTAGCATAACGGTATCAGTGGTCTGCGGCGCCACGGAAGCACAGCCATCTGGGTTTTCGTGAAAGTTTAGCCCGCTTCAAGGTCAGTTCTCGCTCGGTGGATCGAACGTGGCATTTCGCCTGCCTTTGGATGATTTGAGGCGCGGCGTTGCCGGCATGGCTCAATTGCAATTGGAGCGATTGGGCAAGGCGGTGCAGCAGTGTGAGCCCGCCCTTGAGCAGCGCAAACGGTTGAAAAAGCTACGTGCGCTGTTGAGCCTTGGCGAAACAAGCCGCAACACCCGTGATTTACGCCGTTGCGACCGGATGCTCCGGGATGCAGGCCGGGCGCTTGGCTCGGTCCGCGACAACGCAGCCCGCGAGACCACACTGAATGGCCTCGTTGGCCTTGGGCTCGTCACACGGCCAGGGCTTGAGCAGGCGCTGCGGGAGGAACTCGGTCAGCCAAACCTCAAGGATATGCCGAAACTTGATACAGACGCCATGGCCGATCGTCTCAGCCGCCTCGACTTGCACCACGTAACCCGACAAACCGTTATTGACGCGGCAGCGATAGGCTATAAATCCGCACGGCGCGGCCTTGAGTGTGCGCGCGACCACGGCACCAGTGACGCGCTGCACGATTGGCGTAAGACGGTGCAACGGCATGCACGCCACATGCAGCTTCTGGGCGATCTGTGGCCGGCCGACCTCGAAATGCGCTCAGCCGTCGCAAAGGACCTTGCCCGGGGCCTTGGCGACGAACATGATTTACATGTGTTCGCGGTCTGGATCTCAACCTGCACTGTGCCACGCGGCGAACGCGAAGCATTGGCTCTACTCCGTAAAAGCGTGATCAAACAGCAACTTTCGCTGCGTCCACACTTGCACGCCCTCGGTGGTAGACTGTTTGCCGAAAAGCCCCGGCACTTTCGCCTGCGAATCGCCGTCTATGGCCGCCATCACGCAGCGCCGAATATCGCGCATGGTGGCCGTTGAGTGCTTGTCCCAAGTGGGCAGCTGCTATACGGAAACGCCGTGCTCAGGGTGGCTAGTCGAGCAAACAACTTCACTTGGGGATGAGGGTAACAATGCGCATGTCGCTTCCGCGGCTTAAGCGCAGTCGCCATATGGTGGGCGTACTGGTTGGGGCCAGTTTCGTTCTTTCGGCGCTGTCTGGACCTGTAACATCACAGCCAACGGCGGGCCCCGAGGCCCTCGCTTTGCCGGACCTGCAGCTACGCCTTGAGGCGTCACGGACGGCCGTGCGAAACTATTCGGCGCTGCTCAAAGCGCGTATTGCTGAGGCCATTAAGGCTGGTGGACTGAAAGGCGCGGTTGGCAGCTGCAATTCACTCGTGCCCGACCTGAGCGCCGAGGTCGGCGATCAAACCAACGTCGAAATCGTTCGCACGGCCTTGCGGTTGCGCAACCCAGACAACGCTCCAGATCCTTGGGAGATGGCCAACCTCGAGCTGTTCCTCAAACAACTGAACGCCGGCGGCGATCACAAGACGATGGAAGCCTACGATGTTCTCACGACCAAAGAAGGGCAACGCCTGTTTCGCTACATGAAGCCGATCATGACCAGCGAGGCTTGTCTCGGTTGCCACGGCACGGCCATCCCCCAGGAGGTCAAACTTGAGATTGCCCGCAATTATCCCGAAGACAAGGCCACCGGCTTCAACCTCGGCGAAATGCGCGGCGCGTTTTCGGTCATTCAAGAGGTCGAGTAGCATCCCTTGACGCATGCGGGCGCGCTCACTACCTCTTAAGTGATGCAATCATGACAATGATCGGCGACGCCGGTCGCGCCGGTCTGACCTATTCCGTGTTACAACTGCTTGTCTCGACGTGCAGATGAAGCGATCGAATCCCCAGGAGAAAATCCATGCCCGCGAGCGATACGCATTACGTTTCGGATGCTGACTTCAAGTCAGCCGTGCTCGACGCCAAAGAGCCCGTCGTGGTCGATTTCTTTGCGGAGTGGTGTGGGCCTTGCAAGGCCATGGCACCGGCGCTCGACCAAGTCGCGACTGAAATGAAGGGCAAGGTCAAGATCGTCAAAGTCGACGTCGACCAAAGCCCGGTAACAGCCCAAGCTTATCGCGTACAGGCTATGCCAACCATGATGATCTTCAAAGACGGCAAGGTCGTCGACCAACATGTTGGCGCGCTAGTGCAGAAGGCCAAGCTTGAGGCGTGGATCAAGAAATCAGTTTGAGCGTCTCTTACAGCGTGTGTGTTTGTGTCGCCTGTCGCGTTAGTCGCGACGGGCGATGTCGATTCTAGAGATGCTGAAGTATGATCACTGGCCCCGAGACTTCGACCGACATACCACAGCGGACGTGGCCACTTCTCAAGGACGCGCAATGGCGCGTTGAGTACGGTCTCCTTCGCCTGGTCATTGGCTTTATCCGCGCGCTGCCGCTCGAAACCGCCACCAAGGTGTCGGCGTTCTTTTGGCAACTCATTGCCCCACGCCTGCGCCGTCACACCCGCGCGCTGGCCAATCTCGCCATCGCATACCCGGATATGCCCTTGGCCGGGCGCGAAAAGATTGCCCGCGCCATGTGGGGTAACCTCGGCCGCGTGATGGCTGAGACGATGCAGATCGATCGCATCATCGCTGATCCCACGCGCATAGAGATCGTCAGCCCGACATTTGCGCGCTACAAAGACAAACTCGGCCCCGTCGTCGGTGCCTCACTCCACATGGGCAACTGGGAACTCGCCATCTGGCCGCTGACAATCGCCGGCGCCACACCTGCCGCCGTCTACCGAACCGTCAACAACCCCTACGTTGACGCCTATCTGCGGCATCAGCGCCGCAGTCTCTATCCCGGCGGGCTGTTCGGCAAAGGCACGCTCGACGATCGGATGAAAGCCATCCGCCACATGACCGACTACGTGCGTACCGGTGGCCGCCTCGGTATCGTCTCCGACTTGCATGACCACAAAGGCGTGCCCATTTCATTTTTCGGCACACCCGCACCAACCACGCTTGCGCCCGCTCTGATCGCGCGCCGCACCGGTGCCCGAATCTGGGCCGCCCGTTGCCTGCGCATTGGCACCTCCAGCCGCTTTCGCATTGAGCTTAAGGAAGTGAAAGTCCCGCGCACCAGCAACCAAGGCTCCGACATCCAGGCGGCGACGGTCGCACTGCAAGCCCAGTTCGAGGCCTGGATCCGCGAAGCGCCGGAACAATGGATGTGGTCGAACCGGCGCTGGAGTTAACGGCGACGCCCAGGCGCAACGAGGCCCGAGCGCAGCGACGATCGCACGCGATCATAAGACCCCAAAAGCCGCAGCCCGCGCGGCTTCAATCGCCGCCGCCTGATGTGCCAGGAGCGGCGAGGCTGGGAGCCCGCTCATGCGCTTAGCAATCGCATTTTCGATTCCCGCCACATGGCCCGACAACGTCTCAAAGATCGGCAGTGCCAGGAACGGGGCTGAGGGCGCGTGATAGCCGCCCTCATGCGAGAGCACGAGCCGGCCGCCGCATAAGTCTGCTGCAGCCGACTTCATCGCAGCCGTCATCCAGCGGAAATCTTCCGGCCCAAGCGTCATCCGGCCAAGTGCGTCGTGATTGCCGGCATCCAGGCCGCTGGCGACGAAAATGAACTCTGGTTTAAATGCCTGCAGTGCCGGCAGGACAATCCTCTCAAATGCAGCCGTGTACGCACCTGTGCCCGATCCTGGCGGCAGCGGCACATTGATGGACGTGCCCTTGCCGCTGCCACTCCCCGTCTCGGAAATGGCGCCAAATGGCGGATTGCCCGCCTGCGGAAACAGCGCCTCCTGATGCAGCGAAATGGTCAGGACAGAAGGGTCGCCGTAAAACACCGTCTGCGTGCCATTGCCGTGGTGCACGTCCCAGTCGACAATCGCGATGCGCCCAACGCCGTGATTGGCCTGTAGCGCGCGCACGGCAACGGCTATGTTGTTGAACACGCAAAAGCCCATGCTCCCGTCAGGCCCGGCATGGTGTCCCGGTGGCCGCACGAGCGCATAGGCATTGGCGACTTGCCCGAGGACGACCGCCTCAGCCGCCGCCAGCGTCGCACCAGCCGCAAGCAATGCAATCTCATAGCCACCAGCACTCGTGAAGGCGCTGAGGCCAAGTTGCCCGCCCTGCGCACCTGAAATGGCCTGCACCTCGGCCAAGTGCCGCGCCGTGTGCACGCGCCGGATATCCGCGACGGTCGCCGCCTCTGGCGTGATCACGGCGAGGTGCTGGGTAAAGCCGCTGGCATCGAGCAAATTCTTGATCCGGCGCTTTGCTTCCGGGTTCTCCGATGCCTCGCCTGGCTGCACCCATCCGATGGCCCGCATCGGGCCAGCGAAGGCGCCTCCGTCAAACCACATCATGCGCTCGTGCCAGACCAACCCCGTCGCCAATTCGTCCGCCATAGCGTCAACTCCCCCAAACGGCACGCATGGTCGAGCATCTCATATCGGGGGCCGCATGCAAGACGCGCTGACCACGTTGCCCGCGGCCTTACGCCAGACGCCGGTTGAATGAGGGACTGTCGACTTGAGGACTTGTGTCCGTACCCGCCCACCCGCATTGTGCCCTCCGCCAGGGTGCCACGCAGTGCGCCAGCTCGCATTGTAAACGGCGGCACGTCGAACAGCAGAGCCACCCATGACCACATTGATTGCAGGCCTCGTCACTTTCATCGGCATCCATCTGGTCCCGACCGTTCCGTCCTTGCGCGACAGCCTGCGCGAGCGTTTTGGTGCCAACGGGTATAAAATACTCTTCTCCGTGCTCTCGTTTGCGACGTTCATGCTGATTGTATGGGGCTATGGCGAAGCGCGACGCTTGCCAGCGGCAGTCAACCCGCAACTCTGGGTGCCACCAACCTGGGGCCGTCATGTCACGTACCTGCTGATGCTCCCGGCCATGATCTGCCTCGTCGCGTCCAATGTGCCCTCACGCGTGCGCGATCTGGTCAAGCATCCGCTTCTGCTGGCAACGAAACTGTGGGCCCTTGGCCATCTGTTCGTGCGCGGCGATCTCGTCTCCTTGATTCTGTTTGGCTCGCTGCTCGCCTACGCTGTCTATGATCGCATCTCCGTTAAAAAGCGCGCCGCGCAAGGGGCGCAGGTGTCTGGGCCGCTTGGGGATCGCAAAGGACAGCTGATGGGCGACGTCGTCGTCATCGGCGGTGGTGTTGCGCTGTATCTTGCCTTTGTGTTCTGGCTGCACGCTTGGTTCATCGGCGTCGCCATCGTGCGGTAAAGCATTCGGGGATGACGTCATGCCAGATCTCGCCGATGCGATCACCCGAGCGCCGGTCTTGCATGATCTAGCGCTCAGTGCCCGGCACCGGAGCGAGCTCGATCAGGTCATCGCCAACGACCCGACACTCACGGCCCTACGCGCGGTGCTCACGAAGCCCGCCGTTGCGGCTCTGTTAGATGGCGTTTTCAGTGCGTCGGCCTATCTCACGGGGATTGCGCTGCGGCGTCCAGCGATTTTGCAACGTGCGCTGACAGCCGATCCGTCGTTGCAGATGGCGGAGCGAGCCACGGAACTCGCACGCGACATGGCCCTGGCGACGACGCTGGCTGAGGCCATGCGGCCGCTGCGCCTGTTTAAATCCGATGCGGCACTCTTTCTGGCGCTCGCCGACGTTGGCGGCATCTACCCAGACGTTGAGGTATCGCGCGGGATCGCATTTGTGGCTGACACGGCCGTCCGCGAGGCCCTTAGGTTCTTGTTTCGCCAGGCGCAAGCGCGCGGCGACTGGCTCGAAGGCGCCCCCCAAGCAGAAACTCGGTCCGGCTACATGGTCATCGCCATGGGCAAGCACGGGGCGCACGAACTCAACTATTCCTCCGACATTGACCTGATCGTATTTTTCGACCCGGACAAGAGCGCCAGCAAACTTGCCGAAAAGCACGATCAACAAACCTTTTTTGTGCGCCTCACCCGTGATCTCGTGCGCCTGCTGCAGGAGCGGACCGAGCACGGCTATGTCTTCCGCACGGATCTGCGCTTGCGCCCAGATCCAGGTGCCATGCCGATCGCGATCCGCCGCGAGACAGCGCTCAATTACTACGAGAGCTTCGGCCAGAACTGGGAGCGCGCGGCCATGATCAAGGCGCGCGTGATCGCGGGCGATTTTGATGCGGGCCAAAGTCTACTTGGCGAGCTGCGGCCCTTCATCTGGCGCAAGTATCTTGATTTTGCCGCCATTGCCGACATTCAAGCCATGAAGCGACAGATCCACGCAGTGAAGGGCTTTGGCGAAATCCGCGTTGGCGGCCACAACATCAAGCTCGGTCGTGGCGGCATTCGCGAGATCGAGTTCTTTGTGCAAACCCAGCAGTTGATTGCCGGTGGGCGGCAGGTCGATCAGCGCTCGCCCGAGACTTTGCTGGCTCTAAGACAGCTCGAAGCGCGCAACTGGATCACGCCGTCGGTGCGCGAGGACCTGCACAAGGCCTACGTGCACCTGCGCACGATCGAACATCGACTGCAAATGCTCGACGATGAGCAGACCCAGACGCTTCCCAACGATGCAGAGGGTCTCGCGCGACTTGCGCACTTTGCTGGATATGCTGACACGGCCGCATTTTCCGAGGCTTTGACCAAGACGCTCGAAACCGTGCAGCGCCATTATGTGCGCCTGTTTGAGAAGGCGCCTGCGCTCAGCTCCGGCACAGCCAATATGGTGTTTGCCGGCGAAGCCGACGATCCCGCAACATTGCAAGCGCTCGCTGACCTGGGCTTTGGCAAGCCGGCGGGTGTGATCGCCCTGGTCCGTGGCTGGCATCATGGCCGCTATCGGGCCGTGCGTTCAGCCCGCGCGCGCGAACTGCTGACCGTCGTGCAGCCGCTGCTGATTTCAGCCATCGCCAAGACCGCCGATCCCGACGATGCGATCCTGGCATTTGACCGATTTCTGTCTGAGTTGCCGTCTGGTGTGCAGTTGTTTTCACTGCTCAAGGAAAACCTGAGTTTGCTGGATCTGGTGGCGGCGGTCATGGGCACCGCGCCGCGCCTCGCAACGGTGCTCAGCCGTCACCGCCGTGTGCTTGATGCGGTTCTCGATCCGGGCTTCTTCGGCGCGCTCGCAAACCGCGATATGTTACGCGGCATTGTCAAATCTGAAATGGCGACAGCTACCGATTTACAGACGGCGCTCGAGCGCGCGCGCGCCGTCGGTCACGAGCAAGCGTTCCTGATCGGCGTGCGTGTGCTGACGGGCACCATCGAAGCTGACAGGGCTGGCGGCGCCTATGCGCTGCTGGCTGATCAATTGATCGACGCGCTCGCCAGCCGCGTGCAAGCGGAGATGGAGCGGTCCCACGGTCGTGTCGCGGGTGGCTGTGCCGTGGTCATTGCCATGGGCAAGCTGGGTGGCCGTGAGATGACGGCATCATCGGACCTCGACCTGATTGTGGTCTACGATTTCCAGCCGAACGCTGTGGCGTCCGATGGACCAAAGCCCCTGGCACCAACGGAATACTATGCCCGTTTCACGCAACGCCTGATAGCGGCGTTCAACGCCCAAACGGCCGAAGGTCGACTGTATGAAATCGACATGCGCCTGCGCCCTTCCGGGCAGAAGGGACCCGTTGCGACACAGCTGACAAGCTTCATCGACTATCAAGCCAAAGACGCCTGGACCTGGGAGCACATGGCGCTGACGCGCGCGCGCGTCGTGACGGGTTCGCCCGACCTCACAGCCAAGGTCGAGCGGACGATCAACGACACACTGACGCGGCCCCGAGACCGCGCCAAAATCGCCGCCGACGTGCGGGAAATGCGCGCGCTCATCGCGGCCGAAAAGGGCACAACCGACATCTGGGACCTGAAGCAAGTGCGCGGCGGTCTCGTGGATCTAGAATTCATCGCCCAGTATCTGCAGTTGGTGTCGGCTGCAGAAACCCCCGACGCGCTTGATCAGAACACGTCTCATGCCCTGGCGAAATTGCACGCGGCGGGCCACTTGGCCGCGGAACCTGCCGCTCAATTGCTCGCAGCTGCGACCCTGCTGCACAACTTGACCCAGGTGCTGCGCCTCTGCCTTGACGCGCCCTTCGATCCTTTAAAGGCGCCTGATGGCCTCAACATGCTGCTTGCACGCGCGGCCAATCTGCCATCGTTTGCAGCGCTCGACGCACACCTGCGCGCGACCGTCGCTGATGTCGCGCGCCTGTTCGATGAACTTGTCCGTTGACCGTTCTCTGGTGATCGTCGTGTGGCGTTGCGTCGTCGTCAACCGCGGCCTTCGAAAGGCATGTTCGTTGCCTTGATGGTCATGGTCAGAATGTTCGCGTCGAGCGGCAGCGATGCCATATAGCGGATCGCCGAACCGCAGTGTTCAACGTCCATAACGGGTTCCGGCTGGATATCCCCGCGCGCCTGGGGCACGCCGGCTTTCATGCGTCCGCCCATGTTGGTGTCGGCATTGCCAACGTCGAGCTGGCCGCAGGCGATGTTGAACGGACGCCCATCGAGCGCGATGCACTTCGTCAGGCCACTGATCGCATGTTTGGTCGCCGTATAGGCCGTCGAGTGCGGTCGCGGTGTGTGCGCCGAGATCGAGCCGTTGTTGACGATGCGTCCGCCTTGCGGGGACTGCTTTTTGAACTGACGAATGGCCTCCTGCGCGCACAGGAATGAACCTGTCAGGTTGACGTCTACGACTGCCTGCCAGGTCGCAAACGGCAGATCTTCAAGCGGCACAGCGGGGGCGCCCATGCCAGCGTTGTTGAACAGAAAATCCAACCGGCCAAAGGTATTCACAACATCGGCAAACAATGTCTTCACATCAGCCTGCCGACCGACATCAGCCACAAAAGATAGCATTCGGCCGCCACAGGTCGCCGCCATCGCACAGGTCTTGTCGAGTTCCTCTTTGCGACGGCCGGTAACCGCGACGGTCCAGCCGTCACCTTGCAGCGCAAGCGCGGCTGAGCGTCCGATACCGGTGCCACCTCCGGTGATCAGTGCGACTTTTCCAATGCCGGGTAAGGCCATGATTGCGTGCTCCGTGTTGATCTTGCCGGGGTAGGATTAAGGCTGCCGTCAAACGGCGACCGGTTTTAAACGAATGTCCGTTTCAGCGCTTCAACGACGCCATTCGGCGTTGCCGCCACGGTGACACCCGCTGCTTCAAGCGCCGACCTCTTGCTCACGTAGCTGCCGAAGGTGCCGACAACAATGGCACCAGCATGTCCCATCTTGCGGCCCTCAGGCGCGGCCGCGCCGGCAATAAACGCGGCGATCGGTTTTTTCATCGTCCTGGCGTAGTCGGCCGCCTCCTCTTCCAAGGCGCCACCAATCTCGCCGACGAGCGCGATGCGCTTGGTCCGCGGGTCCAGGTCCAGAGCCTTGAGTGCATCGAGCGTGGTTGTGCCAATGATCGGATCTCCCCCGATGCCAATAAACGATGACACGCCAAGGCCAGCCTGGGAGAGGTTGAGGCACAACAGCGTGCCAAGCGAGCCCGAGCGTGAGATCACCCCAACATCGCCCAATTGAAACACCTTCGAATTAAAGGCTGGCATGAAGCCAACGAAGGTTTCGCCGGTGGTGACAAGACCAGCCGTGTTAGGCCCGATGATCTGTACACCGCGCTCGCGCGCGGCCGCGAGCACATACATCGTGTCATGCACGGGAACGTGTTCGGTGAGGCAAACGATGGTCTTTACGCCAGCCGCGATGGCATCCAACGCCGCAGCCTTGACCCCGAGCGGCGGGATAAACATGACCGCGGTGTCGAGTGCGCCGACGGCCGCGGCGTCCACGGCTGAGCCCCACACCGGCTTTCCGAGATGTGTTTCACCGGCCCGTTTCGGATTGACGCCGCCCGCGATGTTGGTGCCGTAGGCAGCCATTTTCTCGGCCCAGAAAGTGCCTTGCTTGCCAGTGATGCCGAGCACGAGCACACGGTCTTTGCGGGTGATGATCATGATGTCACTGGAAACGAGAGTTCGACCCGGCCAACGCTGTGCACGTGTTGACCTGCACCGCGGACAAGTCAAGCTTAGGTGGCGCCGTCTAGGCGGGGGGCTCAAATACGGGTGGCTCAAACACTTTGGCAAAGTTGGCGAAAAATTCATCGGCGTTTTTCTTGGCAACGCTTGCCACAAGGCGGCTGCCGAGTTGGGCGATCTTACCACCGACTTCGGCCTCGACGTCGTAAACGAGCCGCGTTTGTCCGCCGTCTGTATCTTCAAGACGCACCTTCGCGCCGCCTTTGGCGAAACCTGAAATACCACCGTCACCCTGGCCCACGATCCGGTAGCTGTTCGGCGGTTTAAGGTCGAGCAACTGCACGCGGCCTTTAAAGCGCGCCGAAACGGGCCCAATTTTCACCTTCGCGACCGCCTGAAAGGCATTGTCGTCGACGGCTGAGAACATCTCGCAGCCCGGGATGCACGCCTGCAGGACCCCGGGGTCATTGAGCCTGGCCCAAACGGTGTCCTTGTCAGCGGGGAGAACGAATTCTCCGTTTAAGCTAAGTGCCATTGTCAGCCCTTGATCAACGGGTGTTGATGCTGGTCATGGGGCCACCACCGAAAGTGCGCAACAGCAATGATTGGCCAATGCTCGCGTGCGGTGTCTCCCGGAGATCAGGGGCCGTACTCAGGCGGCCGACCGTCGAGCGGCCACAAGGGCGAGAAGTCCGGCCAGTGTCACGCCGGCCAGCATCAGCCACGCCTCGTTGGTCGCAAGCGTCAAGGCGGCGGCTTTGACAAGAGGCTGCGCCAGCGCCAGATCTTCAGCCGAGGGTGAGACGCCTGGCGGGGGCAATAAACTGACGGGGATGCCCATGAAGTTTGCGGCCTCGACGTTGCCCGCCATCAGCTTGCGACCCAGGGCGTCGGCATGGTGGGGTGTGCGCAACCACAAAACCGTGTCTGTGACGGCGATACCGATGGCACCGCCTAGATTGCGCATCAAATTGAATAGTGCGCTTCCGTCCGGCACGCGCGCCATGTCGAGGGCGCCAAGGGCAAGGCGTGTTGGCGGGATCAGGCACAACATAATGCCAACGCCTCGCACAACCTGCGGCCAGAACATTTCGTTATAGTCCGTGGACGGGGTTTGCCACCCGCTCATGGCCAGTCCCGCGGCAAATATGACCAGCCCGGCGGCCGTCAACACCCGCGCATCGGCACGCAATTCAAGCTGCACCACAGCCGGCGCTGCAACCAGCTGTGCCAGCCCGGTCACCAACATGACCAACCCGATGGCCAAGGGTCCGTGTCCGCGCACCAGCCCAAGAAACACCGCCATCAGATAAACGGTCGAAAACAGCCCGATCCCGAATAGAAAACTGATCACACTCGCAACGGTGAAATTGCGATCGCCGAACAACCGCAGATCGACGATTAGTTTGTCATGGCGCAGGGTGCGCACGAGGAACGCCGTGGTCGACGCCAGAAACAAGATCGTGAGCGGCAGTGCCGGCAGGGCTAACCAGCCCTGTTGTGGCCCCTCTTTCAGCGCAATTTCGAGTGCGGCTAGGCCAATGGCAAGGCACCCGACCGCGATCCAATCGATCTGCCCCAACACCGCACGGTCACCGCGCCCCCGCGGCGCCAAGGCCGCGGTGATGGCAATAGCCAACGCACCCGGTGCGACGTTGACCAGGAACAGCCACGGCCAACTGTACGTCTGGGTGATGTAGCCGCCGATCGTCGGCCCAAGCGTTGGCGCCAGAACGGCCATCGCCCCTGCAACGGTCGTCGCCATGCCCTGGCTCGCCTTTGGAAACATCAGGAAGACCGAGGAAAAAACCAGGGGGATCAGGCAACCGCCAGCCAAGCCCTGGACAATACGGGCCGCCACAAGGCTTACGAAACCTGTGGCGAACGCGCACGCAATCGACGCCAGCGTAAAGACCGAAATGGCTATGAGAAACAAACCGCGCAACGACAAGGCGCGGGTCAAGAGCCCGGTCAACGGTATGGCGATCACTTCGGCTATGAGATACGCCGTCTGAACCCAACTCATCCGATTTTCGGGAATGTCGAGCGCTTTGGCGATCGCGGGCAGCGAAGTGACGACGATTTGAATGTCGAGGATCGCCATGAACATGCCAAGGCACATGGCGAGGAAGCAGGTCCAGACGGCGAAACCCGCCGGCGCGACCACTTCGTCCGCGCCTAGACTTGGGCCGCTCATCCAACGTGCTCTGGTAACGGGCCTAGCGGCTCGGCTTCGGCCAACGCCGACGCCTCAGCCTGAATGCGAACCCACAGCACGGCGGCATTGAGAACGGTAAAGATGATCGCGATCCAAAGCTGACCAAAGACCATCGGCAAAGCGATCAACTCGGCGGCGACCACAAGATAATTGGGGTGATCGACAAATCGAAACGGCCCGCCGCGGACCCGGGCCTCGCCCGGCACCACAATGATGCGCGTGGTCCAACGTTCGCCAAGCGTCGCAATGACCCAGACGCGCAATCCCTGCAGCACGACAAAAACGGCGAGCCACCACACATCCACGGCGGTCGCGGTGAACGCGACGTACCACAGCAGCACCAGCCAAGCCGCATGCATAACCACAATCGCCGGGTAGTGGCCGGGCGACTTTTCAACGCCGCCGCGGGCAAGGAGCCGCGCGGTGTTGCGGTTTGCGAGCACGAGTTCAGCCAAACGTTGCAGTGTCACAGCTGCGAGAATAAACATAGCGAGCGACATGGCCAAGACCTCAAGACCGAACAGTGACAGGCACGGCGACGGCCGTAAACCCCGGACCCAGCGCCGACATGAGGCGGATCCCAGGCGTTGCGTCCGCCAGCAGGCGTTGCAGAACAAACAGCACCGTTGGCGCTGACATGTTGCCGTGGTCGTGCAGGACGTCGCGTTCCGTGTCGAGCGAGCCGGCCGCAATATCGAGCGACGCCTCGAGCGCTTCTAATACCTTGGTGCCGCCGGGATGAAAGCCGAAGCGGTGAATCGACTCCCGCGTCAGCGAAAGCTGTTCAAGAAAACCTTGCACGACTGGCGAGATCTGACGCCGGACGAACGGCGGAATATCTCGATCAAAGACAACCTCCAACCCGTCGCGGCTCACGTCCCAACCCATGATGCGTAGCGTGTTGGGCCATGTGTACTGACAACCGACGCCAACGATGTGCCGATCCCCGGGTCGCGCCGTCGTCAGAACCGCGGCGGCAGCACCATCGCCAAACAGCGCCGTTGCGACGATGTTCGATTTTGTCAGAGTGTCTTGATGGAACGACAGCGTGCAGAGCTCCACTGCCACAACAAGAACCCTGGCTCCGGGAGAAGCGCGGGCCAACTGACTGCCGAGCGCCAATCCGCAAAGGCCGCCCGCGCAGCCCAAGCCAAACACGGGTACACGCATAATATCGGGCCTGAAACCGAGTTCGTCGGCGGCTCGCGCCTCCAAGGTCGGGGTGGCGATGCCGGTTGAACTTATCGTGATAACGGCGTCAACATCTGCGGCCTTGATCCCTGCAGCGCTCAAAGCGTCGCGTGCGGCTTCAACAAATAAGCGTCCGGCGACCTTGATGTAGGCCGCATTCCGCTCCTCCCACCCGCGCGGTTGAAGATACCATTCAATAGGCATGGCTGTCGCCCGGCTGGCGATCCCAGCATTGGTAAATACGGGCGCGAGGCGATGAAAGTCTGGAAAGCGGTGCTGAAACTTGTCACGCGCCGCGGCGAGGGCGTCGGCCTGTGACAGCCGATGCTCGGGGAGGGCTGTGCCAAGCCCCATAAGAGCGATATCGACCATACTTAACCTCTCAACAACGCTCTGACGCATACGGCGGGTCGACCTGACCGGATTGGCTCTGCACCAACTGAAGACGTGGCTGAGGGTCGGTGACATCGTGCGCAACTCTGCAACGCGCCGGGACAGACGCGCGGCCGCGCTGGACTTCTCGGCGCCACGGGGCCAAACATGACCCATGAGCGATGGGTCGCTCGTCTTGCCCATGAGCGATGGGTCGCTCGTCTCGCCCCTGAGCGACGGATCGCTCGCCTAACGTTTTGCGGAGGAACTATGCGCGCACAGCCAATCAAATTCAGTATCGGGTCGATGGCCCTGGGCCTGCTGGCCAGCGTGGCAGTCGACGCGCTCTCAGCCAGCGCGGCACTCGCCCAGACGCCCAAGGACACCGTTGTCATGGCCAAACAGATCGATGACATCATTTCGCTCGATCCGGCCGAAGCGTTCGAGTTTTCTGGCGTTGAAGTGGTCACCAACGTCTATGACAAGTTGATCGGCATTGATCTCGCCAAGAACAACGCACTCACGCCGGAACTGGCCGAGAGCTGGATCGTTAGCCCGGACAACCTCACCTATACTTTTAAGCTTCGGAAAGGCGTAAAGTTCCACTCCGGCAACGCGATGACGTCAGCCGACGTGGTCTACTCGTTCCAACGCGCCGTCACCTTGAACAAATCACCGGGTTTCATCCTGCTGCAATTCGGCTTCACCAAGGAAAACGTGCTTGAGAAAATCAAAGCGCCAGACGCGGATACTGTTGTGATCACGGTGTCGAAGCCCTTTGCGCCTTCATTCTTCTTGAACTGCCTGACATCGGGTGTCGCAAGCGTTGTCGACAGCAAGACTGTCATGGCAAACGTGAAGGGCGATGACTTTGGCAACGAGTGGATGAAGCTGAACTCGGCTGGATCGGGCGCATATTCTGTTCGCGCCTACCGTCCGAACGAGCAGTATGCCCTTGAAGCCCATGCCGCCTGGTACAAGGGCGCGCCGAAGAACAAGCGCGTGATCGTGCGCCATGTGGCCGAGCCAGCCTCGCAGCGCCTTCTGCTCGAAAAAGGCGACATCGACATCGCCCGCAACCTGACCAAGGACCAATTGGCAGCTGTCAAGACGAAGCCGGAAATCGCCATCACCCAGGGCGACAAAGGCTACATCTTGTATTTGGGCCTGAACACCAAGAACGCCAACTTCGCCAAGCCTGAGGTGCGCGAGGCCATGAAGTGGCTGGTCGACTATTCATCGATCGAAACCAACATCGTCGAAGGCACCTACAAGCCGCACCAGGCATTCCTCCCCAAGGGCTTCCTCGGCGCAATCGACGATAAGCCCTACAAGTTCGACCCCGCAAAAGCCAAGGAACTGCTCGCCAAGGCCGGATTGCCGAACGGCTTCACCGTCACCATGGACGTGCGCAACACCTCGCCGATCCAGGACATCGCCCAGGCCATTCAGGCACAATGGGCGCAAGCGGGCGTCAAGCTTGAGCTGATCCCGGGCGACGGCAAGGCGACACTGACCAAATATCGTGCACGCACGCATGATATCTACATTGGCCAGTGGGGGCCGGATTATCTCGATCCCCACACAAACGCTGAAACCTTCGCCATCAACGAGAACAACGGCGAAGACGCCAAGTCAAAGACACTCGCCTGGCGCAACGCTTGGGACATCCCTGAGATGACCAAGATCACGCAGGCAGCCGTGCTTGAAACCGACAGCGCCAAGCGTGCGACCACCTACGGCACGCTGCAGCGCGAGCACCAGAAGATCTCGCCGTTCGTGATCATGTTCCAGCAGGTCGAAGTCTCGGCGCAGGTCAAGTCCGTCGGCGGCTGGATCATAGGACCGAGCTCTGACTCGAACTTCTACAACACGATTACGAAGTAAGGTCGGCTCGAACTAAAGCTCGTGTTGATCTGGCACACGACGTGGGGGCGGGCGTTCACGCTCGCCCCTTTTGCGCACTTTCAACCGAGTGGCATGACCGAGCGCGATGAGAATAGAACTCCCCGACTTCTGCCTCGTCTTGCTGATCGGTGCCTCGGGCTCAGGCAAATCAACGTTCGCGCGCACGCATTTTAAACCGACGGAGATTATCTCATCGGACCATTATCGTGGCGTCGTTGATGATGATGAGAACAGCCTGGAGGCCAGCGGTGACGCGTTCGCGGCCTGCCACTTCGTCACGGCGACACGCCTCAAACGTCGCAAGCTGACGGTCATCGACGCAACCAACATCCGGCCCGAAGACCGCGACAAGTTCATCTCGATCGCGAAGCAATACCACGCCATCACTGTCGGCATCGTCATCGATCCCGGCGAGCGCGTCTGCCACGCCCGCAACGAGACGCACCCCGATCGGCAATTTGGCCCGCACGTGGTGCGTAACCAGATGGCCAGCCTGCGCCGCGGACTAAATCGTCCCGATAAGGAGGGCATCCGCTACCTGCACTGGCTCGAGAGCGTCGACCAGATCTCCGCTGTAACCGTCACGCGAATCCGCACCTGGACCGATGCGCGCCATGTCGAGGGGCCGTTCGACATCATCGGCGATGTGCATGGCTGCGCGGATGAGTTGCAGGAGCTACTGGAGAAACTCGGGTACGTGGTCGCCTGGGCCGAGAGCCTCGGTCGTCGCACCGTCCGCGTCACGCCACCAACCGGCCGGCAAGCTGTGTTCGTTGGTGATCTCGTTGATCGCGGTCCGAATTCGCCGGATGTGCTGCGCATTGTCATGAGCCTGGTCGCCGACGGCCGCGGGCTTTGCGTGCTCGGCAACCACGACATCAAGTTTTGGCGCTGGCTCTCGGGAAAAACCGTGACGCTGACCCATGGCCTCGATAAGACCGTCGCGCAGATGGAGGCGGCCGCCAAAGTCGACACGTATTTCAAACGCGAGGTGGCGACGTTTGTTGGCAATCTTGTCAGCCACTTCTGGCTCGATGGTGGGCGCCTTGCCGTGGCGCATGCTGGTGTCAAAGACGAGATGATCGGACGCGCCTCGGGCGCGGTGCGCGAGTTCTGCCTGTACGGTGAAACAACCGGCGAGAGCGACGCGTTTGGCCTGCCAATCCGGCACAACTGGACGGCCGATTACCGGGGTAAAACCGTCGTCGTGTATGGCCACACACCGACGCTCAACGCCGAATGGTTGAACGACACCATCTGCATCGATACGGGTTGCGTGTTCGGCGGCCGTCTCACGGCCCTGCGCTGGCCGGAGCGCGTGTTGGTTGATGTACCGGCGCGCCAAGTCTACGCCGAGCCGAAACGTCCGCTTGCGCCACCACCTGAGCCACAACTCACGGCCCAACAAGCGCAGGACGATCTGCTCGACATTGATCTGGTCATTGGCAAACACATCGTCACAACGACACTCGGCAAGACAGTGACCATAGACGCGGCCCAGTCGGCCGCGGCGCTTGAAATGATGTCGCGTTTCGCCGCCAATCCAAAGTGGCTGATCCATCTGCCGCCGACCATGTCGCCATGCGCAACATCACTCACCCAAGATCCACCGGACACGACGAAATCGCACAGCCTCGCAGATATGCTTGAACAGCCGGCCGCCGCCTTCGAGTATTACCGCGACGAAGGCGTTACCGACTTGGTCGTGCAAGAAAAGCACATGGGGTCGCGCGCGCTTTTGCTCGTCTGCCGGGATGTTGATACGGCCCGCATGCGCTTTGGCGTGACCACCGGCGAAACGGGCATGATCATGACCCGGACCGGTCGTGCCTTCTTCAACGATGGCGTCACTGGCGAAGCGTTGCTGGCGCGTGTGCGCACAGCGATGACCGAAGTCCGTTTCTTTGAACGACACGCAACCGATTGGGCGCTTCTCGATGCGGAGCTTATGCCGTGGTCGGCCAACTTGCAGGGGCTCATTGCGGGCCAATACGCACCGACCGGCGCGGCGGCCACGTCCGACCTGAGCGTGACGGCGCAGCTATTAGCTGAGGCTGCTACCCGCGATCCATCTGCTGTAGACATCGCCGCGCGCTTTGCGGCTCGCACGTCACGCGCCGAAAAATATGTCGACGCCTATCGTCGGTATTGCTGGCCCGTGACATCGCTCGGTGACTACCGCATCGCGCCATTCCATGTGCTCGCAACCGAGGGTGCCGTGCACATGGACAAGGAGCACATCTGGCATATGACTGAATGCGCGCGGCTCGCTGAGCCCGGCGATCAGATTCTTATCGCGACGGCACACCACGTGGTCGATGTCACCAATGACGCGAGCATCGAACAGGCGACGGACTGGTGGCTCGCGCTGACATCGATGGGTGGCGAGGGCATGGTGGTGAAACCACGCAGTTTTATCGCGCGCGGTCGCAAGGGCATTGTCCAACCGGCCATTAAGGTGCGCGGGCCCGAGTATCTGCGCATCATCTATGGCCCCGAGTACGACCTGCCCGAACACCTCACCCGGTTGCGCAAGCGCGGTCTCGGCAAGAAGCGTTCATTGGCCTACCGTGAGTTCATTCTCGGCCATGAGGCCCTGACGCGTTTCGTTGCCAAGCATCCCCTGCGCAAAGTGCACGAGGCCGTGTTCGCCATCCTCGCGCTCGAAAGTGAGCCGGTTGATCCGCGACTTTGACGGCTGTTGCACCGCTACAATCGCTTGGCCGCATCGAGCTTTGCGAGCGTGGCGTCGGCGGTCTCAAGCAGGGCTGCGCGCTTTTCGGCCGTCATCTTGTTCCAACTGCTGTACATCGTTGTCATGCGTGGATTTCCGCCCAGCTTTTCGCGGTGGCGATCAAGGAAAGACCAGTACAACGCGTTCATCGGGCACGAGGTCGGCCCGGTCGTCTGCTTCACGTCATAGCGGCACGTCTTGCAGTGGTTTGACATCCGATTGATGTAAGCGCCCGAGGCGACATAAGGCTTTGAGGCGAGAACGCCGCCGTCGCCGAACTGGCTCATGCCCAGAGTGTTCGGCAATTCGACCCACTCATAGGCATCAACATAAACCGCCAGATACCACTCATGCAGCTCCTGCGGAGAAACGCCGGCCAGGAGCGCGAAATTGCCGGTGACCATGAGGCGCTGAATGTGGTGAGCGTAGGCATGCTCGATGGTCTGTGACACCGCCGCGCGGACGCAAGCCATATCTGTCTCAGCGTTCCAGTAAAACTCGGGAACGGGGCGCGTATGGGCGAAGTAATTCTCTGCCACATAGGCCGGCATTTTATGCCAGTAGATGCCGCGCACATACTCACGCCACCCGATGATCTGCCGGATATAGCCCTCAGCGGCGTTGAGCGGCACACGGCCCTCCGTGTACGCAGCCGCTACGCGTCGACAGACGGTAAGTGGGTCAATCAGACCGATGTTGATGTAGCCGCCAAGCAACGAGTGATACAGAAACGGCTCCCCCTCCAGCATCGCGTCCTGGTAGTCACCGAAGCGGGCGAGGCCATGGGCGACGAAATGTTCGAGCGCTCGCTCGGCATCCGCGCGGGTGACAGCAAAACCGAACGGCTCCAACGTGCCGATATGGTCGGGAAAGCGTTGCGCCACGAGGTCGAGAACATCTCGTGTGATCGCATCGGGCACCACGCGGAAAGGCTGCGGCATGAACAGGTCCGCTTTGGCCGGCTTGCGGTTGTCGTGGTCAAAGTTCCACTGGCCACCTGCGGGTTGATCGCCCTCCATAAGCAGCCCGGTTTTGCGCCGCATGTCGCGATAGAAGAACTCCATGCGCAGCTGTTTGCGGCCGTCCGCCCAGGTGGCAAACTCGCGGCCCGAACAGATGAAGCGGTCATCGTCGCGGATGTCGACGGGGACCCCGATATCCTCAGCCCACCCGCGCATATCTTCAAGCAAGCGCCACTCACCGGGCGACGTGACCATGACACGTGCGGGCTTGTGCGTTTTAACGGCGCGGGCGACTTCTCCTCGGAGCGAACCGCTGTTGGCTGGATCATCGAGACGGCGATAGTCGACGTTCAGCCAGCCCGCCTCTCTGAGTTCCTCGGCAAAATGGCGCATGGCCGAAAAAACAAACGCGATTTTCTTCTTATGGTGGCGCACGTACGTTGCCTCGGCCTGGACCTCAGCCATCAGCACGACATCGCGCGCCGGATCCGCGTCTGCGAGGCTCGACAGACTTGGCGTGAGATGGTCCCCGAGTACGAGAATGAGGTTTCGCCCAGAGGCGGGTCGTGTGGAGGCGGGTTGTTTAGAAGTGGGGCGGGGCGGCATCGTTGAGGCCTCATGCTATGGTCTGTGGCCGCCGTATGAACGTAATCTGCGACGGCGCCATCTTGTGATGAATTGAGGTACGATGACGACGCTTGTTTGGTTCCGCCAGGATCTGCGCCTTGCGGATAATCCCGCGCTAGCGGCCGCCGTGGCGCGTGGCGCAATCGTGCCAGTTTACATCTTGGATGACACATCCGGCGTGCGTGCAATCGGGGCTGCCGGGCGCTGGTGGTTGCACCATAGCCTTACCGCACTGTCGAAATCACTTGGCGGGCTGGTTTTGCGCCGGGGTGATCCGTCGACGGTTCTTGCGGCCCTGGTGTCTGAGACCGGCGCCACCCGCGTGGTCTGGAATAGATGCTACGAACCAGAAGCCATTGCCCGTGACACGGCCATCAAGACCGCGCTCACAGCGTCGGGCATTGAGGTCGAGAGCTTCAATGGCAGTCTGTTGTTTGAGCCGTGGGAGCTTAAAACACTGACCGGCGGGCCATACAAAGTGTACTCACCGTTCTGGCGTGCGTGCTTAAAGCTGCCCGTGTCCGCGCCAGTTTCAGCGCCGAAGCTGAAACCCACGCTGCATGGGGCCAAAAGCGATCCGCTTGCCAGTTGGACACTTTTGCCGAAACAGCCGAATTGGGCCGCCGCGTTCGCGCCCGAGTGGACCCCAGGGGAAACAGGCGCGCGCGCGAGGCTGGAGACGTTTTTCGTCGGCGGCCTCGCCGGCTATGGCGAATTGCGCAATCGGCCGGATTTGCCGAACATCTCGCGTCTGTCGCCACATTTGCACTGGGGCGAGATTTCGCCGCGCCAGATTTGGGCCGCGACGCACATGCGCATCGAGACATCCACCAGCCCGCGCGGTGACGCCGACAAGTTTCTCTCGGAAATTGGCTGGCGCGAGTTCGCCCATCATCTGTTGTTTCACTTCCCGACGCTGCCGACGCGCAACTGGAAACCGGCCTTTGACGCCTATCCGTGGTCAGATGATAAAGCCCAACTGGTTGCCTGGCAAAAAGGGCAGACCGGTTACCCCATCGTCGATGCGGGGATGCGCGAACTGTGGGCGACGGGCTACATGCACAACCGCGTGCGCATGATCGTCGCCAGCTTCCTGATCAAACATCTGCGCATCGATTGGCGCCAGGGCGAAGCTTGGTTCTGGGACACGCTGCTGGACGCCGACCTCGCCAACAACGCGGCCAGTTGGCAATGGGTGGCAGGCTGTGGCGCAGATGCCGCGCCGTATTTCCGCATCTTCAACCCCATGGAACAGGGGCGCAAATTCGACCCTAACGGCGACTATGTCAGGCGGTGGTGCCCGGAAATTGCGCGGCTGCCCAATACCGTGCTGCACGCACCCTTTGAGGCACCGGCCGAAATTTTACGTGCTTGTGGCGTGTCGCTTGGAAAGACCTATCCCCGCCCCATCGTTGACCATGCGACCGCCCGTCAGGCAGCGCTTGCCGGATATGGTGCCGTCAAGGCCGCGGGGGCAGAGGCGGCTGATACCGTCGGTCAAAAGCGTTGACCGACGGTATCAGCGTTTTCTGCTTGCGCGCGGCCGCCCCACCAACCCCGCGCGCGGATACCATCGGTCAGAAATCATGACCGCTGTTATTAGGCAAACATTTCGAAGACAGCCATTTGCGAGGCCGCACCGAGGCGCGCATCCTCTGGCCCGAGTGGAGAATTAGTTGCCATGTAGCCGAACGCCTCAGAGACGCGTGTTGCCCAGGCCGCAAACTCAGCCCGTGTCCACTCGAAGCGGTGATCGGGGTGGCGCAACTGCCCCGGTTTCATGGACTCGAATTTGGCGTTGTATTCGATATTCGGCGTTGTCACGACGATCACACCCGGACGCGCCATTTCAAACACAACACGCTCCACGGCGACCAATCGATCGGGATCGACGTGCTCGATCACCTCGACCAGTGACGCGCCATCGAAGCCAGCGATGCGCTTGTCCCGATAGGTCAGCGCGCCCTGGATCAGCTTGATGCGCTGGCGCTCGGGGATCGTCTCGAGGCGCAAGCGCTTTGCCGCCATTTCAAGATCCCCAATGCTAACGTCGAGCCCGAGGATCTCGGTGAACTGCGTTTCAGCCAGCAACCGTTTCAACAGCTTGCCCGAGCCGCACCCAAGATCGACCACGCGAGCGCAAAGGTGCACCGCGTCACTGTCGCCTCCGGGTAGAACATGTGCGCATGACCAAAGGCGAGTTCGATGGACTGCGTGCGCGTGGGGTTCTTGTGCAGGAGATAACCGAGGTCCGTCGCGGGCTGGTGCGTTGTGGTGACGGTGAGGAGCATGACCTATTTCCTTAGCACATGATCCCGACAGCGTGACGGCAATGGCGACAATCGAGGCTGACATGATTGTGCCGAGTTTCATACCTGAAGCGCGAAGACAACGTCAGCGAACAGCGCCCTTGGACCGCCCCCTACACCGACGAAGTCGGCTTGCCGCGTATGCCGCGCGAGCGGGATGGCTTGGCTGCGGACGGCGCAACCCCATGGACGCGACCCGCCAGCAAAGCGTCGATATCAGCAACCCAGCGCTCCGCAAGATCCTGCACGATGCCGACGGGCGAGAGCACAACGCCGTCCGAACGCAGGCGCTGCATCTGCTCATCGCGCCTCAAATGTCGGCCCACGGCTCCACCGTCGGCGACAACGCGCCACCAGGGAACGCCCTCGCGATCACCGTCATCAAGCGTTGCCAAGATATAGGCGACATGGCGCGGCATGACCCGCAGGTGTGCGCCAATCTGTTTGTGGGTCACAACCCGCCCCAGCGGAATGCGCATGGCGATCGCCATCACGTCTGCCTTGATCCGTGTGTAGGCGTCAGATCCAGCCATGGCCCATCATCCCGGCGTGCTCGGCGTCGCCCTCTTGGCCGCTTCAGTCGTTTTAGCAGTGAGCGCCGCAGCAACCCGTGGTGACACAAACGACGTCACATTCCCCCCCATCTGCGCAATCTGGCGCACGAGGCTGGCTGTGATGTGGCGGACTCCAGGAGACGCTGGCAGAAACACGGTCTCGATATCCGGGGCCATGGCGCCGTTCATGCCAGACAGCTGCATCTCGTAGTCAAGATCCGTGCCGTCGCGCAGGCCACGGAAAATGCTGGTTGCTGCATGGGCACGGGCTGCATCAATGGTCAGTCCGGCGAATGTCACCGGCTTGATCTCGCAACGTGTTGCCGTGGAAATCGCAGTGCACTCAGCGGCCAGCAGGTAGATCTTTTCTTCGGTCGAAAACATCGGCGTCTTACCTGGATGCACGCCGATACCGATGATCAACACATCCACCAACCGCGCGGCACGGTTGATCTGGTCGAGGTGGCCAAGCGTCACCGGGTCAAAAGAGCCCGCGTAAAAACCAATTCGTTGCGCCATGGTAACCGTGGGGTGGGCGAGTGGCCGAAACCTAGCCGATACCACGCCGTGCCACATTATGTGTAATCGGTCACGGCCCAGAGCCGCACGTTCGATGCCTCTCGGCGACAAACTTGGTTACAAACTTTGCCCAATTACAAAGCTGGGCGCGGCGGGTTCGGCGCCAGTGAATTCGGCGACACAGGGTCAGCGTCAATGATGAGTCGGACCGTGCGCCCGGTGCCGGCGTCCCGGGCGGTCACTAACATCTTGGCCTGCCCCGCCTCAGCTTCTATTTCGGCACCGAGACCCGTCCCGCGTGGCAGCGGCCGCACGTCCAGGATATCCAACGGACCCAGGTCTATGCGTGTTGCACTTGGCCGTGTTGTATCGGGGACGACAGCAGGTTGAAGCGCCTTTTGCGCGGTGAGCCAGTCCGCTTCGCTCGCCGGGCGGTTGACCGCAACCGGCTTCACAAACCCACCCCATACGTCCGCCTGTCGCTCTTGCGAGGTAGGAAACCCGCTGGTGACCCAGCTTTCGCTGCCGAGCATAGCGAGGCTCGCAGCTGCGATCCCGGCGCACCCGCAGACAAGAACCAATTGACTGACGCGACTGATGGAAACCATGGAGCAGGACCGGGTTAGGGGCACACATGCCCGCAGACGCTCGACACCAGACATATAGGTGCATGTGGGGATAGAGAAAAGGTCCCGTTCCGGATCACTCCTGTCCATCGCGACGCGGTGTGGCGTACGCACTGCGCAGGTGACGTCCAATGGCAAGGTTAGTGGCAACCAACGACGCGAAGGCGAGAGCAAGAAGGGTTAGCGTATATCCGGGCGATGGGCCGTAGGTCTCGCGCGGGGTCTCACCTGGAAACGTCGGCACTGCATTGATCATAGTAGGAGGCGGCAGCAATGCACTCGCGAGGCTGAGTTCGGGCGGTGGTGGAGCTGGGAAGGCAATGCTCGGCTCGATGTTGAATGCACCGGCCAAGACTGCAAACAAAAACAGTGCCGCGGCAAAATCGACGGCAGACCGCCGCAAAGAACGTGCGCTCGACACCACAAAATCTGCGGAAATCAGTTCAGCGGACCGTGTCGTTTCCATGTCACTCGTGTCCATGTCACTCGTGCCCATCTGTCCATATCCCAACTAGTGTCTATCCGTGTCGCGGATCAACGGCCGGTGCAAATCGCCGAGCCTTGAACGGTCGCAAGGGGACGGCTGAGCCCAACACCCGGTCAATCCTCGTATCAGCCAGAGACCAGCTGAATCGGCCTACAATATGACAGCCTTGGAGCCGCTACATGACGGTCTCGTGATCAAGCTTTGCGCTCAACGTCCTAAGAGCCAGTCCACACCGGCGCGCGCCTGTCGATGAAGGCGCTGATGCCCTCCGACGCATCGTTGGCGAGCATGTTCCGCACCATAACCTCGGCCGTCTGAGCGTAGGCCTCGGCGAGCGGCGCCTCAAGTTGTCGGTAGAAAGCGGCCTTGCCTAGGGCAACTGTCAGCGGCGACTTCGCCGCGATCTGGCGCGCCATGCGCTCAGCCTCAGTGACAGCCTCGCCCGCCGGCACAACCCGATTGACCAAGCCGAAATCGCGCGCCCGTTCCGCGTCCAGCATCTCGCCGAGCAGCAGCATTTCCATGGCATGTTTGCGCGACACGTTGCGCGACAGCGCGACCATCGGCGTTGAGCAAAACAGACCAATATTGACACCTGGCGTGGCAAACTGCGCTGCAGCCCCAGCGACCGCCAGATCGCACGTCGCAACCAACTGACATCCCGCCGCCGTCGCAATCCCTTCAATGGCGGCAATCACCGGTTTCGGGCAGGCCACGATCGCCTGCATCATGACCGCACACGTATCCATGATGTGTCCGAAATAGGCCCGCCCGCGATCGGGATCGCTGCGCCGAGCGGTCAACTCCTTGAGGTCGTGCCCGGCTGAGAACGCTGGTCCATTCGCCGACAGCACGATCGCGTGCAGGCCGGTGTCCCGGCTCGCCAGATCGATGGCCCCCGTGACCGCCGCGAGCATGCCTTCCGACAAGGCGTTGCGCGCCGACGCCCGGTCCAGCGTCAGATGTAGAACGGCGTCTTTGCGGACCTGCGTAACAAATGACATGGCGGCTCCGAGAGGAACGAAGCAGCACTCAAGTTGTGGACCAACGGGAGGCTGCATCCAGCCACCACAGATGACCGTTGGTTACGCGGCGTGCAAGCCGTAGGGGTCACATCATAAAGCGCGACGGCTCTTGATGGCGGCCGACAGCGTCCCCTCGTCGAGGTAGTCAAGCTCGCCACCGACCGGCACACCACGGGCAAGCGTTGAGACCTTGATGCCGGTCGACGCCAACTCCTCATTTAAGTAGTGGGCGGTCGATTGCCCCTCAACGGTCTGCGACAGCGCCAGCAGGATTTCTGTCACCGGCGGCGCCGCCCGGCCAACCAGCGATACGATGTTGAGTTGTTCGGGCCCAAGCCCATCCAGCGGCGACAGATGTCCGCCGAGCACATGGTAGCGCGCGTTTAACACGCTCGCCCGCTCCAGCGCCCAAAGGTCCCCTATCTCTTCGACCACAACAATGATCGACGCGTCGCGGCGGTTGTCGGCGCAGATGGTGCACGGCGATTGGGTATCGAGATTGCCGCAGGTGTTGCACGAAACGATCCGATCGAGCGCCTCGGTTAGCGCGCGGGTTAAGGGCTCAAGCAGATCCGCTCGGCGCTTGATCAACGCCAGCCCGGCCTTGCGCGCCGAGCGGGGTCCAAGACCTGGCAACCGCGACAGCAACTGAATAACGCGCTCGATTTCTGGTCCGGCGATCTTTTTCGACATGAGACAAAGGCTCCTTGAACGAGGGCCTACGCGATTCACATGCGTTCAACGAGTAGCGATTGGTATCTGATGGCCCATAGCAGAGGTCATATCTTTTGACCGTTGGTATCCGCGCGGGGTTGGTGGGGCGGCCGCGCGCACACAAAAAACGCTTATACCGCCGGTCAATTGTTTTGACCGTCGGTATCAGTTGGCTCAGCGCGCGCCCGCGGCCTCAAGGATCGCGATGATCTGCGTCAGCCCGCGGGCGCGGGCATGTGACAGTGCCGTGTCGCCCTTTTTATCGGCGATGTCAGGGTTTGCCCCGGCCTTCAGGACGAGGCGGATGATCTCCTGTTGATTCGGCCCGCCGTCGCCAAGAATGACGGCTTCGAGCAGGCACGTCCAACCGAGGCTATTGATGTGATCGACATTGATCTTGGCGCTGAGCAGCAGCTTGACCGTGTCAACGTAACCGTAGTGGCAGGCCGGTATCAGTGCGGTACCGCCGTAGCGATTGAGTTTCGACAGGTCCGGCCCCTTGGGGATCATCAGCCCCAGCATTTCGGTGCGCCCACGGGCACCAGCCAACAACCAGGGCGTATCGAGATCATTGGCGACAGCATTGATGTCAGCCCCCTCGCTGAGGAGCACTTTGAAGACCTCTATTTTGTCGGCTGCAACAGCGAGATGAAGGGGCGTGCGACCGAGGTCATCGCGCACGTTGACATTGCCGCCCGCCATCATGACGCGATTGATGGTCGAAACATCGCCGCGTTCAGCCGCATCCAACATGACCCGCCGCTGCCGTTCGATGGTGCCGGCATCGGGCAGTTGGGCGTGAGCGTTGGGTAAAAACAGCACGCCGAAAAGCACGAGGAGGACAAGGCGCCCTCTCGCACCCCGGGGCAAGTGTGCCGTGCCATTTGGCTCACTCACGATGGATACCTCAACTTGAGTTCGGCAACTTGATCTGGCGTGAGCGGATTGATGGCCTCGCGGCGCAACAGCAGGAACAAGCGCGCGGTCTCCTCTAGTTCTTCGATCGCGTCGGTCGCCGCGGCAAGCGTCGTGCCGGCGACAACCGGGCCGTGGTTGGCGAGCAGGATCGCGTGGTGGCGGCCCGCGAGTGCGCCAACGGCATCGGCAAGCTTTTCGTCGCCTGGCGGAAAGTATGGCGCAAGCGCCAGCGCGCCGACGCGCATGATCGAATAGGCTGTGATGGGCGGCAGAACGTTGTCGGGATCGAGGCCTTGCAAACAACTGACAGCAACGGAGTGATGCGAGTGCAGATGCACAACCGCGCCACTCATGGGACGCTTGGCATACATGGTCGTGTGCAGGAAGGCCTCTTTCGTCGGCGCATCGCCGCCAACATGGCGGCCTGTTGCGTCAAGTGACGAGAGGCGCGCCGGATCAAGAGTACCAAGCGACGACCCCGTCGGCGTCATCAGCCAGCCACCATCGTCGAGACGCACGGAAATGTTGCCCGTCGAGCCGTGCGTCAGACCGCGGTTGAACAAGGACGCGCCAATGCGAACCATATCGTCGCGTATTTTCGCGTGCGAGGTCACGCCAATTTCCCCCATGCCTTGGTGAAGAAATCCACCGTGCCGAAGTTGCCGGATTTGAGCGCCAGCACAAGATCTACCCCGCCCGCGGCGCGCTTGCGTGCTTTGGTCCAGGGCACACCCGGGTCGATCTCGGGGCCGATCTCCAGGGCGTCGACCCCTAATCCGTTGACGACGGCACCCGAGGTTTCGCCGCCGGCGACGATGAGGCGAGTGAAGTCGGCGGCGATGAGGTGTTTCGCCGTCTCGGCCAGCGCCCGTTCGACGAGTGCGCCAGCGGCGTCACGGCCGAGCGTGGCCTGAACCGCCCGCACGTTGTCGGGATCATCGCTTGAGTAGATCAGCACGGGTTTGGTCGCGGGTTGGGCGCGGGCCCAGTCCGAGAGGTGCCTCGCCGTGACGGTGCCGTCGGCCAGTTTGGCTGGGTCTATGCGATAGGCAGGGATGCCAGCGGCGACGGCCGCTTTAACCTGGTTGCGTGTCGCCTCTGAGCAGGAGCCGGCAAGGATGGCGGCACGGCCCGGGCTGGCAGTCATCGTTTGCGGCGGTGGGGTGGCCGTCATCAGGCCGCGCTTGATGTATACGGATGGCAAGCCGAGCGCGATGCCAGAGCCGCCAGTGATCAGTTTCATGTCGGCCGCAATTTTGCCGAGGTCGTAGAGGTGCTCGTCTGTAATCGCGTCGCACACGACATACCGTTCCCCGCGCGCACGCGCGGCGCGGAAGGCATCGTCAATGGCGTCGGCGCCTTTGTTGACGGTGGCAAACGGGACGAGGCCGACCTTGTGTTGCGTTTGCCGCTGCATGACTCGCACGAGGTTGGCATCCCGCATGGGCGTAAGCGGATGATCCTTCATTGGGCTCTCGTTGAGCGGGGCGTCGCCAACGAAAAGATTGCCCATGTAGATGGTGCGCTTGTTGGTTGGGAAGGCGGGACAGACGATGGCGAGATCGGCTTTCAGGCGGATCATCAGCGCGTCGGCGACGGGGCCGATGTTGCCTGTTTCCGTCGAGTCGAAGGTCGAGCAATATTTGAAGAACAGTTGTTTTGCTCCGCGCGCCAGCAACGCCTCGGCGCTGGCGAGCGACAGGGTAACGGCATCGGTTGACGGGATTGTGCGCGACTTCAGCGCCACGACGACGGCGTCGTAGCCGTCGAGGTCTGTTGTTGCGTCCGGCACGGCCATCACTTGCACCGTGCGCATGCCCGCGCGCGTGAGCATGAGGGCGAGGTCCGTTGCGCCCGTGAGGTCATCGGCGATGCAACCGAGAAGCATGATCGGCCCCTATAAGCCACGAATGCTGCGCCGATCGTGGCGCCGAAAGAGAAACACTCCAGGCTTTTTTGCCAGTCTCAGGCCTTCACCGGCGCCCAGAGCCACCAGAACGCGAGTTGCTTGATCGCCATTTCCGCAATCATCACGGCCCCGAAGCCGAACAGCGTCAAGCCCGCGATCCGGTTCATGCGACCGAGCCAGCTCGCGTCCAAGTCGTCACGCCACCGACTGATCAGCTTTGAAACCACCACCCAGTAGCAGAAACTGCCGCCCATGACAGACGCGGTCAGGGTCAGTGCGTCGATGGTCGAGGAGACATCGACAAACGTCGACAGGCCGCCGAACATGGCAATCAGTCCAAGCACGGCACCTGGATTGGTAATGGTGAGAAAGAACGCTTTCGGGATGTCCCAGACGTAGTCCAGCAGCGACGCGCTTTCAGCGTCGCCAGCTGTCGCAAATTGCGGTTTCTCAAAGAACAATTTGGCGCCAGCAACCATCAGGGCGAGGCCGCCGACAATCTGGATCACGGTTCTATATTGGCGCATGGCGCCCGAAATGGCATTGACCCCGAGGGAGGCACCGATGGCGATGAGGCCATCACCGAGCAGAACCCCGACACCGATGGCAAGGCCGCCAAAATAGCCTCGCTCGACGGCACGTTGCAGTCCGAGTACGTTCATTGGGCCGAATGGAAGTGCCAGTAGCACGCCCATCAGGAACCCAAGCGGGATGATCAACGGGTTTGGGATGTACGCCATGGGGCCGGTGTGACATCACCCGCAAGAGGGTTGAAATGGCCAGGACACAGTCAGCCGACACGCGGGCCGGGAGCCATACCAGGAGCGGGTCCAGCAGCAAGTGGCGGCGCGAAGCGAGACCAACACCGGGGCGTCTCCTCATGAACGGAATAGAGCGCGGATCAATGTCCTTGGGCGCAGTCGCCCTATTGGTACTGGCCTTGCCCGGCCTTGTCCATGTGGATCGGTTCAATCAAGCCCAGGCACAGACGAAACTCACGGCAAAGACATCCACTCCGCCCGACAGAGCTGAGGCGGCGGCCAAAGCCGCGGCAACGCCCGCTGCTTTGCCACGGCAAGTTGTGGACATGGTTGAGGCCATTCTCACAGCGGTCCGTTCAGGCGCGATTGCCGATCTCGAGGACGCCGTCGACTGGAATGAGATGAAGCCTGATCTTGGACCCACGTTCGTTGCAAACCCGGTTGCCTATTGGAAAGCCTTGTCTCGGGACGGCGAGGGGCGCGAGATCCTTGAGATCCTTGGTAAGTTACTGGCAGGACAGCCAGCCGTCGTTCCCTTGGGCAAGGATATCGAGAACAACCGCCTTTACGTATGGCCAGCCTTCGCCGACACGCCGCTTTCGAAATTGCGGCCACCAGAGATGGAGGCCCTGGCTGGGCTAACGACCGCACAAACGCTGCAGACCATGCGCGAAAAAGATCGGTACGCGGGTTGGCGCTTGGTTATCGGCGCCGATGGCACCTGGCACAGTTTCCGTCCTGATTGAGCGCGTTCCAGTCGAGCCGCTCCTATCGGCCCTTGATGGCTTCATTCATGACACCGAGCGAACCGTTGCTCTGGCGCCGCGGTACGACCGAAAATGCACACGGCCGCTGGAGTTTTCCCGTGAAAAGCGCTCGAATCGCCGCAAAGCATATTCCGAATGTGAAACTCTTAGCCATCGGCGGACCGGTTCATGTCGACCATGAAACATGCAATCTTCGTATTGGTCACCGCGATTGCTCTGGTGACCAGTCCTTTTGACGTCGCGCCCCCGGCCAGCGCATCCGAGTCAGGCATGGCCAGTATTCATACGTGGCGCAAAGTCGGCAAAAAGACGTGCCTTGTTGGTCATCAGCACGCAGGCAACGGATCGGGAAATTCCCTGAAAGCTGCCCAGGCCCAGGCTATTGGTTCATGGTCGAGCTTCACGGATTTGGAATATGGCTCTAGCTGGGCGAGCTTCGGCATTGCCATCGAAAAAATCATGAAATGTTCACCCGACGGCAGCGTGGTTCAATGCGATTTGCTGGCGACTCCCTGCCGCGGCTGGTAGTGGGAATGGACGGGACGAGTGGGTTCCTTGTTTGCATGTTCGTTTCGCTTGCGCCCAGGCGTTAGCCGCGCAACAAACAGCCAAGGGAAATTCCGCGTTTTGCGCGGCCTTGGAGTTTGGTCCGTGTCCACACAGTCTTACAATGCCGCGCCAGCGATCATCGGTTGGGCACATTCGCCATTCGGCAAACTCGACGCCGTCGACACCGAGAGCCTGATTGGCTTAGTGGCCGCTGACGCTTTGGCGCACGCGGGCGTCGGCCCGGCCGACATCGATTTCATCACCTGCGGCGTCTACAATAACGGCTTCACCAAACAGGGCTTTGAGGCGTCGTTGGTCGCCCTGTCGATTCCCGAGCTTGGCGAAACACCCGCCGTACACGTGGAGAATGCATGCGCCACAGGTTCTGCTGCCATCCACACCGCCCTTGACTACATTCAATCCGGTCGCGGCAGGATCGCCCTCGTTGTGGGCGCCGAGAAGATGACGGCCACGCCAACGGCGGAAGTTGGCGATATCCTCTTGTCCGCCTGCTATCGCAAGGAGGAGGGCGAGATCAACGCGGGCTTTGCTGGGATCTTTGGTAAGATCACCGCTAACTATTTCCAGCGCTACGGCGACCGCAGCGCCGAACTGGCCATGATCGCCGCCAAGAACCACAAACACGGCCTCGCCAATCCGTGGGCGCAGATGCGCCGCGACTTCGGTTTCGACTTCTGCAACACGGTGTCCGATAAAAACCCGATCGTCGCCGGCCCGCTCAGGCGCACGGACTGCTCGCTTGTATCGGATGGCGCGGCGGCGCTTGTGCTGGCCGACGCGGAGACGGCCGCAAAAATGCAGCGCGCGATTGGTTTCCGCGCCCGACAGCACGCCAATGACTTCCTGCCGATTTCCAAGCGCGACCCGATCGCCTTCAAGGGCGCGCACCGCGCCTGGGCGCAGGCAAAAGCACAAGCCGGGATTGAAATCCTCGATCTCGACCTTGTCGAAACGCACGACTGCTTCACGACCGCCGAGATGATCGAATACGAAGCCATGGGCCTCGCCAAGCCTGGTGAGGGCTGGAAGGTAGCACGGGAAGGTGTGACCAGTCGCGGCGGCAGACTGCCGGTCAATCTATCCGGCGGGCTGAAGTCAAAGGGCCATCCCATCGGCGCCACCGGCATTTCCATGCACGTACTTGCGGCCATGCAGCTGATGGGCGAGGCCGGCGACATGCAGTTGAACGGCGCCGAACTCGCGGGCGTGTTCAACATGGGTGGGACAGCCGTCGCCAACTACGTGTCTATTCTTGAGCGGGTGAAGTGAGCCCCTGCCAGCGTCAGCTGACCCGCGTTGAACGGTCGCTAGACAGGCAACTCTGATACACCTATATACCGGCCGACCAATCGACCTCTAACGGGTGTTCGACGGTCCGCCTGGGTAGCTCAGTTGGTAGAGCATGCGATTGAAAATCGCAGTGTCGTCAGTTCAATTCTGACCCCGGGCACCATCTTTAACCGCTGAAAACGCTGCGTTTTTGAGCGAGCTCATAAGACAGCCGTCTGGCATTTGATCATTACTGGGCGACCAATGCGGCAACGGCCAGCTTGCCCGCGAAACAAAGAACGCTGTGATGGCATAGCAGTGACCCGCGCACGCCGAGCGCTTTGGCCGATCAAAAGACTTTCCGATCAGTTCACGCGGTTAACGTTCACGCATCTTCCGCCGACACGTCCTTTCGAAATGGAGCGTACTCGGCCAACAGTTCGCGCTGCTCAGCCACATGGGCACGCTCTTCATCGAGAAAATTTGACACGGCCTTGCGGAAGCTTGGGTCGGCGACCCAATGCAACGAGTAAGTCGTTTCAGGCATGTAGCCGCGCGCTAGTTTGTGTTCTCCCTGTGCCCCCGCTTCGACCCGCGCGAGCTTGCGCGCAATGGCGACGTCAATCGCCTGATAATAGCACACCTCGAAATGCAGGCAGGGGTGATGTTCAATACAGCCCCAATAGCGGCCATAAATACAATCGCCGCCAATGAAGTTGAGTGCACCCGCAATCGGTTGACCGTCACGCTCGGCAAAGATCAGCAGACATTGCTCGGGCATGGACATGCCAATCAGCGAGAAGAACTTACGATTGAGATAGGGCCGCCCCCATTTGCGGCTGCCGGTATCCATGTAGAATTTATAGAATACGTCCCAGTCGGCATCTGTGATGTCGCCGCCGGAGACATGGCGAACCGTCAACCCAGCTGCGAGTGCTTCGACACGCTCCTTGCGCATGTTTTTGCGCTTGCGCGATGACAGCGCCGCCAGGAAGTCGTCAAACGACGTGTAGCCGTTGTTAGCCCAGTGATACTGCTGGTGCGTGCGTTGCAACAAACCGGCCGCACCCAATCGAGCCCACTCCGCTTGCGAGGCAAAGGTTGCATGCAGAGACGATAGTTTCGCACGCTTCGTCACTTCAATCGCCGCCGCGGCCAGCAGGCGTTCATGCTCGTCCGCGTCAGGGCCTGGCGCCGCCATGAAACGGCGACCTGGGACGGGCGTAAAGGGCACCGCAATTTGCAGTTTCGGGTAGTAGCGGCCACCCGCACGATGCAAGGCTTCAGCCCAGCCATGATCGAACACGTATTCGCCCTGGCTGTGGCTCTTGAGATAAGCCGGTGCGACCGCCACGATCTCGCCCGCCGGCGTTTCCAGCAAGAGGTGCTGCGGCGCCCAACCGGAGCGCCCGCCGACACATCCGGCATCCTCAAGCGCGTGTAGGAAGGCGTGCGATTGGAAGGGATTATAGGTGGCGGGATCGGGGTTCGCGCACCTGTCCCAGGCGGCCGATGAAATGTCCGAGATCGTCTCGACGACGCGTAACTGATGCGCTGAACTCATAGCGCCAGCTCTACGCGGCCAAAGGCCAGTTTGTCATCGGGGGGCGAGGGGGCTTTTTCGCGCAGTCTTGTGCAGCCGATCCTCAATCGGCGAACCCTCACTCCGCTTGCGGCTTCATGAGCGCAGCATACTTCTTCCAGTTTGCCACATAGTGGGCAGCACCGCGTTGCATACGGGCAACGTTTTCTGGCGTCAGCTCGCGAATGACGCGCGCGGGGGCGCCGACGGCAAGGCAGTTCGGCGGGATCTCCTTGCCTTCGCCGACCACGGCGCCCGCACCGATCAATGAACCTGCGCCAATCTTCGCACCATTGAGTACGATGGCGCCTATACCGATCAGCGCGCCGTCGCCGATCGTACAACCATGCAACATGACCATGTGGCCGATGGTGCAATCCGAGCCGATCGTGAGCGGAAAGCCGGGATCGACATGCAGCACACAACCTTCCTGGATATTGGTGCGCGCGCCAATGTGGATCGGCTCGTTGTCCGCCCGGATCGTGCAGCCAAACCAGACGCTGGCGTCGTCCTCAAGCGTAACATCACCGACCACAACGGCATTGTCCGCAACCCAATATTTCCCTCGGCCGGGCGTTTTCACGCGCTTGCCGTCAAATTCATACAGCGACATGGCGCTTGTCCTCGATGGCGCGACGCGAGACCTCAGGCATTCGCAATCGGTGCGCCTTCGGCCCCGGCCTGGTTCCGGCGCTGCGTGTAGAGGGCCGCGAAATCGATCGGGTCAAGCAACAGTGGTGGGAATCCGCCTTCACGCGTAACGTCGGCTGTCATGCGGCGCAGGAACGGAAAGATCAGCGCCGGGCAATTGACGAGCAGGAATTGCTCCAGCACCTGCTCGGGCATATTCTGGAGATCGAACAGCGCCCCGTAGACGATCTCAAATTCATAAAGCACGCCCGCTTTGGCGTTGCATTGAGCCTTAAGCGTGATGGCGCTTTCATAGACCGTGTCGCCTAGCCTCTGGGCATTGACATTGACCTCGACGCCGAGATTCGGATTTTCGCCCTGCGCCAGGATCTGCTTACCTATGCTGGGGTTCTCGAACGACATATCCTTCACATACTGACTGATGACACGAACTTGGACCTGCACGCCTTGAGCGTCATCTGCGCTGGCTCCATTCCCTTGGCCGTTGCCCGGACCATTGCCTTGGCCATTCTCTCGGCCGTTGCCAAGCGTACCGCCGCTTGAGGTCGCGGGTTTGGGCGGAATGGCCATGGCCGGGTGTCCTTCACGATGCTGTGCGGTGGGCGCTGAGTCGGCGCGACCTAATGAACTTGCGCTAGCATGGGACCATGGCAGCGGCAACCGATCGCCCAGTTCCGGCAGTTCCGGATCGCTCAGTTACCGGTCTTCCGGGCATGAGGGGGCATCGAACGTGCCCCGACGCCATTACTCTTCAAGCAGCATCCGGCCGTTGCGCATTTCGTAGCGGTTGAGGCGGCTTAAGAATGAGTTGCCGAGCAAGGTAGTCTGTAGCTTGCCGCGCTCGATCACGGCCGCCCGGACATTGCGCACCATGATGTCGCCGATCATGACGCGGTCCAGGGTGACCGGGGCCACGCGGGCGACGCCGTTGGCGGTTGAAACCTGATGCGTAAACTCACTTTGCGCGGGGCCAACGCCGATTGCAACCGCATCGTCATAAGTGAGCGCGACAATTGAGGCACCCGTGTCGACCATGACGTCAATGCGGCGGCCATTGATTTCCGCTGCTGTGAAAAAGTGTCCGTTGACGCCGACGTTAAGCTCAGCCGTGTTGCGACCGCCCGCCTCAAGCTTGCTGCGCACAGGTGTTGTAGCGGCGGCTATAGTGCGCACAGGCGGCTGGAGGCCCAGCATGGCGTATCCCGCCATTTTGATTTCGGGTGCATAAACAATCGCGGCGATGCCGAGCACAATCGCCATGGCCCATCCGGCCAATTCACCCAATATGCTCCGGCCACCGTAAGACAGTGCCATGGACGCCTCGATACGCAGAGAACAAACAGGATGCATGTGTGCTCTGCGACCAAGGCTGGAACCTAGATGCGCAAAGTCAGGTAGTCTCCCGAGAATTCATAAGACCTCAGTCTGTTTAAGAATGTCATACCAAGAAGGCTATCTTTTAGCGAACCCGGCTTAGAGACGAGTGCATCCACGTCGCGCACCTGGATCGGACCGACCGACAAAGATTTGATGCGGACCGAGGCAGCGTACGTTGTGCCGTTGGCGGTCTGGACCGGTACCGAGTAGCGCAAACGGTCGATATCGATGCCAAGTTTCTGGGCATCTGTCGGTTTCAGCACAACAGTAGACGCACCGGTGTCAATCAACATTGACATGGCTAACCCCTCGACTTCAGTGCGAGCGATGAAATGACCATCCGGACGGCGACGGATGCGCACCGCATTGTCGGCATCAAGTTCTGCTGTGGCGTGCAGGCTGGACGGGCGTTGAACATACTCGCCCGTCACACGATGGACGGCCGAGACAATATCGAAGCGATAGTTGTATCCGGCAACAAGTGCCGTTGCGAAGACAAGGCCGGCCGCAAAACCCCGCACTGAGCGGACAAGTTCTACGCGGTCACGCGAGAGGAGGAGTGTTGTGACAAATGCCGCTGCGGCCATGACGCCCGCAACGACCACAAGCTCTCGCACATCGAGCCCGGACGCAGTTTCAATTTCGGGTGCATACAGCGCGGCCCCCGTCGCCACGACCAAGCCCACAAATGACGATCCGAGACGCATCACTTACTCCGAGCCCAGACCTCCGGCCCTGTCCGACAGAGCCCGTCCGCCGGGAACATAAGTGCTACGTGCTCCCGACCTGGACACCTGTCAACGATATGTTGACCATTTGGTGGCGCGGCGATCTCAATCACTGGGCAGTCTAGGGCCTCTCCGCCACATTTTAAGTGGCACTGCACCATTCCTCCGCATGCCTCACTGTTGCGCCAGATCTGCGCGCGTTTGATGGCGCTGGTCGGCTCGGCACGCACGTTCGACTACAGGCTGCGTTGGTGCATCGTCATGCCGGCGGCGTGGTTTCCGTGCAACGCGATGTTGTCCGACATTAAGGGGCGTGGCTTCGGAACCGAAGGCAGCCAATTGCAACGTACCAACCGCATCGCGCGCATGATGCTGATCATGACGCTTGCTTCCTATTGGACCGCCCCGACGCGCATTTGGGCGTCAGAGAAAACGGCACGCTCCGCCCCAAAAAAAGACGCTGCGTCTCGTCGCAGAGGAGGGCGGAGCGGCTTAATGCCGTCTTTCAAGCGTGGCCTGCACCGCATCCAGACCTGCCTGCAGCCCTTCGCGCGTGAGACCAAGCCTCTGGTCGGTCGTAGGGAATTGGTGGATGGTGAAGGGGGGAGGGCACCTCACGGCCTTGCGCCTTTTGCCGACTGTGTCTATTGAGCGTGCGGCAGCGGCTATGCGCTGGGGAATCGTCTAATGGTAGGACTGCAGACTCTGACTCTGCCTGTCTAGGTTCGAATCCTAGTTCCCCAACCAACAAAATCAATGACTTACGAAACTTAACGGGCCAGCCAGCGGCGAATAGCTAACCTATAGCTAACCCGCGCGGAGTAGAATTTCAGGCCAGATTGCCGCACTAGGCCCTGTTGAGTCAGCACTAATCTGGCTGCTGCAGAGTTCGGTTGCACCGAAATGTGTGCGGCAAGGTGTACCCTACCGGCACAGCACGTGGGTGCTGCACCTATGTGCAGTTAGAACCGTTTCGGGCTTTTCGGCACAGGTGTGCTGCGTCATCATAGGCACTGACGCACACAACGAAGGGTCGATGCTTGGGGACAGTTCAGCGGGTTGGGTACAAGAGAGTGAGCACGGTCGATCAAGTCACGGACCGGCAGCTGGACGGCGTAGCACTGGACAAGACCTTTATCGAGTACGCGTCAGGCAAGAGCGCCGACCGGCCACAGCTGCAACTCGCGATCGCCTACGCGCGGGAAGGGGACACCTTCGTAGTACACTCCATGGACCGGCTAGCGCGCAACCTCGATGATCTCCGCCGGCTGGTGCGAGAACTGACGAGCAAGGGTGTTCGGGTCGTGTTCGTCAAGGAGGCCATGACGTTCACCGGCGAGGCGTCCGCCATGGCAACGCTCATGCTGTCCGTGATGGGCGCCTTCGCCGAGTTCGAGCGGGCGCTGATTCGCGAACGCCAGCGAGAAGGTGTGGCACTGGCCAAGAAGCGCGGCGCTTACAAAGGGCGGAAGCGCGTTTTGACTGGTAAGCAGATCGAGACCCTGCAACAACTAGCCCTGCTAGGCGTCAACAAGGCGGCGCTAGCGCGGGAGTTGAGGATCGGCCGTCGGATCTTGTACGCGTACTTGCAGGGCGGTCGAGCCGCCTAAGGCGGCAGCTTGGTTGAGGAAGCCGAAGTCGGCATGCGAGTCGATCTGATCCTCATGCCGAGGCTGAGCCGCGTCCTCAGCATTTCAGTCAGCGGATACAAAGTGGGAAGGTCGGCGAGGTTGAGGTGGCCGGTAAGGACATTGGAAACTGCGCGCAAAGGCTACGGAAATTCGCCCTTCCTTTAATCGACCCGGGTTTCGATTGATGTTATGAACCAATGCGTCGAGCCGGAAAAGATGCCGAATTTCCCTATGATGGCGAGAATTTTGACGGCGCAAAGCCGCCTGAAGGACAAGAATCTTGGCGTAAGCCAACCTTGGGCCCGGCTGGCGCGAACTAACAGCGCAACAACGGTGCAGTTCGGAGTGCCGATGTCGTTCGGCAAAAACCAACGATGAACTGGTCGCAGCCGCAGTGACGCGCGCCCATGCGAAGGCGCTGTGTGGTTCGGGCGCAACGCTGCGTCACCTTACAATCAGCTGATCGGGCCATGCGACGCGTGCCAAGGACTCGGCAAGCGAAACGCTCGCCTGGATCGCGGATCGTCTTGCGGGTCGGCGAGCCCCGACCGATTGTGGGGCCATTTGAAGCGCTACAATTAAAGGTCGGCCCGCCGGTAAATAAATGAACGCTTCAACGGCTTGGCTGAGACGCAGAGAAAACCGACATCGAGATGCGGCCATCGTCCGCATCAGGATTATTGGGTTGGCACGGTCGGTCGGTAGACCACCGACAACGGATCCTTGGCTTCTCCTACTCTGGACAAGCGGGGCCGTGCGGGGGTCGTGCGTGATCTCCTCAATCAGTGAGGTGGTCCGAGACTGACCGTCGTGCTCCCCTCGTGATGAGGCAGAAGCGGAGTAAGAACCGAACGATTGGTCTGCTCTAAGAAGCTTTTTATTCTGCAAAGTGACGCAATGGACGGCGACATCTGTTGCAGTGCAACCAACTCGGCTGACAAGTTCTGAGGCGGACGGCATTACGTTCTATGAAGTCAATCGCCAGTGACCAATGGTCCTTCGTCCCAACTGAGGCAAACAGAGCGCCATCTGTCCGGCTCACTGGTTTAGTTTCTATTGCGTTTTTTTACCGGAGGCTGAAAAACCAAATCTGCCCCATGGGCTCGATGCGTGATCCAAAACTACCCTTTTGCGAGCGCCTTTGCAAATTCAATCACAAGCTGTCGGTCGGCGCCCGGCAAGCGGCCATAGATGCTTACAATCGCAACGACGTCATCGCATATCGCGTTTTTGGTCGCAGCGTGTTCCGAGTGTAGAACATGATGGGGTTTCTCCGGAGTTACTGGTCCGACCGCCTGCCCCTGGTCCATTCCGAGAAAAAATGAACGAACTGAACACCTCAACAACGTACTTAGCTCCAATAGAAGTCTAGGCGACGGCCGCTCAATGCCCGCCTCGATCGTTGTCACTTGTTCGGCGGACAGCTTCATCGCCCCTGCTAGATCAGAAGCTGACATTCCAAGTTGAACGCGCCGTGCCTCGATCCTTCGACCGATCGACTTGTCGACCGCTCTAGCTCGGGTAAGGGCACTCTCAACGGATGAGATGTCATCCGAACCGTTTGCCATTTTACCACTCCGACTCAGAATTGCGCGAGCCAGTATGCACATTGTTGTTAGCAAGCAGAAGGCTCGCATACTCTAAATGTCTTTCCAAGGACACACATAATGGCAGTCCGTCCGCGTTGATTCTTGCGCCGAAGGGAGACTGCCATGACGATGCGAAGCAGTGAACACAAGCACACAAACGCTGCCCAGAAGACAGCGGATATCGCGCCACCTGAACGAACTGAGCGTGTACTGATACTGGACCAAGTTTTACTTGAACATGGGCCGGCTGCATTGATCGGGCGCTTTTTGCTCAAGGCTGAACATGCCGCACGTATGCGAGGTGTGACGCTGACCATTGAACCGATCGGTGCTCTGGGTGATTTTACGAGGCAGCACCTTCCTATGTGGCCGCCTCTACCAATGTTCGACCCCATGCCGATGGCGTTCCCTAATGATAGCGCATTTTGCATCATTGGGCGTGACGTCAACGGCGCTGTCGTCGCCACGCAGGCAGTGCGTGCCTATAATTGGCCAACGTCGTGCCTTCGAGACGAGGCTGAGAATTTGTCCTTGTTCTACGGAAGCGGCGATCGTCCCGAGGGTGCGCGCTGTGCCATCGCAGCATCTGCGGCCGCTTCCATAACGGGCATGATGGCGTATTCTGGCGGTGGATGGTATGCAACGCAGTTTCGGGGTCGCGACCTATCTGCGATCTTACCGCGGCTGTCACGAGCTTTAGCTCTCGCTCGCTGGAACACTGATTTTACCGTGTCGTTTGTCGATTGGAAACTCGTCCACAAGGGCATCGCAGCCCGCTATGGCTACAAAAACGTCGATGACGGCGTCCGGATCGAGGGTATTGTCGATGATACATTTGATGCTGCCCTCGTCTGGATGAGTCGCGCTGAGTTAATTGACGATCTAAGCGCCTTTGTTGAAACATTCGACGCCCCGTCAGACGGCTTCGCGCAAAATCGACGCGCTGACCAAGTACTGTCCTAAAACTGGGTCATTGAGTGGGATGACCAGACGACGGTAACGCACATTCACTTCGGCGGCCTGCGCTTGCTGAATGCGTGCCGTGATGTCACTGAAATCCGGAGCGCGGCTTATCGCTACGCTTCGGTATGCTTCGGTAATCCACATCCCATAAGCATGGTCTGGCTCATCGACTAGCAGCGTTCCAGTTGCGATTGTCACATACGATAGGTCATAACAAAAGTAACCTCTGCCCATTGCTTCGACCAAGAATTCGCCATTGTTCAGGGGGCGCACAATCGTGTACCGACCTTGAAAGTGCTCGTCGCAATAAGCAGCTACCTCGTCTCGCGATCTGACGTCAGACGCACGCCACCACTCAAACATGGAAAGGATACTATGATCCGCCCTCATTTCGGCAATAGATAATTTATCGTTTCGAAAGCGAGCCCTGTCATCTTTCCAACCCAATTGACAAAGAACTTCGAGGCGGGCCGCGAATGTTGCGATGTTGGGCAACAATTCTGCATCGTGGTCGGATCCGAAAACCTGCAATGCAAGCCGTCCAACCCATTTTGCGTCATGCAACCAGAACAACAGGCCGATTACGGCGAGAGACGAGACCTTGCGTGGGCTGAGGGTTACTACTAGGCTTGGTCCTCGCCGTCGAACTTCGACAAATCCCATCTTTCCAACCATAAAGCCACGGAGTTGCTCGGGCGAGATGTCTGTCTGCAGGGAACGCCGCAGATCAGTGTCCGTGCTCTGCCATATTCGACCTTCCTCATCGATGAACCAACGTTCGAGCTGTTCGCGATTCTGCATTGTGACAGTTCCCTCGTGCATCAGGGATTTATCGGGGCAAGCTGCTTCGCCTGCAGAATGGGCGGACAAGTCCGGTTATTCACCACTTTAAATGTGACATGAACATACACTGCCAATCAAGCGCTGCATGATCGGTCACACCTCGTCGCTGATTGACATGTCCGGTACGTCGGTGTTGACCTCTTGCCGAGTGTGAGGACGATTGCAGCAGGAGAACTTTTTAGCCTGAAGGGTGAGGGGCACCGTAGGTGAGTTCCACGCAGACCAGGGAAATCTTTTCATATGGAGTGGCGATTAACTACCTTAGGTGATTGCGAACTTTGAGCAGTTAGCAGTTTTGGCATTGAGTTCTGAGTGCAACACTGACCGGACAAAATTCCGTGGGTAAAAGTAAGAGCGTGGTGCCGCAGTCTCCAAGCCAACAAGCGCGCAAACCGACCGATATCGATATCCGGATCGGTCAGCTGATCCGAGAGCGGCGGCAAGAACTGTCGATGTCGCAAGACGAACTATCCAAAGCGCTGCAAATTGCGCAACACCAGCTGCAGAAGTACGAGACTGGCGAGAACCGCATCTCAGCATCAAGATTGGTAGAATTGGCGCGCGTTCTGCGGGTGGCTATTACTTGGTTTTATCAATGGACCGAGCCTCATCTCGCGGATACGCCGCCAACGCGCGGCAGTCTCGATGAAACTACTCTTATCGAAACGTTCCGGGATCTTACACCAGCAGGCCGCGCCCAACTGGTCAGCATTGCGGAAGTTTTGCGCGGGCAAAAGCCCAAGGCCTTGCGTCGAAGGAAGCACACTTGACGCGCTCTGTGCTGCCAATTAAAACCACCTAAGGTACTTAACTTTGGTTGAGGTTGGCATGGCTGGTCCCACGACGCATTCGGCCTACGCATCGAAAGTCAGTCCTACGAAATCTGTCAGAGTGGCACCTAGTCCCGCAAAAGTGGTAGCGGCATTCAACACCTGGGCCTTTAAGCGACAACAGCCATCGAGCGCCGAACAACTCAACGCCGTCGCGGCTCATGCACTGCAGGGTTCGACTCCCCTCAGATTCGTTCTCTATTGGGGCAAGGGACCTAGAGCCGTAGTTCGCGGTCCCGAACGGCAATGCCTCGATTTTCTCGCCAGAATGGGGCAGCGTGTGGCAGACGTCTACGCGCAGGGGGTCCAGTTCGAACTTCTACTGACCGACACTCACGCCGAGCTAAACGGCCATCCAAGTGATCAGACCCATGCCTATTTTGCCGATGTAACCGCTGCGGCGGCAGACAAAGGCTTCACCACGCGACTACTGAGTTCCGTGGTGGTAGAGGCAGGCGTGTCGGCAAACTCGACGAGTTTTGCCGCACCATCGCAGGAAACGCTCCTCGGACTCGAGGAGTGTGCTGAAAAATGGTACCGCGGACGGGGCCGGTTCATTGATGGGGCAGCGGCCTATTACGCCATGAACATGAATGAGAAGCGCGCCGTCGAACTGTGCTATCCGAACACAGTATTCGTCACCTTCAACTCAGGTGCGATGCGTGTGCTATTCCCAGACCGAATGCCCATTTTCTATATGTATTCTCTGCGCAAGGGATGCGCAACCAAGCCCTGGTTTACGGACGACGAGCCTCTCGCGAACCCTCCACGGATGGCACGGGAATATTTAACGCCGGTTCCCGCCGCTGGCTGAGCCACTTCGATCCGTCGTAACACGTCTGGCCGTTGGAGTTTCCCGCGATGGATTGGTCTGCGATGACTTTGGCTGGAATAGGCCTCGCACTTGCCGGAGTGCTCAAGGGGGCAACAGGCCTCGGTTACGCTTCCTGTGCCCTGCCTTTTCTCGCTGCAGCGATTGGTCTGCAGGCTGCCATGGTAGTGGTCCTATTGCCGGCAATGGCAACAAACGTTGGCCTCGCGTTGGCTACGGGGCATCTGGTCGAAACGCTGCACCGCTTCAAGAGGCTCTACGTCGCCATGCTGCCAGGCATCGTGTGCGGGATCTGGACGCTGATTTGGGTCGACCAACTCATTGCAACACGCTTGCTCGGGTTGGTCATGGTCTCTTACGTGGCACTCGCCCTGACAAAGCCGTCTATGGCTATTCCAGCAAACCTACAGCTGTCACTGCAATATCCTACTGGCTTCCTGAACGGTGTCGTAACTGGTGTCACCGGCGCTCAAGTGATCCCGTTGTTCCCCTACATTATGGGGCTTCACATGGATCCAAACCGAACAGTCCAGGCCATAAACCTCGCTGTTCTGATCGCCTCAACGGTGCTAGGTTTTGGACTACTAATTGCAGGGATCATGACCCGCGACACGTTTGTGCTTTCATTGGTCGGCATTGTACCTGCCCTCGTCGGCGTCGCTATTGGAAACCGGGCCCGCCAGTTCTTGCCTCCGGATCGGTTCCGGCGGATCGTTCTCCTAACGCTATTGGTCATCGGGACTCTACTCATATTCCGTTGAGCTAAGCATCACGCAGCGCGGGCCAACCAGATCTGAGCCGCTGACATCGGACGTCCGAACAGGTAGCCTTGCGCAATCTCGCATCCTAGTGACCGCAAGATATCCGCTTGTGCTGTTTCCTCTACGCCTTCAGCAACCGTCTTCATGTTCAGTTCCTTGGCCAAGGTGATAATGGCGCGTGTGATGGCAACCGCCTTCGAATCGGTGCCAAGTTTAGCAACGAATGAACGATCGATCTTGATGCAATCGATTGGATAGCGTTCGAGATATCCGAGCGACGAATAGCCGGTGCCGAAATCGTCCAAAGAAATTCGAATTCCCAGTGCGCGAAGTCTCTCAAGTTGGCCGACGATCGTCTGCTCGTTTGACATCAGCATCGATTCTGTGATCTCAACCTCAAACCTGTGAGCCTGCAGGCCGCTTACCCGAAGCGCTTCGCTCACCGTCTCGACCACGTCGCCGCGCGCAAACTGGGTTGCAGAGAAGTTCACCGCAATGGTCTCCTTGCCTCCGCGCTGAGCGAATTCGCGGCACACTTCTTCCACGATCCACGCCCCAAGTTGGATTATGAACCCAGTGTCCTCGGCAATTGGGATGAAATCGGCGGGAGACACCATGCCACGCTTGGGATGGCGCCACCGCACCAAGGCCTCGAAGCCGATTATTTGTTGAGTTCCGTCAAGCGCAACCTTCGGCTGGTAGTGCACCTCGAACTGATTGGTCTCGATAGCGCCGCGCATGTCGGCTTCCAATGTCTGGCGTTCAAGCAGAGCAAGATTTAACTCCGCGCCGTAGACGCGGTGCGTCCCTCGTCCACTCCCCTTTGCCGCGTATAGAGCAAGGTCTGCGCCCCTGAGCATGGCCGTATCATCTCGCAGGTCATCTCCCGGAATGGCAATTCCGATGCTCGCTCCGACGAATAGGCGGTGGCCTGAAATCTCAAACGGCTCGGCAATCACGCGGCAGATGCGCCGTGCGGCTGCCTCGGCGTGATCCAATGACAGAGTGTCCCACTGCAGAAGGGCGAATTCGTCTCCACCCAACCGAAACACGGTGTCACCCCGTCGCACCGTGTTGCGCAGACGCTGTGCGACAGCACACAGCAACTCGTCACCGACAGGATGGCCATGGGTATCGTTGACCGCTTTGAACCGATCTAGATCAATCAGGTGCAACGCAAAAGGGCGAACCGATAGTTCATTGTTAGTTGCATCCGAAAGAGCCTCCCTAAACGAAAGCCGGTTCGGCAGTTTTGTAAGGGAATCGGCATGCGCCAGTTGGGTGATATGGCGGACATGACGGCGTTGACGCGCCACCGAGGTGCTCCCTGCAATCAATACGATCAGCGATA
>JANNXS010000076.1:0-1880 GCA_031409695.1 Hyphomicrobiaceae bacterium
CGCTCGGCGTCCGCCAATGGCGCCATTGGCGACCGTAGACGGGACCAAGCTCCCCTGCTTCATCGGCCCAGTCATCCCAGATCGAGACGCCATGGCGCTTGAGGTAGGCTGTGTTGGTGTCGCCCGCGAGAAACCAAAGAAGTTCGTGAATGATCGACTTGGTGTGCAGCTTCTTGGTCGTCACCAGGGGAAAACCCTCCGAGAGATCAAAACGCATCTGATGGCCGAACACGCTCAGCGTGCCCGTGCCGGTCCGATCGGTCTTGCGTGCGCCGTGGTCACGCACATGGCGGAGGAGGTCGAGATATGCTTGCATGCTCAATGTGTAGCAAATTCTCGGCGCAAATGCCTTTTGTGGTCATGAAATCCACAGGAACGGTGACGGTGGCGCGACGTCTGACAGACCCTTCAGCCGAAGCGGGTGGCCCTTTGGCCGAAGCGGCTGGAAGGCGCTTGTGTGGCTGGAAGTGGTTTGCTAAGAAGCTGGCGTCTCCACGGAATGCGGTCGTGGCGGAATTGGTAGACGCACTACCTTGAGGTGGTAACGCTGGAAACGGCGTGAAGGTTCGAGTCCTTTCGACCGCACCATTGGATGCTCCAAAATTTTGACTCGACGATCGAGTCAACTGCGGCGCTGAAACGGCTTTTCGCCGCGATCCTCGGATCGCGGCGTTGTCGTTTCTCTTGCCCCGACTTGTCTCATGTCATGCCCCGACTTGTCTCATGCCCCGACTTGCAGACCCCAACTTTCAAAGCCTGAGTCTCCGACTGCTTAATCAATTGTTTACCGTGTCGTGCGAGTGCTGTTCATCGCATGTTCTAGATTTTAAAGTCACGCCGCAAGAGTCACATCATGGCCTTCGAGCTTGCCATCTCGCAGCAACTGACCTCGCATCGCAACGATGTTGTCAACGACACGGGGCGCGTCGCTTTTTGTGGGCCTTACGTCATTTCGGCAATCACGGGCTACGCCGTGTCGAAGGTCGAAGACGAGATCCGATACCTCCGCGAGGTGCCGGAGGGTGAGAAGCCGATCGTGCGCGGTACGTACACAGAAGAGGTGCGCTTGGCGCTCGGCCACTTCGGCTATGAAATGAAGCTTACAAAGAGCCATATGCATCTGCCGCGCAAAGAACGGCCGAGTGTGTGGAGTTGGATGCAGATCCCGCGTAACGCCTGGGCACATTACATCCTGGCTATACACAAAGGGAAAGAGGGGCACTGGATTCTCATCAAGGGCGTGAAACTCTGCGACACCTTCAGTCAAGGCAAGTGGCAGTTCGTTTGCGATGGCCCACACAAAGGCGCCAAGATCATGGAAATCTTTGAGGTGCGGCGCTCACTCGGCGTTTGAAGGCTGTGCGTGCGGTCAGGCGTTGCAACGTGCGGGCGGACAGTGTCTGTCTGGACGTCAGGCACCAACCGTCGATGAGCCGCACATGACCGCGCCAGAGATTTTCGATCTGTCTCCCCTAGTGCTCCAATGCGGCTTGACGCTACCTAAGGCGCATCTCGCCTACAAAACCTACGGCACGCTGGCCACCGACAAGTCCAACGTCGTGCTGTATCCGACGTCGTATGGCGCCCATCACAGTGACATCGATTGGCTGATCGGCCCGGGGCGTGTGCTTGACCCGACGCGTCACTTCATCATCATTCCAAATCAGCTCGGCAACGGCCTATCGACGTCGCCGAGCAATCTGGCAGAGCCCTATGGCCTCGGTTGCAATCCGATGTTCACCCATTGGGACAATGTGCACGCCCAAGAGCGGCTGCTGCGCGAAATATTCGGCATCACCCAGCTGCCGCTAATCTATGGTTGGTCCATGGGCGGGCAGCAGGCGCTGCATTGGGGTGCGATTTTTCCGGAGCGTGTGGCA
>JANNXS010000077.1:0-11818 GCA_031409695.1 Hyphomicrobiaceae bacterium
TGCGACGCCAGCCTAATGCGCTGGCTCTCGCCGCCCGACAGCGTCCCCGATGAGCGCGACAGCGAAAGATAATCCAGCCCGACATCATTGAGGAACTTCAGCCGCTCGACGATCTCCTTCAAAATGCGCGTGCCGATTTCCATCTGTTTGGCGGTGAGCTGTTTTGGCAACTCGTCGAACCAGACGTTGGCCTTGCGGATCGAGAGGTTCGAGACCTCGCCGATGTGCTTGCCGCCGACGCGGACCGCGAGCGATTGCGGCTTCAAGCGAAAGCCGTTGCAGGCGTCACACGGATGGGCTGCTTGATAACGCGAAAGTTCCTCGCGCACCCAGTCACTATCGGTTTCCTTCCACCGGCGCTGGATGTTGCCGATCACGCCCTCGAACGGTTTTGCGGTCTTGTACGTGCGGACGCCGTCGGCGTAGGTAAACTCAATCTCCTCGTCGCCCGAACCATGCATCAAGATCAGGCGGATGGTGGCTGAAAGTTTCTCGTACGGCGTCTTCATGGAGAATTTATAATGCCGGGCCAGCGCTTCCAGTGTTTGCTCATAATAGGGCGACGTGTTGCCGGTCTTCGACCAAGGCCAGATCGCGCCCTCAGCGAGTGACAACGACATATCGGGAACGACCAGTTCGGCTTCGAATTGCAATTCTGTGCCGAGGCCGTCGCATTTTGGGCAGGCACCTGCCGGCGCGTTGAACGAGAAGATGCGTGGTTCAATCTCTTCGATGGTGAAGCCGGATACAGGGCAGGCAAAACGTTCCGAGAAAATCAGCCGCTCGTGGGTTTCATTTTTATTGCGCAGAACGTGTTTGCTATCCGACCGTAGGGCAGACGTCGCCTCGTCGTCACTGTCGACATCGATTGTCGGCGTCGCCTTGCCACGTTTGGTTTTTTGCGTTTGCTCCGCCACCAGCGGTTTATCTGCAAACTCAATAATCGCGAGACCATCGGCCAGTTTCAGCGCTTGCTCGAAACTATCGGCAAGGCGCGATTTGATATCCGCGCGCACCACCAACCGGTCGACCACCACATCCACGTCGTGCTTGAATTTCTTGTCGAGTTTGAGCTGCGGCGCGTCCGCTATCTCGATGATTGCGCCGTTGATCTTGGCCCGCTGAAAACCCTTTTTTTGCCATTCCAGTAGCTCCTTGCGGAATTCTCCCTTGCGGCCCCGCACGACCGGGGCGAGCAGATATAGCCGTGTGCCCTCTGGCAGCTCCATGACCTTGTCGACCATCTGCGTGATGGTCTGGCTCTCAATCGGCAGGCCGGTCGCTGGCGAATAGGGCACGCCGACACGCGCAAACAGCAGTCGCAGGTAGTCATAAATCTCGGTCACCGTACCAACGGTCGAGCGCGGGTTGCGGCTGGTGGTTTTCTGCTCGATCGAAATGGCGGGCGAGAGGCCGTCGATGTGGTCGACATCGGGCTTCTGCATCATCTCAAGGAACTGACGCGCGTAGGCTGACAAGCTCTCCACATAACGCCGCTGGCCTTCGGCGTAGATGGTATCGAATGCGAGGCTCGATTTGCCCGAGCCCGATAACCCCGTGAACACGATCAAGCTGTCGCGGGGAATTTCGATATCGACGTTTTTAAGGTTGTGTTCGCGCGCGCCACGCACGTGGATCGTTTTCCGGTCGGATGGGCGGACTGCGCGCGCGGGTGCTTGAGCAACAGCGACAGCCGTCTTTGCGCCAAGAGGTTCGGGCTCGATGGCAGCGGGCTCGAGGGCTGTGGGGCGGCTGGATTTGGTCGATTTTGTCATGGCGGCAGGGATCTAGCGGAACGCTGTTGGCGCGGCAACGCATGGGGTTCGGGGCGGTGGATGGGCAGGTGTTAAGTGGAAGTCGTATCGACGCGTGTGATACAGGTCCTGTGACGCTTACGTAAGCGATGGAGCCATGGATGCGGCGTTTTTCGCCTTCGCAGTTGTGGCGTTCAGTGTTGCTTGCGTCGTTTTGCGCGGTGCAACTGTCGTTGTCGGCGGCGTTCGCCCAAGACAGGTCGCCCCAACCGTCGCCGACGTCCCTGATTGGCTCATGGACCGGCACTTATGTTTGCACGCAAGGTCAGACGGGCCTTACCGTTGCAATAACGGGTCAGGAGGGCGAGAACTTCATCGGCTACTTTCATTTCTATCCGTTGGCGAGCAACACGCGCGCAAAGGAAGGCTGCTATACCATCCGAGGTCGGATCGACGCGCGGCGGCAGTTCACCATCGAGGCCGTGCGCTGGATCACGCAACCGGAGAACTATGTGACGGTGGATCTGGCGGGCATGCTCGACGTGTCGGGTCGGATACTGGCGGGCAACATCGTCGCGCCCGGACCCGAGGGTGTGAATTGCACGACCTTCGAACTGCAATCGCAAGTGCCAGCGCCGAAGATCGCCGCCGTATGTTACGCGGGCGTCGTCGGTGCGCCATCCGTTTCGGTGCCACCGTTGCATCTGGTCACGCGACTTCAGCGGACCAGCGTGACGCGGGTCAGCGTTACGCCGCCACTCTTCGGGCAACGATAAAGATCCGCGGATCTTTGCGGCTTGATCCATGGCGTTCTCGCGCCATGATGGCGAAGCCGGCGGCGTCGATCTCTGCCTCCAGTTCAGGCGCTGAAAAGAAGGTCACGAACGGGGCTTTGCCGACCATGCGGGCCACCGGCACCGCGTAGCGGATCAACCGGTTCATCTCAGACAGGCAGGGCGTTTTTGAGATGAACAATCCACCCGGCTTGAGCACGGTGCGGACATGGGCGAGTGTCGATGCTCGGTCGGCGACCAAGTGTAAAAGGTTGAACGCCAGCACGGCATCGTAGATGCTGTTTGGGGCACAGTTGACCGGTGCAGTCTTGTCCGGCGCTCCGTTGGCCGCCGCGACCGCAAACGTCACAGTCTGGCAGCCTTGCGCGCGGGCCTTTTCGCGCGCAATGGCGATCATCTCGCTGGACACGTCGGTTGCCGTGATTGTTGCGACGGCCGACGCAAGCGTTAGCGCTGTGGTCCCGGTACCGCAGCCGATTTCGAGCACATTCGATGTGGCCGCGAGCAAGAGCCGGGTGCGCTCCACCGTGCGCTCATAGCCAGCCATGTCCTTGATGCGATCGTTGGCATATTTGCGCGCAACTTGATTCCAGAAGTGTGCGTCGTCGTTGGGCCGAAGCATCGGTTCTCTCCTTGACTTATGCGCTGCCTAGCACATGCAAAAATATGTGATACTGAGGCGCAAGGCAGAACGAATATGCGAATTTGTATGGATTAGATGGACTGGAACCAGGCGCGGGCTTTCAGCGTGACGGCGCAGGCGGGTTCACTTTCGGCTGCGGCCCGTAAGCTCGGCCTGACGCAGCCGACATTGTCGCGTCAGGTGGCCGCGCTTGAGGCGGCGCTGGGCATCGTGCTGTTTGAGCGGATCGGCAAGCGGCTCATCCTGACAGAGGCAGGCTTAGGGCTCGTCGAACATGCGGCCGCCATGGCAGCGGCGGCCGATGCCATGGCGCTGGCCGCGGCCGGCAGATCGCAAGACGTGGATGGCCACGTCACGATCAGTGCAACGGATGCTGTGTCGGCATATCTTTTGCCTCGCCTTGTGGCGCGGATCCGCGACGCGGCACCACAGATCACGCTCGTTATCGTCGCGTCGGACTTAATCAGCGACCTCAGGCGACGTGAAGCGGATATTGCCATCCGCCATGTGCGTCCGACCGAGCCAGAGCTGATCGCACGCTTGGTTGGGGAGATGACCGCTCACTTTTACGCCGCTGACAGTTGGGTTGCCAAAAACGGCGCGCCTGAAACGGTGGCTGACCTTCAGACGACAGAGCTGCTGGGGTTTGCACCCGTCGACCTGTTGTCGGCGCATCTTACGGCGGCTGGCATCCCCATTGCCGCCGACCAGTTCCGCATCATTTCAAGCAATGCGATTGTGCTTTGGGAAATGGTGCGACAGAGCGTCGGTGTCTGTCTGATGCTGAAAGAAATCGCAGACCTCACGCCAGGTGTGGTCCGCCTCCTGCCGGCGTTGCCCGGGATCAAAGTGCCGGTCTGGCTTGTCAGCCATCGGGAGTTACATACGAGCCGGCGCGTCCGGTTGGTGTTTGACATCTTGGCCGAGGCGCTCAGCCAGATGGATAGGCATGGCAAGTAAGCCAGGCGGCTCGAGCTTTTTCCAACGAAGAGGACACCGGTTCGTCGTAGAAAATGCACCAAAACAGAGACTTCTAAAGCGCATTCCGATTTCGTTATATCGTAATGCGCTTTAGCAAGTCGCAGACTGGGTTGCGCCAAATCTACGAGCCACGGCCCTCAATACATGCCGCAGGCAAGCTTGGCTTCCTCGCTCATGCGATCCTTGTCCCATGGTGGGTCGAAGGTCAGATTGACCGTGCACCCCTGGACGCCCGGGACCGCATTGACGGCGTTCTCGACCATGCCAGGCATTTCACCCGCAACCGGGCAACCCGGTGACGTCAATGTCATGTCGACGGTCACGTACCGATCGTCGGCTATGTCGATTTTGTAGATCAGACCGAGTTCATAGATGTCCGCGGGGATTTCCGGATCAACCACGGTTTTAAGACCGCACACAATGTCGGCCGTCAGTTGGTCGAGTTCCTCGGCGGAAAGGATCGATCCGGGCACAGGCGTGCCGCCCTCGGCCACTGTTTTTGGCCGCGGTCCGGAGTTCGATGCCGCAAGGGGTGACGGGGCAAGATCGGCATCGGCTGGCGAATAGTCGGTCATGGACTTACTCTTGCTCGCGGGCGTGATCAGAGTATACGCGCCGCGGTCGTTACCGGGCAGCAATAGCCGACCGAGCCACACAAGAGCTATTCAATTCTTAAGCCCCAGCCTTAAGCCCCAGGTATTTCATTGCGAAACACGCGGATCGCTTTGGCCAGAAGGTTTGGGGCCAGAAGGTTTGGGGCCAGAGGGTTCGGGGCCAGAGGGTTCGGCACAGTCCAGGCATCGACGAACAGCGTCGCCCCACACTGATCGAAACTCTCTATGGCGTGTGGTTGATCGAAACGGCGTGTGTGCGCCGACCGTTGTCCTGTAGCGCTTGGGTGGAATTGGTTTGCGCGAAACAATCCTAGATTGTTCGACTGTCAACATGGGTTTCTCTGCACTCGACAATTCAGCCACTTGCGGTGTGTTTCTCCATGAAAGCACGATGTTTCGGCTTGCGGGGGCCGGTAATGCGCGGCATCGTCACTCAATTCGGGCGGATAGTCTAATAACGGTCAATCGGGGGCCGACAATGACTGGGCCGCGCCTTGTCTTGGTCACACAGCCGCTAGTTCGGGTACAGTTGTTTGGCGCGATGAACGCGCGCAGCTACCAGGGCGAGAGTGTGCTACCGCGAGGGCTGAGAGCGCGCGCTATTTTTGTGCACATGCTGCTGTCGCGGGACGATGTCATCCCGCGCAGACGATACGACGCTCTGCTTTGGAGCCAGCGCGGTGAGAAGCAAGCGGGGGAGAGTGGCCGGCAGAGCGTGCGCGAATTGGGCCTCGCGTTAGGCCGTGTGCAACCGAAGATTCTCGAGGTCAATCGCGACACGATCCGCATCGATCGAACGCGGGTGTGGATCGAAGGGCTCAGCCAACGGGCGACAGGTGAGACACCGGATGCCATCGGCTTCAACCCTGCCACGTTTCTGGAAACGCTGCTCGGCCTCGACCCGAATTTCGACGCCTGGATCAGCGACATGCGTGCGGGTCTGCAAGTGCGGGGTGCAGTCGCTGTGCCGTCTCAAACGATGCCGGCTCCCATGACACCGGCTCCCATGACACCGGCTGCCATAACACCGGCACCGCTCGCCTTGTCGCTCAAGTCTCGGCCGACAACAAAACGCGCGCCACGTGTCGATGTCATGCCGTTCGTGGCTTTTGGTGGCGATGACGGCAACGCGCACATGGCGCCGGCCCTGTCGCACGAACTCGCAACCGGCCTTGCCCGCTTCCGCTGGATCTCCGTGCGCCTGCTGCACGCGCCTGCCACAACGCCGGATTTTCGGCGTGAGGGGCCGGATTATAGGCTTCAAGGGCACTTGGCCCACGCGGCAACAGGCGGTCGCCTGACGGTGCGCCTGACCGACAGCCACAATGGCGATGAAATCGTGTGGGCCCATGGCGAGACCATCGACGGCCCGCTGCGCCCGGCCTTTGTTGCCGACATCGCCGAGCGCATCGTCGGCCGGCTCGACCCCGAGATCCTCGCCATCGAAACGCGCAAGGTCACCTCCGGCCCGTTGGTCGCGGATGATGCCTATGGGCTGCTGTTGAGGGCGATCCCGAAGCTCTACACCTTCGAGCGCGGAGGCTGGGAAGAGTCGACGGCGCTATTGCAGCGGGCCATTGACATAGAACCGGGATTCGGGCGGGCGCAGGCTTTTCTGGCTTTGTGCGGCGTGACCGGCTTGGCCCAGGGTTGGGTTAAGGCAGGGCCTGAAGCGGTTGCGCACATCGATGCCTTGGCTGAGGCCGCGCGCAACAATGACACGAATGATTCGCTGGGCATTGCTTTGTCGGCGCATATTCGAACGTTTCTACATCATGACTTCGACGGCGCAAAAGCGCTCTACGCCAAAGCACTCGATGCAAACCCGAACTGCGGGTTCACCTGGGCTTACTCTTGCCTGACGTATGCCTACACCTGTGACAGTCGCGAAGCCTCGCGGCGGTACAATCGGGCAGCGGCGCTGTTTGCCGAGCATCCTTTCGCCCCGATCCTTGCTGCGTTTAAATGCGTTGTTCTGTTCTGCAGCCGGGACTGGAACGGGACTATCGCTGCATCGCGCAGGCTGCTTGCAACACACCCAGCGATCGCCAACGCGCGTAAACTCTTGATCGGCGCCCTTTGCTTCGCAGGCCGATATGCGGAGGCGCGCGCGGAGCACGTGGTGCTGATGGCGCAGGAACCGTGGTTCACCTGGACGAGGCACGTCGAGACATACCCATTTGCGCGGCTTGTCGACCGCGAGAATTTGTTTCTGGCACTCGAGGCGGCTGACATTTTGCCGCCCTTGCGGGCAGGCGCTTTACGCTCAAGGGACCAGCCAGAGACCGAGAGTGGAGTTGGAGCAGAACCATGACCAAAATCATTTTCCCACCCTATGGCCGGATGGTCGCTGAGTACGAGGCGTTCATCGATGACAAGCCACCCAAAGATTGGACGGGGCCTGCTGATTGGCCAACGTGGCGCGCGAAGGCTGTCAAGGTCGTCCAGCAAACCCTTTGGCCGACGTTTGAGAACGGCAGCTGGGTTGGCGTGTCGACGGCGAAAATGGAAGATCTTACCCGGGTCGATTTTGCCCTGATGAGTGCACTCAGACCGGTGCTCGACACGGACATGACACTCGGCGGCCGGGCTGTAAAACATCGCGAGTTGTTCACGCACGAAGATGTGCCAAGCGAGAGGCACGCCAACGTCGTCGTCGTGGAGCATTCGCCTACCAAGACCGTGCGCCTGTACCTTGAGGGGCACTGCGATGCAGCAACGACAAACGCTTTGGCGGGCGGATATCTTGCCGGCGTCTCGGGCAAAGCCGGCTCGGTCGATCTCGATTGGAAGCGCTTCTTCCAGCGGCCGCGGCCGTATCAGATGAGTTTCATCATGGGCGAAACGTGGTTCAGCCACGCCCACGCAAAATCCGCTGTGAGCCCTGCCATGATCAGCGGACACTGCTTTGAGGCCTCCATGGGCGGCCTTGCAAGTTTCTATGCAAGCCGGAAGTATGCCTTGAGCAAGACAGCCGACGAAATGCTGCAGCGGCATACGGTCGATCTGGGCGATCGCCGCGTCTTTGCGGGCGTCCACTATCCGTCTGACAACATCTCCTCGTGGATCACCGCGCTGCTCGTCACGCCGAACGTGTCGCCAAGCCAAGCCGGTCACACGTGGCTCTGGGAGGCCATCACAACGCGCAGCCGCGTTTACGCGGCCATCGATGCTGAACTCTCGCGTGACCCTGCCTCGCCGTACGCGCCTTCCATGCGGGTGCTCAAGAAACTTGGCGTGACGCCCGGTATGACCGTTGACGAAGCGCTCGCGTTCGCGACGCCGGGGAGTTGAGCAACCCGCCCCAGTCCGTTCGATTTCACGGCGATTTCACGGTCCCGCGACAGACATATTTCGCTGCTTCTGCCATAACTGTTCTGCTCAAGCGGTGAACGTAAGGCCCGATGCGCGCTCAGGTCGGGGATGTCGGACGCTAGCCACTGCGGGTCAGGGTACAGGAGACGTACGATCACTGACATAATCTCGGGGGGGCACTGAGTCATATTCTTGACATTGCTATTTCAACCCCCAACGGCTGCTGATCGACGTCTCCGTGTGCCGCTTCGTTCCGGTCCCTTTGTTCCCCGAATGGATCGGGTCATCGGAACTGCAGATCGCCCAATTGCAGAGTGATCGCAGTTCCGTTTTTTATTCATTAGACCTTGCATGGCGTGCGCGGCCAAACCGCAAATAACCCTCGTGAGACCCCTTCACCGCAACCCAATCCCGCGGGCAATAATCCCGCGCAGGATTTCGCGGGTGCCGCCGCGGAGCGAGAACGACGGCGCGTGTTGAATGGTGTAGGCGAGCGCCGCTTCCAAGCCGTCCTCGGAGGCGAGGTCAGGCTCCACCGCCGCGATAGTACGGGCGATCTCGGGGATCTCCTGCTCCAGCATCGCGCCGAGATCTTTCACAATCGACGCCTGCAAGCCCGGGTCCTGGCCGGCCTGCAACATGCCCGCAACGGAGAGCGACATACGCCGTAACACGGCAAGCCGGGCAGCGATCCGTCCGATGGCCGCCGCAGACGCCTGATCGGGCGCCGCGCCGAGGCGGTGCAACAGCTCGACCACAACTTGGAACGACGACAGGAAGCGTTCAGGTCCGCTGCGCTCATAAGCGAGTTCGCTCATTACTTGCGCCCAACCATCGCCGCGACGGCCGAGTAACGCGTCCTTTGGCAGGCGTGCATCGCGAAACACCACTTCGTTGAAGTGGTGCTCGCCGGTCAAGGCATGGACGGGACGGATGTCGATGCCGGTCGTTGCCTTCATGTCGACGAGGAACTGACTGGCCCCGCCGTGGCGATCGGCGCTTGCACCGGGCTGGGTGCCAGCCTGAGCGCCAGTTTGGACATCGGTCTTGCAGAACAAAATCATATAGTCGGATTGGTGTGCGCCACTGGTCCACAACTTCGTGCCGTTGACGACCCAACCGTCCGCTGTTTCGATGGCGCGCGTGCGGGCGGAGGCGAGATCGGAGCCCGAGTCTGGTTCACTCATGCCGATGCCGAACTGGCATTCACCGCGGGCAATGCGGGGTAGGATCTCGCGCCGTTGTGCCTCGGTGCCGTAGCGAAGGAGCGCTGGGCCGCTTTGACGGTCAGCGATCCAGTGGGCGTTGACCGGTGCGCCGGCTGCCAGCATTTCCTCAATCACAACGTAACGTTCCAGCGCTGAACGTTCGTGACCGCCGTACTGTTTCGGCCAGGTCATACCGATCCAGCCGCGTCGGCCAATGGCACGGCTGAACGCAGGATCGTGGCCGTTCCAGCTTTCAGCGAGTGCCGCGGGTTTTCGGTTCTTGAGCGCCTCGCTGAGAAACGCACGCACTTCGGCACGCAGGCTTTCAAGTTCCGGCGCCTGGGATGGAGGCGCAAAGGGGATATCGTGGATGGCGGTCATAGCGCTGTGATCTCCGCCCAGAGCTGATTGGCGCCGGCATGTGCAAGTTTGCCGCCGAGATAGGCGGCCCATTCGGTATCGCCGCCGTATTCCTCGCGCCATGACCACAGACGCCTGGTCCGGTGATGCAGGGCGTATTCGCGGCTGAAACCGATGGCGCCGTGGATCTGGTGCGCAAGGCCCGTTGCGATGCCGGCCGCGTCCCCGCAGAACGTCTTCGCCGCCGCAATGCGCGCGACATCGATGTTATCGGCGAAGCCTTCCGCGGCCATGTCGGCCGCACATCCGGCGGCGGCGGCTTGGGCGGCGAGCGTTGCCGCACTGTGCTGGATGGCCTGGAACTTCGACAGTGGTTTGCCGAATTGCACGCGCTCCGTCGCGTATTTGATAGTCATGCCGGCGATCGCATTCATCGCGCCAGCCATTTGCGCCGAGCGCAAGGCCGCGCTGGCGGCGCGGAGTTTAAAGGCATCGATGCCATGTGGCAGCGGAACCCCGTTGGCGCTCAAAATTTCAAGATCGTCGCGCGGCTCTTTCGCCATGGACAAGCCGTGCCGCAAGACGGGCGCGCGCTCGGCAATGAACAGAGACGTCGTCGTGACGGCAACGATGGTGGCGCGCGATCCCCACGGCACGCGTTTGAACGGGGCGCTGGCAATAACCGTTGGCGCCTCACGCGCGGACAGCCCCGCTCGTCCGAGCAGCCAATTGGCCAGCATCGTCTCGACCAAAGGGATCGGCGCCGCGTGATGGCCCGCCAGCCTTGCGATGCCAAAAGCCTCGACAACCGGCAGCCCGAGGCTGTCTGCGCCCGTATCGATCAGTGCTAGATGCAACCCTGCCTCGATACACCGGTCCCATAAGGCTTGCGGCCATACGCCGTCTTCAGCACGGCGCAGCGCGTCGCCGGAGCAGTGGTCCGCAAATATGCGAGAGACGGTGGTTAGTGTGTCGGTCATGGTTGTAGAGTTGGCGAGATGGCGACGTGTGTCAAACGGGGTGTGTCCTTATGTTCCGTGTTATGGCCGGTATCTGCGCTCTCGGCGGGATGCCCTCAAGTATGCTGGTGGACAGCCAGAGAGCACAATCATTCACGGAACGCTGGCTGGCGCCACACGCTCATCACGCCTAGGGTAAAGCCGGACGTAACCAGTCTCGCACCGGAGCAGACGCGATGCGCGTTGTTGCATTTATCCTGACGCTGCTCGTTGTTGCGTCCCACGTCGGCTTCGCCGTCGCCGAAATTCTCTATTGGCAGCATCCAGCGGTCATGGCGCGCTTTGGCACAACGCCGGAATTCGCCAAGGCGTCAGCGGTGTTGGCCACCAATCAAGGCGCCTACAATGGGCTGTTTGCTGGGGCGATCCTCTGGGCGCTGCTGACCTGGAACCGATCGATGCTGCTCGTACTGCTGGCGTGCATCGTTGGTGCAGGGTTGGTCGGCGCCGTGACAGTGAAACCAACCATCGCCCTTGTTCAGTCGCTGCCAGCGCTGCTTGCGTTTCTCGCGACTTGGAAAGCCAGCCGTTCGGCGGCCGTCTGAGGCAGATTGGATTCGTCGCGCTTAAGTGTCGTGATCGTTCCAGCGCGACCGTCAAACCACCGCGACTTGCAAATCACCGAGACCGTCGACGTGGCCATGCATGACGTCGCCCTTCTTCACAGCGCCAACACCGGCCGGTGTGCCGGTCATGATCAAATCGCCAGCTTTCAGTTCGAACAGGCCGGACAAGAACTCGATCTGGTGCGGCACGTCCCAAATCATTTGCGCGAGGTCGCCGGTCTGGCGGCGTTGGCCATTGACGTCGATCCAGATGGCCCCTTTGGCGAGGTGACCAACTTTTGCGGCCGGGGCCAACGGGCCGACGGGGGCTGAATGCTCAAAGGCTTTGCCGATTTCCCAGGGGCGGCCAAGTTTCTTCATCTGGGACTGCAAGTCGCGGCGCGTCATATCGAGCCCGACGGCGTAGCCAAAGACGTGGGCGAGCGCGTCGGCTGCTTTGATGTTTGAGCCGCCCGACTTCAGCGCCACCACCAACTCGATTTCAAAGTGCAGATCGCTGGTCTGCGGCGGGTAGGGAAAGCGACCGGACTCAAGAATGTTCTGCGGGTTCTTCTGGAAGAAAAA
>JANNXS010000078.1:0-5439 GCA_031409695.1 Hyphomicrobiaceae bacterium
ATCTTGATCACGTCGGCGAGCGACGGCGACTGGCCGACAGCCGCGCCGAGCAAACGATCGATGGAGGCGTCCGCAATCCACGCTTCGACCATCCGCTTCGGACGTGTACCGAGCGACTTCCGCCCGACCGCACCTGAGCGCATGATCTGAACGAACGTGCGCAGCATGCGGCCGTTGTCGACCACGCGCGGGAACGCGCGGGTAAACAGCACGCTATCCTTGGCTGAGAGCGCCGCCAGCAACAACGCCGGCACGTCCTTCATGTGGCCCTTTTGGCGTGCGTAGATCGCGGCCTGCGCGAGAAACCTTGGCTCGACCTGTTCGATCGTGGCCAGGATCTCGGCGAGCTGCATCTCAGCCGTCGCGTAAAACGTCGGCTGCACGGTTCCCGTCATGGCCGCTTGGGCGAGCCGGTGCTTGGGGGAAAAGCCATGCGCTGGGGCGCCGGCCTGGTTGGTCGTGTCCGGGCGAGGGAACAGCTTGCCACGGATGGACGCGAAGAGGGACTTGTTGGCCATGACTGCATCTCCAGGGGTTGGAGCGAAGGAAGATACAGGCTTCATTGCAGCCGGCGTGCCAAGCCAAGGGCGGCGCGCGTGCAGTCCATTAATCAATTGATTTAGCTAGTAAAAATTATATTTTGGCCTGGGCAAGTCATTCTCAAACATAGAATTTTATGATGTTCTTGGATAGGTATTTATCTAAACGGATAATTTGAAATTCTTTTGTTTTCGTGAAAACGCTATGTCCCTGCAGTCAGTGACAGCTCTTCGATCATCGCGATCGGACCACCTGGGGTGCGCAGGCCCCGGCTCTGCATGTGGACGGCCCAGGTCGCAGCACCAACGCTGCGCGAGATACGATAGAGATTGTAGCGCGCCAGCGGTTCATGGCCGTGCGCAATGCTCATGGATGCGGCGGGCACACCGACAACAGGTGTCTTGGTGGCAGCCACATACGTGCGCATGGCCCTATGATTGTGGCCGTGGATGACCAATTCGGCACCATGCTCGGCGAGCACATGCGCCAGCACGTCAGCGTCGCGCAGCGCTTTCGAAGTCTGCGCCTGCCCGGGCAGAGGCGGGTGGTGGATCATCACGAGGCGGAACACATGGTCACGCCCAAGATCGTCCAGTATCGCCGCAAGACGGCGACGCTGTGGCTCCCCCAGTTGCCCCGCGGCGACAAACGGTGCGGTCTCGATTGCCGAATTTAGTCCGATCAGGGCGATATCACCGATCCGGCGCACATAAGGAAAGACGCCCGATACCTTATCATCACCGCTCAGATAAGCCGCCCAACGCTCCAGGCCGCGATCGCCGCGCATGGAGGTGTAGACGTCGTGGTTGCCTGGGATGACCGCCACGCGATCAGGTGGCCCGACGGTTGCGAGCCAGCGCGCTGCCATCTCCATCTCGGCGGGCAGGCCGATGTTGATCAGATCCCCGGTGACGGCGATGTGGTCTGGAGCCTGCGCCTGCATGTCTGCCACGAGACGGTCAAGCGTATCACGGCGAAAGGCGCCACTGCGTTTGCGGCGCCAGTTGATATACCCGAGCGCGCGTTTGGTGTTCCAGAAACGCGGCGAAAACCCCGAGATCGGGCCGAGATGCATGTCGGAGAGATGCGCGATGATGACCGTTTTCGGTTGTGTCATCCGGCGGCCTCGGTGGCCAGAAAGCGCACGGCGGCGCGCACCACGTTGGGCATGACGACGATCCGTTCGTGGCCGAGGCCTTTGGTCTGCATCAAAGTGGCGTGCCCGCGTGCACTGGAAACAAGGTCTTCGGCCTCCGAAAACGGCACCCGCTCATCCTCCGTGTCATGAATGACCAACACGGGTTTACCGATCTCACCCAACATGTCGCCAATGTTGATTGCCGCAATGGGTCGGCCGGCCGCCTTGGTCACCTCGCCACACAAGCGCTGCTGCAAAGCGTCGGAAAATGCAAAACCACCACCAAAGTCGCGGGCGGCTTTCGAAATGGAATGCGGCGAGGCGATCAGCACGAGTTTGTTGACCTCAATCTTGCGGTGAACGGGTGAGCCGCCTTCAACGGCGAGGGCCGCCACCGCACCACCGAACGAGTGTGTGATGATACCGGCGAACGGGCCAATTGCATCGGCGACCGCCAATATCGCGCGGGCTCCGATCGGCATATTCAACATGCGCCCGCCGGACCGTCCATGCGCGGGCAGATCGAGTGCCACCACGTCGAAACCCGCGTCGCGCAGCGGCTTGACAAAAAGCCCCATGACAAGGCTTTCCGCCGTCCAGCCATGCACCAGCAGGACGCGACCTCTTGGGGGCCCTCCAACGATGCGCCACAGGTACGTCTGCACGTGGCCATCCGGCGTCTGGATGACGCGCGCCTCGGCCGCGTCACGGAGCGGCCCGAGCTTCTCAGTCAGTCGGCTGCGTGCCGCATCCCCGGCTGGCAAGCGCGGCGGCAAGCAGAATGCGACATAGGCGGCTTTGCCAGCCAGCGGCGGTGCCACAGCGCCCGCGACGCGAAAGGCCCAAGTGCCCATGATTTGCAAGAAACTCATCTGGGTCGTTTAGCTGGCTGTCGCAGTCAGCGCGAGACGCCGGAGTGCCGCGTTGCGCAGCGGGGTGTCACTCGAACTTGGGATCTTTGCGGACTTTGCGCGGCGGCGCTGTGCCGGACTTCGCGTCTTTGACCTTGGTGACCGGTGCGCGCCCGGCAGGCAGCGGCTTTTTGGGCAAGGCAGCCGCCGCACGGGCGCCGCGAGCGGCTGCGATGGCACCGGGTGGTGTTGCTTCGAGGCGGGCCTGTAACTCGCGCAGGAAACGGCGGATCCGGCTCGCGTTGGCGCCGAAATCATGACGTCCGTAGCGAGAGGCCGAACGCACATCGACGCGCGCCTCAGCGTCGCTGCCGGTGACACGAATGACGATGTCATCGACGAAGCCGAGGATCATCGTGCGCTCCGTCGCTTCTATGATGCCAGGCTTTGGCTCGGCACCGGGCCTGCGCGCCACCGGTGGCTCTTCCGACAGGACCCTCCAGCCAAGCCCGCGTCGGCCCGACACGACACGGCGCGCGAGGTCAAACACCTCGTCTGCGGGCCGGTCGACAACAACCAAAGATCGCAAGTCGCCGTAGGCCGTCGCTTGCAGGCGGGCCACGCGCTCGCCGCCGTAGTTGGGTGAGTTAGCGCCGCTGCCGGTCCCGCGCGCAATGGCAAGTTGCTGGAAGCGTGGTGGGTTGGCCGTGTCGGTGGTGACATCGTTGATCGGGGGCAGAGCCAGATAAGTCGGTACTTGGGCGAGTGGCACAAGCCACAGCACGCCCGCCGCGATCATGCCCGCAGCCATGCGTCCTGCACCCGTGCGCCCGCGTGACCAGATCGAGACGCCGGCATATAGACCGAGCAGTAACGCCAGAGCCGAAATGGCAAAGCCCACACCAGTGATCGCAAGGCCGACCGGCGTCGACAGCTGGCCTAAGCGATGCAGAACCAAAGCCACAGCAATCAGCGCCAAGGCAAACAGCCCCAACCTGCGGCACCATAGGGCCATCGGCTCGGGAATGTTCGTCGTTCGGATCATTGCAGCCTTCTGTCTCGGCCGAGATATCAGCGTCGCGGCAACTACGCCAGCGAACCAAGGTCACGGTTGGATAGGAAAATGTTCGTCACCAGGCGATCGGGCAGCTGGATCGTCCGTTCTCCATCGGTGTGGCCCCAACTGTGTGGTACGTCATGCGCCAGACATCTGCGCCATGGGATCTGCATGCCTGAAACGCCGGTTAACCCAAATCAGCATCGCGTAGCCGATGCCGCCGCCGCCAATTGGTTCGACCAGATCGCACCGGATTGGGCCCGGCCCTACGGGCACCTTGCCCGCTTCGATAGGCCGTTTGGCGCTTGGCTTTTGCTGTTTCCCTGTTGGTGGTCGCAGGCACTCGCTGAAATGCAGCTCGGCCATGTTGTCCTAAATTTCTGGTACCTGATCCTGTTCGCCATTGGTGCCTTCGTCATGCGTGGTGTCGGATGCACCTATAACGACATCATCGATCGCGAGTACGACAGACGCGTCGCACGCACGGCCAGCCGCCCGATTCCGTCCGGGCGCGTCACGGTCCTGCAGGCATTCCTGTTCGCCGTCGGCTTGTCGTTGGTCGGCCTCGTCGTGTTGTTGCAGTTCAACCGCTTCACAATTTTCCTCGGTATTGCCTCCCTCGGGTTCGTCGCGGCTTACCCGTTCGCCAAGCGGTACACGCATTGGGCGCAATTGATTTTGGGACTGACCTTCAAGTGGGGCGCACTGGTTGGCTGGGCCGCCGTCATGGGATCGCTTTCGATCGCGCCGATGCTGCTTTATGCCGGGTCGATCCTTTGGACGATCGGCTACGACACGATCTATGCCCACCAGGATAAAGAAGACGACGCCATGCTCGGGCTGAAATCAACGGCCCTCCTGTTTGGCACGCACACGCGCGAAGCCGTCGGTGTGCTCTACTTTGGAGCTGTTCTGCTTTGGATGATCGCGGTCTGGCTCGCCGGTGGAAGTTGGCTCGTCGTGGTCGCGTTGGCTCTCGTTGCGGCTCACATGACCTGGCAGGTGGTGACGCTCGACATTACCAATGCCGCCAACTGCCTGGAGCGGATCAAATCGAACCGTGTGGTCGGATGGCTATTCTTCCTGGGCCTCGTCGCAGAAATGCTGGTGGTCAATACCGCCAAAGCTCCCTGACTCGCATCTCTCACCGACCCAGTTGTGTGTCATGGCGGATAATCACTTGACGTCTTAACGGCCGCTTCCGACAAGCGGATACACGCCCCCTCGTCCACGGTCGGAGCCGTGGAACGCCGCGTCTCGTCGGTGTACCATTGTTGTTGATGTTTCGTGCAATCAGCGCGCTGCGCTGCAAAATCGCTAGTGCGCGATCGGCGTGCTTTCGGTAGGAGAAGAAACAGATCAATCAAAGCATTGCTCTGACATTAAAGAAGTGCCTGAAGTCGGGGCCATCTCAGGAAGCTACGCGTCACAAATGACGCTGCCACCGATGACTTTCCTCATTTTGCTCTCCCGTCTTGCCGGCCGGTTGCATCAGTTCCCATGCTCGATTGCGGTTGCGGTAGCTAAGCTATCGATTTCATGGTGGCCCCAATTGGATCCGGACCAATAGCCTACAGATTTGGAGCTAGAAAAATTACTGTTAAATTTCAGACTGTTGCCTAAATTTTGCAGTTTTATTGCACTGGCGTCCCCGGCAAGACTTGAACTTGCGACCTGCCGCTTAGGAGGCGGCCGCTCTATCCACTGAGCTACGGGGACATGAGGATTGCGTAGCGCAATCAATTTACAGGGGCAAGAAGCTCTTGACCTACAAGGTGTTGCGTCCCGGTGAATCCGGCACAAAACAAGAAACCAGCGAAAACGCAGTGTTGAGCGTCAGCTGGTTGCTCGTT
>JANNXS010000079.1:0-1628 GCA_031409695.1 Hyphomicrobiaceae bacterium
CATCCGCGTCAACGCCATTGGCCCGGGCACGATCAACACCGAGATCGTCAAGGCCGTCGCCGACAACCCGGCCGCCATGGCGAAGATCCTCTCGCGCACGCCGCTCGGTCGCATGGGCGAGCCCTCGGAAATCGCCTCTATCGCGGCATTCTTGGCGTCGTCGGAGTCGAGCTACATCACGGGCCAGACGATCTATCCCGACGGCGGGCGCATGCATCTGAACTATACGGTGTGACGCTAGGCATGAGCAAAGCTCCGTTCACGTCCCGGGGCGCGAAGGCGGCAGCTGCGTTGGTCAAAGACCAATCCTTCGGCGACAAGGGCTGTCTGAACGTTGACCCGGATTATTTAGCGGTCACGTCATCAGCCCACGCACCAGTGCCCGGTGCTGCGCGACGAGGGCTGGTGTGTCAACGGTTGTCAGCCTGAAGTCTTTGACGACCGCGCGTCCGCCGACGACTACATCGCGCGGTTTGACCGGGCCGCACAACACGAGCCCCGCAACCGGGTCCCAATCGGCGCCCGCCATCTCAATCGTGTCCGTCGGCCAAACGCTGAAATCCGCCGCCATTCCTGGGGCGAGATGGCCGATGTCCGAGCGGCCGAGGACCTGCGCGCCGCCCCGTGTTGCCAATTCTAGTGCCGCCCGCGCCGTCAGCGCGGCCGGGTTTCCACTGACGCGTTGGAGCAAAAACGCCTGTCGCGCCTCGTTGAGCATATGGCCTCCATCACTCGATGCTGAGCCATCGACACCGAGGCCAACGGGCACGCCGGCGTCCAACATCGCGCGCACCGGCGCGATACCGCTGGCGAGGCGCATGTTGGAGCACGGGCAATGGGCAACGCCCGTGCCCGTGCGACCAAAGAGTTGTATCTCAGACCGATCAAGTTGCACGCAGTGGGCGTGCCAGACATCGTCGCCCGTCCAGCCGAGTGCCTCCGCATAGTCGCCAGGACGCTTGCCGTAGCGCGCCAACGAATAGGCGACGTCCTCGACATTCTCGGCGAGGTGCGTGTGCATCCGCACGCCCTTGTGGCGTGCGAGCATCGCCGTGTCTCGCATCAGGCCCTCACTCACCGTGAACGGCGAACAGGGCGCGAGCGCAATCTGGATCATCGCGTGTGGCTTTGGGTCGTGGAACGCCGCGATGACCCGCTCGCAATCGCGCAGGATGTCCGGCTCATGCTCGGTGAGCGCGTCCGGCGGTAAGCCACCTTTCGAAACGCCGATGCTCATTGATCCGCGCGTCGCTGTAAAGCGAATACCCAGCGCACGCGCGCCTTCAATGGCATCATCGAGGCGGGCGCCATTCGGAAACATATATTGATGGTCCGACGAACAGGTGCAGCCGCTCAGTGCGAGTTCCGCAAGCCCTGTCATGGCGGAAACGCGGATATGCTCCGGCCCCATCCTGAGGAAGATCGGATACAGCGCCTGTAACCAGCCAAACAGTGGTGCGTCCTGGCCAGCCGGCACCGCGCGGCACAGCGATTGAAACAAGTGGTGGTGCGTGTTGACCAGGCCCGGTGTGACAATGCAATCATGGGCGTCGATCACATCATCCGCGGTCGCCGGGAGCGTGTGGGTCTCGCCAAGCTGTTCGATGACCCCATCACGTGTCAACACG
>JANNXS010000080.1:0-6414 GCA_031409695.1 Hyphomicrobiaceae bacterium
CGATGCAGTTGCCATCAATACTGCGGCAGCGCTGATGATCGCTGGCAGGACGGGATCGTTAAAAGACGGTGTGCCGCTGGCTTTTGCAGCCCTCGACGATGGCCGTGCCAGTGCGACACTCGACAAGCTCGTGACGCTCTCGAAGGGATGAGGCCAGACCTGAGGCAAGAGCAGTGACGATCCGCATCGAGACGCTGACCCAGGATAAGTTCGGCGCAGCATTGCCAGCTCTGGCACATCTGCGCATCGAAGTGTTCCGGGATTGGCCATATCTCTATGCCGGCACGCTCGACTATGAGCAGCGCTATCTCGACAAGTTCGCGGCCACTGCTGGTTCCGTCATCGTCGCGGCCTATGATGGCGCAGCCATCATAGGCTGTGCGACGGCGGCTCCGTTACTTGGCCACGAGCCCGAATTCGCCGCCCCCTTCCTGAAGGCCGGCTATGATCCAACCCGCATCTTTTACTTCGGCGAAAGCGTTCTGCGTGCGAGCTACCGCGGCCGTGGTATCGGCCACGCATTCTTTGATCAGCGCGAGGCGGCAGCCCGCAAGGTCGAAGATATAACGCACACGGCTTTTTGCGGCGTCCTGCGGCCTGCGGATCACCCCGCAAAACCGGAGGGTTACTCGCCCCTCGATGCGTTTTGGAGGAAGCGCGGCTATGCCAGCGTGCCAGACTTGGTCGCGCACTACGACTGGACCGATGTCGGCCACACCGAGAAGACGTCAAAGCCAATGCAGTTCTGGATGCGGACACTGTGAGGCACGCGCGCCAAGCCGCTGACCAGATCTGGCCCCGCGTCTGCTGACGTGATCCTCACCACGTATCTATAAACGCTCGCCTCGGCGGCAGGGTCGTCGGCACGCTGGCCAATCCGCGCAGTAGCCAGCGGCGGGTGTCGGCTGGGTCTATGACGGCATCGATTTCAAGGAAGCTCGCCATGTTGATGGCGCGGCCCTTTTTATAGGATTTCGCAACTAGATCCTGAAACAGCGTCTCGCGCTGCTCGGGCGATCCGGCCGCCTCTAACTCCTTGCGGTAGCCAAGCCTGACGGCGCCTTCGAGGCCCATACCGCCGTACTCTGACGTTGGCCAACCGACGATAAAAAACGGTGCATGAAAGGCACCGGCCGCCATGCCCATGGCGCCGAGGCCATAACCCTTGCGCAGGACGACCGTGAACATAGGCACGCGCAGCGCCGCACCGGTCACAAACAGCCGCGAGGTTTTGCGAACGGTGGCTGTGGTCTCCGATTGCGGGCCGACCATGAAGCCCGGCGTATCGCAAAGCGACACGATCGGGAGCGCGTAGGCATCACAAAGCTGCATGAAGCGAGCAAGTTTGTCCGACGCCGGACCGTCAATCGCGCCTCCAAGATGCTTGGGGTTGTTGGCAATAAGACCGAACGGCTTGCCCTCGATACGCAAGAACGCCGTGACGGCGCCGACCCCGAAATCAGGGCGCAGTTCAAGCACAGAACCCTCGTCGGCGAGCGCATGGATAACGGCGCGCATATCATAAACGCGCACGCGGTTTTCGGGGATCAGATGGCGCAGCGTCCGCTGGTCGGCAGCCGAGCCAGGGGCGCGGTCCCCTTGCACGTAGCCGAGGTATTGCTTCGCCGCCGCGACGGCTGCCGCTTCGTCCTCGACAAGGATATCAATGACACCGTTAGGCGCCTGCACGCTGACCGGGCCGACGTCGTCGGCCGCGACAACACCAAGGCCGCCGCCCTCGATCATGGCAGGACCACCCATGCCGATAGACGCGTTTTTGGTGGCGATAATGACATCGCCCGAACCCAGCAGCGCGGCATTGCCAGCAAAACAACGGCCGGCGACGATACCAACGCGTGGGACAACACCCGCCAAGCGCGCAAACATGTTAAAGGTGGTGCAATCGAGGCCGGCAACGGCCGCTGCATCTGTGTCGCCGGGACGTCCGCCTCCACCCTCAGCGAACATCACCATCGGGATCTTCCAGTCGGCCACGACCTGCAACAGGCGATCGCTCTTTTTGTGGTTCAGCTTGCCTTGCGTCCCGGCCAGCACGGTATAGTCGTAAGCCATGACGGCAACGCGCGCCTTTTCGGGCGTCGTGTGCGCGGCGTTGACCGTGCCAATTCCGGTGATGAGGCCGTCGGCTGGCGTGTTTTTTTTGAGATCATCGAGCGAACGGCGGGCGCGCTGGGCTGCAACCGCAAGGGCTCCGTATTCGATGAAAGAGCCGGGGTCTAAGAGATCGCTCAGGTTTTCCCGCACCATGCGCATGGCCGTATTGTGTCGCTTGGCAACCGGCTCGGGACGGTTGACGTCGAGCGTAAGTGCGTGTGCATCGATGACGGCTTGCAGGTCTGGCCGAATGTGAGCGAGGTCAATGGCGCGCCCGCTCTCATCCGCATTGTCTGCCACGCCATCCGCGTCGATCTCAAACAGCGGCTGACCCTCATCGACGACGGTGCCTTTCGCGACATGGACCGAACGGATGACACCGCCGACGCGTGCTTCCACGAGATGCTCCATCTTCATAGCTTCCAGCACCGCCAGCATCGCCCCACGTTTGACCCTTGTGCCTGCTTCGACCGCGACGGAGATTACACTGCCGAGCAACGGCGCGGTGATCGTTGCTTCGGTCAGCGTCCACGTTGGCACGTTTTGTTTGAGTACGGGTTGTTTGGGTACGGGTTGTTGCGGTCCGCCAACCTCGACGGGCGCGCGGGGGTGCGTTTTGGCCACCTCGACCAGCCGCCCAGCGTGCGCGTCGATGAAACGCGTCGTGACACTGTTTGACTGCACATCTCTGTCCGCGAGCAAAGCTGCGAGAAACGACGCATTCGTCCCAACGCCCACCGCCTCGAACTCGACCAAGGTGCGCGCGGCCTTGGCAACAAGGCGGCTGTGATCGCCAATCGGCACGTCGACAATGATTTTAGCAAGCAGGCTGTCATATGCCGGACTGAGGGCGGCGCCGCTGGTGAGATGCGTGTCGACGCGCACGCCAGGCCCCCCGGGGAGGCGAAGCAAAACAATTGTGCCGCCTGAGGGTTTGGCTGAGCCGTCCGGCTGCATGGTTTCGGCGTTGACACGCAGTTGCATGGCCATGCGCGAGGGAGGACCAGATGCAAGCGCCACACCACCGAAATCCCCAAGATGGAGTTCCTCGAGCTTCGCGCCGCCCGCGATCCGCAACTGGAACTCAACGACATCGCAGCCATAGGCGCGCTCGGTGACGGTATGCTCGACTTGTATGCGCGGGTTTGCTTCGATGAAGGAAACGCGCTGGACACCATTTTGGAGCTCGGCATCGACCAAAAACTCAAACGTGCCGAGACCTTTGTAGTTCAGAAACGCCGCAATTGTTGTCGCCGCGCGATAAACCTCCTCCCGGGCATGATCCGTCAACGAGGGGCTCGGTGCCATTTCGATCAGCTTCTGTTGGCGACGCTGCAACGAGCATTCACGCTCACCCAGTGCCATGACACGCCCCGTGCCGTCGCCCACGACCTGCACTTCGATGTGGCGCTGATCGGCGAGCATTTCCTCGCAGTAGATCTCGCCGTTGCCGAAGGCCGCCGTTGCCTCGGATTGGCAGCGCACATATGCCTCTGCCACCTCGTCCGCCGTCCGCACGATCCGTATCCCGCGCCCGCCCCCACCGGCAACGGCCTTGATCATCATTGCGCGCCCCTTTGGCAGGCCCGCGAAAAATAGCTGCACGCCCTCGAGGCTCGTCGATTTCAGTGTTCCCGCCGGCACGGGCACGCCGAGTTGCGTTGCGATCTCCCGCGCACGCGCCTTATCGCCAAGCGCCCCTAAAGTTGCAGGCGATGGGCCAATGAAGACGAGCTTCGCTGTCTGGCACGCCTCAGCAAAGGCCGCGTTCTCGCTTAGGAATCCGTAGCCGGGATGGACCGCGTCGCAAGACTGCGCCTTTGCGATCCGGAGCAAAACCGCCATGTCGAGATAGGCGCGAGGCCCAGCGGCTTCGAGGGCAATTGCCGTGGTGGCCACGGTGCGATGCAGCGACGCCGTGTCATCCGCCGCATACACGGCGACGGTCTCAATACCGAGATCGGCGGCCGTGCGCGCGATACGAACGGCGATCTCGCCGCGGTTTGCGATCAAAAGCCGTTTCAACATGTGGGTGGGTCCGGAGGTGCGAGCGATGTCGCAACCCGCATGACGCGGCACTGATTGGCAAGGGGTCGCGCGCTGTAGGTTTTCGGTTAGTTCGTTAACCGCACTGCAAGTCTGGAACGTCAGTTGCCCCCGGAGTTCGGCTGGCGAAACTTTCTCAGCGCGAATTTGAGCTGCAACGGCGAGGCGGCAAGAGCAACCAGCAGGGCGAGGACGAAGCCGAATGTCGTTTCACCGAACGCTGCCAACAGCACTTCAAAGAGAATTGCGAATAGCCAGCTGTCCGCAACAATTGCGACGGCGCTGCTTTCAACGAGGATACGGGATTGCATGGGAAGCGATGCCGGTGCCTCGCCACGCTTGAGCAGCCACGCCCTGATCAAAAGGCAGAGCACGGAAATCGTAATCCAGAGGCCAAGGACGCTCAGTCCATGTTGCACAATGAAAGCCCACATGACGCAAATCCCCATGGTGGCGGTCTGATTTCACACCGCTTTTGCACCATGCGATGACTTTAGGATGCCGCCTGGACCTGCGCCGTTACCAAAGGAACAGCCGCACTCAGAGCGCTTACCTCAGACTTTGGCACAGTAACCGCTGTCGAGCATTGCCTCGAGCATTGCAATGTGTTGCATGCCCCACCGCCAAACCGGAGTCCGGTTGGCGAAAAACGCTTTAGTCGCGCCCGTGTAGAATGCCACCCGTGATCGACAACAGCATGCCCGCAAGGAATGACCACGTTGCAGCGGCCGCACTCGGCTGCCAGTCCTTAACGCCGCTGTAGGCCAAACCCGCTAACATCACCGTCAGCCCTAGGCCGACAAGCACCAAGCCTGCTCCACGCATAACCCAACTCCCACACTACCCGCGCTTGTCATAGCGCCGAGGCTTGAGAATATCCAGCACAGTGATGCGTGTTGTGACCGGAAACAGACCTACGCGATCGGCGCATCGGGATAGGCCAGCTGTTCGCGCGCGCGCCAATCCGATGTGACGTAATTGATGATAACTGACTTACGAACGCCGGTAATCTCGCGTGCTTCAAAGCCGTGGTAGGTGATGTCGGAGGGCACGAAGATCATGGCGCCGTTTGGGACAAATGGTGACGTGCCAATGTGTTTCTTCGCGGTGTCATAGATATCGGTACCGAGGCCACGGTGCTGTGGATCGGTCGACAGATAAAGCAGAAACGTAAAACTCTTGACGCCCAAGTCCGTGTGGGGCTCAAGCCAGAAACCGTTGGTATCCTGCGCATATTCAACGCGCAGGTACGTGCCGGCGAGCTTGGTCCCAAAGATGCGGTCGATGGAACCCGTGACGCGTTTGTCCTGCAGGGCCTCATTGACGTCACGGCAGACAGCATGGCGGCCCATGTTCTCGGCATCGAAGTATTTGCGCGTGGCGTTGTGAACCTCGCGCTTGCCAGACACGCCGCCGAGCGCCGGGGCCTCAAATGGCAGATGCAGGACCGTCTCGGCCACATCGGCTGGCAGGCAGTTGCCGATAAACCAATGACGGTACGGGGCTTCGTGACGCTTGCCCGCCTCAAAGCTTTTGATCAGGCTTGCGACAATTGCGTCTTTTGAGGCCGACATGTGACGCTCCGAAGGTTAGGTCACTCTCCCTTACAACCAAGGCCATCACATGCCAAATGGCACCCTGTGGCCAGATGGTTTCAAGGGCCAGATGGCTTCTTGTGAATTGCCGAGACAGGATCAGACGGCGCGCCACCACGGCGACTGAGACGGGTGTTACGGGTGTTAACGTCCGCGCAACCACGTCGGCACCCCCGTCTGGCACTATTGGTCGAAAATTGCTAAAATACTAACCAAAACAGAGCCATGATCCTCTAGAGCCGCTCCAGGACCCATGACACACCGACATCCCTTGACCATCACTCTTGGCGTTCTGGCTGTGTTGGGTGTTTCCCACGCAGGTCCGGTTGTGGCGCAGTCTCCACCGACCTCTGACAAGATGGCCGCCGACAAATTGAACGCCTATGTCGGCTGTATCAATCGGCTGTCCGGTCGGGCGTATGAGTCGAGGTCACGCTATTTGAGTTGGGTGAGCAAGACCGGGCCAACGGGCAAAGAAAGGATTATATACGGCACATATACGATCTACGACACGGCCGACTGCAAGAAAAAAGTCGAATCGGTCGCAACTGCTGACCCGCGCGACACGGACCTTGAAGCCGCAGGGAACGCCTATGTTTCGGCCGCATCCGCGCTTGAGCCGCTGCTGAAGGATGCGGACGACTACTACACGCAGCAG
>JANNXS010000081.1:0-3793 GCA_031409695.1 Hyphomicrobiaceae bacterium
GGGTGGGGAGCCCCAACTTGAGGATGGAGGTCTTCGCAACCTCACCCAAGGCAGAACTCCCCATGACGAACTCTACCGGCATTTCCCCGCTGCGCCAGCGCATGATCGACGACATGGTTGCCCGCGGCCTCGTTCCGCAGACGCAGAAGGGCCACGTGCGCGCCTGCAAGCGGTTTGCGGCGTACCTGAAGCGCTCGCCCGAGCTGGCCACGGCCGACGATGTGCGGCTGTTCCAGCTGCATCTGTTGGAGAGCGGCCTCACCATCCAGAACCGCAACCGCACCATGACCGGCGTGCGCTTTCTGCTGAAGGTGACGCTGCGTCGGCACGATCTCGCGGCCGAGATCTTTCACATCAAAGAGCCGACCCGGATTCCACAGATCCTGAGTACCGACGAAGCCAAGCGGCTTTTGATGATGGCCGCCACGCAACCCCGTGTGCTGCTGAGCATTGGCTATGGTGCCGGCCTGCGCGTCAGCGAGGTCGTCAAGTTGAAGGTCAAGCATATCGACGCTTCGCTCGGCATCATGCGCGTCGAGCAATCGAAGGGCCGCAAGGATCGCCAAGTGATGCTGTCGATCGAGACGTATGAACTGCTCAAGGAGTGGTGGAAGGTCCGCACCAACAAGTACGACCTCGGCGTTGAGCCCGGCGAGCGCTGGTTGTTTCCCGGCCGGCGCAAGGGGCTCCATCTGACACAGCGGCAAGTCACGCGGCTGTTCCACGAGTCCGTGGCGGCGGCGGGTCTGAAGAAGAAGCTCACGCTGCACACGTTGCGGCATTCGTTTGCCACGCACCTTTACGATCGTGGGGTCGATATCCGAACCATCCAGGCGTTGCTCGGACACGAGAAGTTGGAGACGACGGCGCGCTACACGCGCGTGGCAACCGGCTTGATCACGTCGGTCGAAAGCCCGCTCGATCGGCTGTCGCTGCCGCGCCAGAAGTCCAACAAGACCGCCAAGAAGGCCAAGCGTCGCAACAATAAGTCGAACGGCGGGTCGTCGGCATAGTCGCCGCCCGTGTCGCGACCGAGCCTGGAGATCGCGGATATCTTCCGCGATCATGGCCGCGTGTGGCGTGATACCAACCGCGGTCATGTCAGCCTCCAGCAGATGAAGGTGATGAGTGCCATCGAGCGCTGCCGGACAGCCGCGCTCGGCGGGCATGTTGCGCGCTGTGAGAACGGCGCGTGTGCGCACACCGTCATCAGCTACAATAGCTGTCGCAATCGGCACTGCCCCAAGTGCCAGGGCGCGGCGGCGCGCGACTGGCTGGCTGATCGGGAAGCCGAGTTGCTGCCCGTGCCCTACTTCCATGTCGTCTACACGCTACCGGCACCGATCGCCGACTTCGCCTTCACCAATAAGGCCGTCATCTACGACATCCTGTTCAAGGCGTCGGCCGAGGCGACGCTGACGATCGCCGCCGACAAGCGACGGCTTGGCGCCCGTGTCGGCATCACGGCGGTGCTGCACACCTGGGGATCTGCGATGACCCATCATCCGCATGTGCACATGATCGTTCCGGGCGGCGGACTGTCGGCTGACAGATCGAAGTGGATCGCCGGCCGGCCGAACTTCTTTCTGCCCGTGCGCGTGCTCTCGCGCCTGTTCCGGCGTCTCGTCATCGCGATGCTTCTCGACGCGCACAAGGCCGGCAAGTTCGTCTTCTTCGGCGCACATCAACCACTGGCCGACGCAGGCACCTTCGTCGACTTCCTGCGCCCGCTCAGCCGCTGCGACTGGGTGGTCTACGCCAAGAAGCCGTTCGGCGGGCCGGAGGCCGTGCTTGCGTATCTGTCGCGCTACACCCATCGCATCGCCATCTCGAACCGCCGTCTCATCGCAGCCGACGCCAACACGGTCGCGTTCAAGTACAAGGACTACCGCGTCGAGGGCGAAGGCCGCTTCAAGGTCATGACACTCGCCACGGGCGAGTTCATCCGCCGTTTTCTCAGTCACGTGCTGCCAAAGGGCTTCCATCGCATTCGCCATTACGGAATGCTCGCCAACGGCAACCGCGCTGACAACGTCGCCAAGGCCCGCGAGCTGCTCGGGGTGCCCCCGCCAGTTGTCGAGCCCGAGCCGGAACCTGCGGCCCCTGATCAGCCGAGTGTTCTGCCTCGCCCATGCCCGTGCTGCGGTGGCCGCATGCTGGTCATCGAGGTCTTCGCGCGCGGGCACGCTCCGCGGCATCGGCCAACGCCGATCGTGATCAGGATCGACACATCATGAAATCACACAGCCCGCCGTTCGACATGTCATGCTGGCTCACCGCCGGTATCGAGCCCGCTTGCGCCATCGCGGCTCACCACGTGGCAGTGAGGCGACAAACAGCTCGCAGTGCGTATCTCTTTGCCTGCACCCGAACCCTGACGATGCAGATACTGTCGATGCGGTCGATGCGGCCACCGTCGCGCGTCACGTTCGCAGTCGCAGCCAGCCTCGAATCCCCATAGAGCCAGCCGCACCGCCGCAGCCCATTCTGCCCGCGATTTCGTGCCTGGGCGCTTTTCGGACGTCGGCCCGTGCCAGCCGCACCCTCACGCATGCCGACATCCGAAAAACCTGCACCGTTGCTGCCTTACGGCAGCTTTCGCCGAAGACGGACGGTCGACGCCGGGAAGCCGAAGATGCCTGCGCTTGGCAAAACTGTTTCGCCGAGCCGACGCCGGACCTTGCACGCCCCGGAGGGGCGTTGGAGTGTAGCCACGGGTGGAGCGGCGGTCGGCACAGCCGATCGGCGCGCAACCCGTGGAGAGAACGGAACAGTGTGCTCGCCCCGGAGGGGCGAAGGAGACGCCGATGCCCGGCACGTACTCGCAGATATTGCTTCACGTCGTTTTCTCGACCAAAGGCCGGCAGCCGTTGATCAGCGCAGAAATTGCCGAACGGCTGTACCCATATATCGGCGGGATCGTACGTGCGGAGCGCGGCGTGCTCATCGGCATCGGTGGCGTCGAAGATCACGTGCACATGTATCTGCGCTGGCGACCGGACGGCTCGATCTCGGATTTGATGCGCACGGTAAAATCAAGATCGAGCAAATGGCTGCACACCACCTATTCGCCGCTCGCGAGCTTCGCCTGGCAAGAGGGTTACAGCGCGTTCTCCGTCAGCAAATCACAGGAAAACGCGGTGAAGGCGTACATCGCAAGACAGCGGGAGCATCATCAACAGGAAGACTTCAAATCGGAGCTGATGCGCTTGTTGGAGGTGCACGCCATCGAGGTGGATCGGCGATACGCATTCGACTGAGGCCCGGTCTTCGATTGAAGGCATTTCGCGCGCTGTCCCTCTGCCCCTCCCGGGGCAGATCGTTGAGACATGGCCTCCACGGGTTTCGCTGCGCCTCACCCGTGGCTACAACCCGCGGCCCCTTCGGGGCCAGTCGCCACCAGTTGGGAGTCTTTTCCGGTCGTCCGCAGTTCCCTCGAAAGCGACAGCGCCGCCCGCACGTTTCGTCGCCTGCGCGACGCTCCCTATTGGCCCAAGACCGACGTGCGGATCGGCCCACTACCCATCCGGCCACATTTAGAACTGCCGCCTTGACTGGTGCCGCCTTGGACGGCAGGCAACAGATGACGGCTGTCCCTCGTTTCGGGATTGGTGTAGCTGGTCTGACCCCAATACGGAGCTTGCAGTCATGGCCCTTCCCGGCATCGGAAAAGTCGCGCTGATCACAGGAGGCGGCACTGGCATCGGTCGGTCGGCCGCACTCGCCCTGCAGGGGGACGGTTGGACCGTCGCCGTCACAGGCCGGCGCAAGGAAGAGCTCGACAAGACCTGCG
>JANNXS010000082.1:0-10699 GCA_031409695.1 Hyphomicrobiaceae bacterium
CTCCCGCCGATGGCGAATATATCGGAAGCCCGACACAAGACGTTCCTCGCGGGTGCGGCACCAAATCGTAGGCAAAACGGCTACTTTTAGTCTGGCAGTGGTTGCCGCCAAGCGGTTGACCTTCACACGGCGGGCCTTGAATCACCAACCACTGTCCTTGTACCGGTGAAACGAACTCTTGTGCCGACGCACTGTATGGCGGAATGATGACTGACACAGCTATGACAGCTGTAAATAGTGTTGAGCGAAAGGGAGGGTGGGTCACAATATCTCTCCAAACGATATTCGGCTAACTCAAGTATCTCGACACTCAGTTTTTCGTTTCTTTCAACGAAAAAATTGCTTTCTTCAATTTCCATAAGCCCGATCACTGATCACAGCTGTGACCATCAACATAACTCGTCGCTTTGTCGCTACCTTATCAGGCAGCCGGCGAACTGCAAGACCGCAGTGCTCAGCTTAACCTTGCGATGTTTCTTGACGACCCATATCCGCTGAATTTTGTTTGCTCCAACGGTGTCCGCAACTGCTGGCACATCCGACCGGCCTGGGAGCAAATCCTGGACGCTCAAAGGACGGCGGCGCCGATTGCGCTCCATCCTCACCGTTGCGCCGCAAGCACCATCACAGCGCCCGCCAGCGCATCCCAGCCCGACGTTGCGCCGATGGCATTCATCGTCGGCAATAGCGCTCCGATATGTCCAGCATTTCCGGCAAGTAGGGCGTTGATAATCTCATGCATGGCCTGTGCGCCAAGACCGTCCGCTGTGGCGGCGAGATGCATGGCGCTGATCGGGACGGTGAGATCATCCAGCTCAGCCCCGATGGTTTGCCAGAGCGCGTCACGCATATCAGCCCGGCCTGTGGCTGAGAGTGCCAACATCATGCCGCCGAGCAGATCGTCACCAGACGGCGTTAGGCCTGGGCCAAGGCCAACCAATAGGGTTGCAGATCGCAAGGCCGCCTCGCTCCAGGCACCACGTGTTAGATCCGTTGGCAGAGTGCGCAACAGGTCGGCAATCAATCCGGATGCGGCCTCCGCCGTCAACGTGCGCGCAACCTTATGGCCGGGTGCGAAGATCAAAGCAGCGAGACCGTCGGCCGGTAAATATAGGGGCGCGAGTCGCAACACTTCAGCAACCCCGCGGGCGGCGGCGGCTGCCGAGACGGCTGCCCAGGGTGGCGGTTCCCAGGGCGTGGCCGTCGCGAGGTCGATGGTGAACGCCGTGCCTACGGTCAGACGGTCGGCACTTGTCACAGCCTTTGTTTCGGCCGGTAAGCCACCCGTCCAAGGCTGTAGCCCGGCAAGTGGCGTCATCAACACGTTGATCGGCCCCGGCCCCAGCGCTTCAAGTGCCACACAGACGATGCCGTTTGGCGCCATCAAATAGAAGGAGCGCTCGAATACGGCGATGACGTCAAGCTGCGCCGCATTGCGCAACACCTCCGCTGCGACCGGCCCGAGGCTGACCGCGCGCAGTTCCGCGAGTTTACGCATCCTCCGCCTCGATGTGCGTGCCGGTCTCGCCGCGGAGGGCCGCAACGGCCTCGTCGAGCTTGGCAATAACCACGCGCTTGCCGCCGTTTTCCAGAAAACGGATGGCCGCTTCGATTTTAGGCCCCATGCTGCCGGCAGGGAACTGCCCGTCCGCCGCGTGTTGCTTTAGTTGCGCCAAGGAAACGCGATCAAGCCAGCGCTGCGTCGGTCGGCCGAAATCGACGGCGACCTTGGGCACGGCTGTGAGCAACATGATCGTATCGATACCGAGGACGCGCGCCATATGCTGGGTCGTCAGATCTTTGTCGATGACGGCTTCAATGCCATGCCGCACGCCCTTGGGCCCGCGGACCACGGGAATGCCGCCGCCGCCGCCGGCAATGACAATCGTGCCGCGCTTCGAAAGGGCATCGATCAACGAGACGTCGCAGATGTGTCGAGGTAGCGGTGACGGGACCACATGGCGCCAACCGCGCTGTCCATCTTGCTTCATGCGCCAGCCAAGTTCCGTCTCGACGGCGTCCGATTGGTCTTTGGTGAAGAACGCGCCAACGAATTTGGTCGGATTTTGAAAGGCCGGGTCCGTCGCATCGACCTCGACCTGCGTGAGCAAACAGGCGACGTGGCGATGGTTATCTTGCTCGCGCAGCGCATTTTCCAGTGCCTGCATGAGGAGATACGCGATTCCGCCCTGGCTGTGCGCCACGCAGATATCCAATGACATAGGTGGAATGCGATCCCGCGTTAACGCCTGCCGCATGAGGATTTTACCAACCACGGGTCCATTGCCGTGGGTGATGATGAGCTCCATGGACGGCAACGCGGCCAGCGGCAGCAGCGCCTCCGCCGTTAACCTCGCGATGTGCTTTTGCTCCTCCGACGTGCCCATGATGTTTTCTGGATGCGTCGCGTTGCCGCCGATGGCGATGATCAACCGCTTCGGCAACTTGGGAGGGTGGGCAAAGGTGTTGGCTGGCGGGTTTGGCATGGGGCACGCTAGCGTCGTTTATCGAGGTACGGAAGATGCTCGGGTTGTCGCTCAAGTCCAACCGCGTTCGCCGCCGCCTCTGCAGCGTCCGACATGGATGCCATGACGACGAAGCCGGCGGCCCGAAGTAATCTCACCTGTCGCGATAACCCTTGTGGGTCGAGCTCTGTGCCCGTTACCGCGGCAATCAAGGACTTGTCGGTGCGCTTAAATTGCGCGGCCACCCGCGCGATCTCGGCGACAGGCTCTGGGTGCCCGCCAAAACCGAGCACGACGTCAAGCAGGATAACCCCGATCGTATCGTCTCGGAAGGCTGCTTCCAGAGCGGTCGAACGGACGGCCGGTTCGATCATTGGATGCGGCCGTCCCTGCGTATACTCATCATCGCCGAGGTCAAGCATCACATGTGTGCTCGGAACCTGTGGGCTCACGGCCCCTATCACTGGTGCATTAGATGAGACATGACCGCCGAAACTCATCACCACGACCTGCGCCTCCGCGCACAACGTGCCGCCCGCAAATAAGCCTTGAATGCGCCTGCCTTGTTGCGATTGGGGACGCGTGGTGTCTCGCGGCAGGACTTTGCCGAGCGCGATATCAGCGGCGCCGCGCAAGGTCTTCGTCGCCTTGGCATTGGCCGGCATGGCATGGTCCGTGCCGCCGAGAAAGCAGATGGCGAAGGTCTTTTTGGACCGTGCAACTCGTGCCAGGACCCGCGCCACTACCTCGTCATCTGGCGGTTTCGAGATAATCACGATGTGGCGCGTACCGGGATCGGCATCGAGCAGATCAATGGCCATCAACGTGGTGATGCCGCCGACTGCCGCCTTCAGGTCGCGACCACCGGTGCCGATGGCCTGTGAGATACCGCCACCATTGTTCGCGATCAGGCACGACACCTCTTGAATGCCGGTGCCCGAGGCGCCGACAATGCCGATATCGCCGCGCGGCACCACGTTAGCAAAGCCAAGCGGCGTACCGTTGATGATGGCTGTGCCGCAGTCCGGGCCCATCATCAGCAGGCCTTTTTTGCGCGCCAGATGTTTCAGCGCAACTTCTTCCGTGATTGGCACGTTGTCAGAAAACATCATCACATTAAGCCCGCGCGATAGGGCCTTGCGGCCCTCTGCTGCGGCGAAAGCACCGGGCACCGAGATGAGCGCCAGGTTTGCCGCGGGATCGGCCGCGACCGCCGCTCGGATGGTCCGGGGTGCCCAGGATGCAGCGCTCGAACCGCTCGATTTCGGAGCATCAATCAGGTTTCTTGCCGCCGCGAGCGCCACCTCAGCCGCAGCGGCTGATGCGGCTGCGACGGCAATTACCAAATCGCCTGGTCCAGCTGCATCACCGCCTCGTCCGAGCACACCTGCGTCGGCCATGATGCGCTTGTTCGCGGGTGTCGCCATCATCATTCCGCACTCGATAACGCCGTCGAGGGCTGCGATTGTTCGCGACATGCGCATTAATGCGACGCTGTCGAGGTAGGTGCCGCGGCGCACGTCGTTGAGAACTGTGGGGCTCGTCGTGGTCATCGTCAGATCCAAGTCGTTGCTCGACGCGCGGCCGCCCGACCAAACTCGCGCTGTTACCGGCTGTCAATCCGTGTGGCCGCTCGCACTATACCACTGTCATTTGAGCGTCACGTTTCCTTTGCATGCCGGGCTCAGACTGACAGAGCCAAACTTGCGAGGCAAATCTCGCACCCGTCAGCGATCTGGTGAAATATGGCCTGCCCCTTTGTGCGTCGCACTGCTAGGCTTCTGGTAAGTAACTTGTCCAAGGACGGCCATGGCCGACACACAGCCCGCGCACTTCGCCAAACAGTCAGGTATCCACGCCGATACGATTGAAGTCGTCATTGCGCCTGAACGCATTGCCGCGAAAATTGATGAAATCGCCGTGACAATCGCCGACCGGAGACTTGCGAACCTTGTGGTGGTCGCCATCCTCAAGGGCAGCTTTGTCTTCGCCGCAGACTTGATCCGGGCCATGCATCGCGCCGGCATGTCGCCGGAAGTGGATTTCATGACGCTGTCGAGCTATAAAACGGGTATGACGTCCTCCGGTGATGTTACGATCGTGCGCGATATGGAGACGGACGTTGCAGGGCGCAACGTGTTGATTGTCGACGACATTCTCGAATCTGGCCGCACTCTGGCTTTTGCTAAAGATCTCATTGCGGCACGCGGCGCGCGGACTGTGGCAACATGCGTGCTTTTGGAAAAGCCAGGCATGCGTGCTGTCAAGGTGGAGGCCGACTTCAAGGCCTTTGACTGTCCGCGGGTTTTCGTTGTCGGTTACGGTATGGACGTCGCTAATCGCTACAGAGAATTGCCATTCGTTGGACGCCTTGTGCAGAGTTGACCCAAAACGGGGGATCATCATGGCTCGCATTCTTCTCGCAGACGACGACAGTGCGATGCGCAATGCGTTGGAAGTCTCCTTGACCGCCGACGGGCATAGTGTGGTGAGTGCCGACAATGGCGCCGATGCCTATGCCATCCTGGCCGCTACACCTCAGAAATTCCAGGCACTGATCTCAGACGTTCAAATGCCGGAACTTGATGGCTTCGCGCTGGCTGCAAAGGCCTTTGCTGTGAGCCCTTCGCTGCGGGTCGTGCTGATGTCTGGCTTTGCCGACGGGTTCAAACAAGGAAACGACCCGCGTCTGGCAGCGATGCTTTCCAAACCTGTGTCGCGCGAAGCGCTGCGGGCGGCGTTGGCTGGCCTTTAAGGCTGGCCTTTAAGGCTGGCCTTTAAGGACGTCGGCTTCGGAAAACGCGGCCTTGGCGTGAACCTCGTGCCCGATTTTGAGGCGCCTTTCTTTCGGTTGCGCGTGGCTGAACCACTTGGATGCCATGCTGCGCCATGCGACAGCCGCACGGAAAATGGGGGCCGGCAATGATTGACAAGCGCGTGAACAGCTATGCGGACGCTGTGGTCGGCATTCAGGATGGGTCCGTCATCATGATTGGCGGCTTTGGTGCCGTTGGCCAGCCGGACGTCCTGATCAACGCTTTGGTTGAACAAGGCGCCAAGGACTTGACCCTGATCGCCAACAACGCCGGGTGGACTCGTGGGTCCGGTATCCCACTGCTGCTCGATCATGGTCGCGTGCGCAAAATGATATGCAGCTTCCCGAAAAACTCGCCGGCCTTTTCTGACCTTTACAATGCCGGCAGAATTGAACTCGAACTGGTGCCACAGGGGACGCTCGCTGAGCGAATCCGTGCAGCCGGTGCTGGCATCCCAGCGTTTTTCACGCCGACGGGCGTTGGAACGCGGGTGGCCGACGGCAAAGATGTCCGGGCATTCAATGGCCGCGACTACATCATGGAGCTGGCGCTCTCAGCAGACGTCGCCCTCGTCGAAGCCTGGACCGCTGACCGCTGGGGCAACCTTGGCTATCGCGGTTCGGGCCGGAACTTCAATCCCATCATGGCGATGGCCGCGACGTTGACGATCGCACAAGCCCATAACATCGAACACACGGGCGGGTTGGACCCTGAAACCGTTGGAACCCCGGGGATTTATGTCCAGCGTGTCGTGCAGGTCCCAGGCTGAAATTGCTGGTAGGAGGACCTGAGGTCCGATTGCCGTACGCATGAGCCAACGAGTTGTTTTCGAGTTTTTCAGGAAATGCGGCGCCTGCTCGTCAAAAGCTGCGCACAATTTAAGCCTATGCTGATGTCATGACACACACGACACGTCTTTCACGCCGCAGTCTGCTCGCCGGACTGTCGGCCGCGACAGTGCCTTTTGGTCGCGCGTTGGCACGCACCGTTGAACCAGCGGCGCAAAAACTGATTGAGGCCGCCGAGAGCCAGATCGGAGTAACGCGCATTTATGACGCCGCATACGTGCGTCTTGCCTTTCCAGGCGGCGACGTGGCGATCGATCGCGGTGTGTGCACCGATGTCATCGTGCGTGCCTATCGGCAGGCGTTTGGATACGATCTCCAGTTGACGCTGAATGCGGACATGAAGGCGAACTTTAGGGCGTATCCGAAGCGCTGGGGGCTAACGGGTCCGGACACGAACATTGATCATCGTCGGGTACCGAACTTGCAGGTGTTCTTTGCACGACAGAGGGCCGAGTTGCCTCGACCGTCGGTGACTGGTGCGGTGTCTGGCGGCTGGCAACCGGGTGATATAGTGACCATGCTTGTGCCTGGTGTTCTTGGGTCAGGCGGGCGGCCGCACATCGGCATCATATCGAACACGACTGTTGCCGGCACGGATCGACGTCGCGTCATCCATAATATCGGCCTTGGCACACAAAACGACGATATCCTCGAGGTGCTGACCATCACGGGGCGTTATCGGATGTTGGCCGTGTGACCGCCGTTCGGCGCCGGTGAGCAGGGGCCGGTAAGTAGGGGCCGGTTGACGCCATCGGTTCGCTGTTCAACAATGTTGGGTCGCTTTCCCGACTAGATCGTCTCGGAACACCCGCATGCCCATCGATCGCACGACGTTCCTTGGTTACGAATTGCCACCCCATTCGATGACTGTCGATGCGTGGCGGCTTTCATTCTTTGCCAAAGCGATCGGCGAAACTGACCCCATCTATTCCGATCTGGCAGCTGCCAAAACTGCCGGGCATCCAGGCATCCCGCTGCCACCAACAATGATCTTTTGCATGGAGCAGGGGCGGCCAAATGCCTATAAACTGATGGACGACATGGGCATCGATATCTCGCGGATACTGCACGGCGAGCAGCACTTTGCGTATCACAAACCCGTCTACGCGGGCGACACGCTGACCTTCGCGACCAAGATCACTGACATCTACGATAAGAAGGGCGGCGCGCTTGAGTTCTTCGTGCGATCGACCCGGGTAACCAACCAGGACAGGGCTCTGGTCGCCGAAAACCGTGGCGTTGTCGTTATCCGCAACTTGGCCTGAACGGCGACGCATGAGGATTGCCCGATGACGACCCAACCCAAGACTGCATTCGTGAAAGTTGGTGATACGATCCCAGCTCTCACGACTGAGCCGATTACAAGGACAACTCTCGCGCTTTATGCGGGTGCGTCGGGCGACCATAATCCGATGCACATCGATAGCGATTTTGCCAAGCGCGCTGGCGAAAGCGACGTGTTCGCACACGGCATGTTAAGCATGGCCTATCTGTCCCGCGCACTTCTCGGCTACGCCCCACAATCCGCCGTGCGTTCCTTTGGTGTTCGCTTCGCGTCAATCGTACGGGTTGGCGAGCAGGTCACGTGTACAGGTCAAGTTGTCGAGGTTTTTCAAGCCAACGGCGAGACCCGTGCCAAGCTGGACCTCACCGCGACGACTTCCAAAGGTGTGGTCGCTCTCAAGGGCGAAGCCGTTATCGCGCTGGGGTAGAGGGAGCCCCCCTTTACTGTGCTGTTTGCCGCGCTGCGATATGCAGACGCGTCTTTGGTCGTGTGGCAACGCCGCAACGCCATATTCGATATCCCTTCTTTACCGTCAGCTTTTTTTGCTGCACTGCGGTGTAGCTATAGAGACGACGTTAACTGCGCGCAAAGGCTTACAATTCATAAAGCTGTCACGCTTGCATCTATGACCCGAGACCTTCGGCTGAGGAATCAGGGCAACGCGGCGGTCGCCGTGGCATGTTTTGCGCGACGGGTCGCAACGGTCTGGGCTGGAGTGGGCGATGTCAGACAAACCAGAGCGGAAGAAGGTCTTTATCAAGACCTACGGCTGCCAGATGAACGTCTACGACAGCGAGCGCATCACGGAGGCATTGGCTGTAGACGGTTATGCGCCGACCGAGACCATGGACGACGCCGACATTGTCGTCCTTAACACGTGCCATATCCGCGAGAAAGCGGCCGACAAAGTCTATTCCGATCTTGGTCGCGTGCGCGTGCTCAAGGAAACCCGCCGTCAGGCTGGCAAAAACACCGTCGTCACCGTCGCTGGCTGCGTCGCTCAGGCTGAGGGTCGCGAAATCGTGCGCCGCGAAGCGTCAGTCGACCTCGTGATCGGACCGCAGGGCACGCATCGCCTTGCCGGGCTTGTTAAAGAGATCCAAACAAATCCAGGTCGTCAGATCGTTGAGACTGAATTCCCGGAGGAAGACAAATTTACTCATCTACCAGAGCGCTCTATCGCCGCCCACACGCCCAAACGTGCGACGGCTGCATTCCTGACTGTGCAGGAAGGGTGCGACAAGTTCTGCACTTTCTGTGTCGTGCCTTACACGCGCGGCGCCGAGTTCTCTCGCCCGCTTGCCCAGGTCGAGGCCGAGGCACGCCTCATGGTCTCTCAAGGTGTCCGTGAGCTCACCTTGCTTGGCCAAAATGTCAACGGATATCATGGTGTGGCTGCCAGCGGACGCCCAGCTTCCCTTGCCACGCTGATTGGTCGACTGGCCAAGATCGAGCAACTTGAGCGGATCCGCTACACAACCTCGCACCCGCGCGACATGACCGATGATCTCATCGAGATCCACGCTACCGAGCCCAAGCTGATGCCGTACTTGCACCTGCCGTTCCAAGCGGGGTCGGACCGTATCCTCGCGGCCATGAACCGAAAGCACACGGTTGCTGAGTATCGGGCGTTGGTCACCCGCATTCGCGCAGCCAATCCCGAGATCGCCTTGTCGACCGATGTTATTGTCGGCTTCCCTGGTGAAACCGATGCTGAATTCGAGGCCACGCTCGACCTTGTGCGCGAAATCCGCTTCGCGGCTGCGTACTCGTTCAAATACAGCCCGCGTCCGGGCACGCCGGCAAGCTCGCTTGGCGATCAGTTGTCCGAACACGTCAAGACGGAGCGCCTTTTACGCCTGCAAAAGCTGCTCGATGAACTCTCGACATCGTTCAACGCGAGCTGCATTGGCAAAGTGTTTCCCGTTCTGTTCGATCGGCCGGGGCGGCGCGTCGGCCAATTGATTGGCCGCTCGCCGTACCTGCAGTCGGTCTTCGCCGAAGCCGACGCCTCCATGCTCGGGCGCATCGTTCCGGTTGAAATTTCGGCGGCCCTCCCACACAGCTTGGCTGGCCGGCTGGTTCTGGCTGCCTGAACTGGCGTGAGCATTGAGACATAGTCTACCAATGCAGCTATGCATAACGCCTCACACGTGGTGTCCTCAAAGTGTTTGAAAACTGTGGTCATGGCGTCGTCGGTGATAAGCCGATGGAGGCCTTGAGCGCCATTCGTGCTTTCATTCAATCCTGCCAAGTGTCCAATTCACCGGCATGATCTAGCGCTTAACGCACCTCGGAGCAGCGCCTCGATCCCCCACTTGACCCCTGGCCAGTCCCCCGCCACAACGCCGGGAATCCGACGTTGCTGGCCAACATCACGTGTCCACACCACTGGCCCACGCCACGGGCTCGCTTGAAAGGCTCACCCCGCATGTTCTCCCTCACCGGCAAAACGGCCCTTGTTACGGGGGCCACGGGTGGCATCGGCGGCGCCATCGCGAAGATGTTTCACAAGCAGGGGGCGACCGTCGCGATCTCGGGCCGGCAGGTCGACAAACTCGACGCCCTGAAGGCCGAACTCGGGGAGAGATGCGTGGTCGTGCCGTGTGATCTTGCAGACAAGGCGCAGGTCGGCAAACTCATCGACGAGGCCGTGAAGGCGCTCGGCGGCCGACTCGATATTCTCGTCAACAATGCAGGCCTGACCAAGGACAACCTGTTCATGGTCATGAAGGACGAGCAGTGGGACGACGTCATCGCCGTCAACCTGACATCGACGTTTATGCTCATGCGCGCGGGCTCGCGGCACATGATGCGCTCCAAGACGGGCTACGGCCGCATTATCAATATCTCCTCGGTGTCGGGCATCATCGGCAACCCTGGCCAGGGCAACTACGCGGCCTCCAAAGCTGGCATGATCGGCATGACCAAGAGCCTCGCGCGTGAAGTGGGTTCGCGCGGCATCACAGCCAACTGCATCGCGCCCGGCTTCATCAAGACGGCGATGACGCAAGCGCTGAACGAGAAGCAGATCGAGCAGGTTGCGCAGATGATTCCCTCCGGCACCTTCGGCGAGGCGAGCGATATCGCCGCCGCCGCCGTCTATCTGGCCAGCCGGGAAGCCGGCTACATGACCGGACAAACCCTTCATATCAATGGTGGAATGGCCATGATCTGATTCGTTTCCATTCGCTCGCGAATCCGAAGAATTGGCCCGCCGGGGCTTGCTGGCAAAGCCTCGGAAAGTGTGTTAGAGCGCCGGAATCCAACGGGGGAGTGGTTTTC
>JANNXS010000083.1:0-22394 GCA_031409695.1 Hyphomicrobiaceae bacterium
TGGACGCCAGAGCGGCACTTTCACGCGTTCGGAGGTCCATATCCCAACCCTTCGGTCACTGGCGCCGCTGTTGCTGCGGTCACAAAAAATGTCGATGTCCGCGCTGGCAGCTGCGTCCTGCCGCTGCACCATCCGGCCCGAGTGGCAGAAGAATGGGCCGTGATCGACAATCTCACCAACGGTCGAGCGGGCCTAGCGTTCGCCTCAGGCTGGATGCCGGAAGACTTCGTTCTACGTCCGGAGAATGCGCCGCCTGAGAACAAGCTCGCCTTGCTGCGCGATGTCGAGACAGTCCGCCGGCTCTGGCGCGGCGAGGCGGTCGACTTTGCCGGACCCGACGGCAAGACCGTGAGCGTCGTGACGCAGCCGCGCCCGGTGAGCGCCGAACTTCCGGTTTGGATCACGACTGCTGGCAATCCGGAGACCTTTCGCGAGGCGGCGAGGCTCGGCGCCAATGTGCTGACCCACCTGCTCGGCCAATCCATTTCGGAAGTTGGCGAAAAGATCGCAATCTATAGGCAAACACTGGCCGAAACAGGTCGTAACCCGTCCGATTTTACCGTGACGTTGATGCTGCACACGCTCCTTGGCGAAGACCGCGAGGTGGTGCGTGAGCAGGCGCGCGCACCGATGAAAGCCTACCTTCGCAGCGCGGTTATGCTGGTGAAGCAGTACGCCTGGGCGTTCCCGGCCTTCAAGAGGCCGCGCGGTGTGGCGTCCGCCGTCGATGTCGATCTGCGGTCACTCGATCCGGAGGAACTCGACGCCATCATCGAATTCGCCTTCGAGCGGTACTTTGATGACAGCGGTTTGTTTGGCACTGTGGACGATGCTCTTGCACGCCTTGAGCAAGTGACGGCGATCGGTGTCGACGAGATCGCATGTCTGATCGACTTCGGTGTGCCGATCCCAATCGCAATGGGCGGATTGGAGCCACTGGCTGAAGTTGTGGCGGCGGCAAGCCAAGGAGGTCTTGGCGTCGGGGCTGTGTCCGACTTCAGCGTGGGCGGTCTCATCTGCGCCCACGGGGTAACGCATGTGCAAATGACGCCGTCGATGGCCGCCATGCTTCTCATGGACGGCGACAGCCGCGACACGCTTCGAGACATCCGCCACCTCTATCTCGGCGGCGAAGCCCTGCCGGCTGCACTGGTGCGAGATCTGCGCAGCGTGACGTCGGCCACGATCGAGAATATGTACGGGCCCACGGAAACCACGGTTTGGTCGTCCACGATGACGATCGGCGCGGATGTGGAAGGCGTCGCGCCATTGGGCACGCCGATCGCGAACACACAGCTGTATATTCTCGATTCCGCCCTCCGCCCGGTTCCACGTGGGCAGCCCGGAGAGCTCTTCATCGGCGGTGATGGCGTCACCCGCGGCTATCATGGGCAACCCACACTTACCGCGGAGCGCTTTCTACCGAACCTGTTTACGAACACCGGCCGCATGTATCGGACTGGAGATCTGGTGCGCCGCGACGATGGCGACGAAATCAGGTTCATCGGCCGTGTCGACCATCAGGTGAAGGTGCGGGGGCACCGCATCGAGTTGGGGGAAATCGAAGCCCAGCTTGCCAGCCACCCCTCCGTCGCGGAGGCCGTTGTTGTCGTACGTGAGGACAAGCCCAACGATGCGCGGATCGTCGCCTACGTGCGCTTTAAGGGGGAAGCGCTCTCGGAAGAAGCGCTGCGGGCGCATGTCCGCCAGACGTTGCCCGACCATATGATGCCGGCGCATTTTGTCTCACTGGCGAAGTTTCCGCAGACGCCAAACCGAAAGGTCAACCGCGCGTTTCTCCCGCGTCCCGAACGTACCCGGGCACCGCAAGTGGTGGCCGAGCGCCGCAGTGATGGACCAGTCGTCGGCCCGGCAAAGGACCATGCCGATCGCATAGCCGATGCGTTCAAGCGCACACTTGGGCTCGACCATATCGGCTTCAACGATAACTTCTTCAGTCTAGGTGGTCATTCATTGCTCGCGGTGCAGGTCATGCGTGACCTTAAATCGAGTTTCGCGCCCAATCTGAGTATCACGGACCTATACCGGTTTCCGACCGTTGCCGGCCTGGCGGCGCATATCAACAACAGGGACGCTCCGAACCCACTTTTAGGTCGCGTCGCAAGTCGTGCCGCAGCGCGTCGAAACGCTCTCACGGCGCGCACTATCGAACGCAAAGGGTAATCCCCATGGGATTTTTCCGGTCATTGCTTGATCCGCGCATCGCGATCGTCGAGACATCCTTGACAGCCGAGTTTATTGAACCGGCTTGCAACGAAGCGTTCGACGTCGTTTGCGCCGTTCCCAGACGCCGTCTGGAATTTGCAGCCGGTCGGCATTGTGCCCGCAGGGCCATGGAGACACTCGGCCATACAACGGTGTCGCTGCCTCGCCGGCCAGACCGCACGCCTGGATGGCCAGACGGCATTGTCGGCAGCATCACACATACGAACACCTGGGCGGCCGCCGCAGTTGGGCGCCGCGATCAGGGCGTCACAGCCATTGGAATTGATCTGGAACCGGCAAACGAACTGACTGCAGACCTGTGGTCGTCGGTCTCGACGCCGCAGGAGCGATCGCAACTCGCCGACCTCAAAGGTTTCGCACCCGGTTATGCGGCGCACCTGATTTTTTGCATGAAGGAAGCGGCCTATAAGTGCCAATATACACTTAGCAACGCTGTCCTTGAGTTCGAAGACCTCGCTGTGGAAGTGAACGCAGATGGGCGTACATTTTTTGCTGTGTTCCGGCGCGCCGCTGATCCCTTCCGTGTGACTGACCGGCTGCTTGGATGTTTCGCCGTTTTCGACGGCCATTTCGCGACCAGCGTGGTCGTGATGACACCGGAACGCTCGCCATGACGGGTCGGAACCTCGGGATGCTCATGGTCGCCGTGACAGCGGTGATCACTTTGTTCGAGGCTGGAGCCCCCGCGATGAGCCAAGAGCCGCGCAGTGACGTCAAGGCGTCCACTTGGGCGCCGCGCGATCAGGTAAATGCTTTTTATTCCGGCCACAGTCTTAGCGACGGCATTCCGGAGATCGTCGCCCAGATCGCAGAAGCTCGCGGGCAAAGCCTGGATTTTGAGGTGCAGGTCCTTGGCTATTCGCTCTTGCGCCAGCGGACCAAGGGCGAGGACGCGAGTTCCGCCAATTGGCGTGGCTATCAGGCCGGCCAGAACCGAACTGGCACCGGTTTGGATGTGTCTGAGGAGTTGCGCCAACCGAAGCGCCTGCGACCGGGCGAGGTATATGACGTCCTCGTCGTAACAGAGCGACACGATCTGCCGGCCATCGCTCGCAGGGAGCGCACGGCGGTCTATCTCGTCGAGATCGCAAAACATCTCGTCGCCGGAAATCGCAACGGCGAAATTCTATTTTACCACACGTGGCTCGGCTTGAATCCTGACGCGCCCGCGGCCTGGGTCGACTACGAGCGTACGGTTTCGGCCATGTGGGCGTGCATCGCTAGTCGTGCGAACCGGGAGCTGCCGGATCGAGGTACAATGCCCCGCGTCCGTGTTCTGCCGGGGGGTGATGCCGTGGCGGAGCTGGTCGCCGCACTTTGGGACGGCTCGGTGCGCGGCGCCACAGGCGGCACACCAGCTGAACGCGTGCGCTTGCTGTTCTCGGACACTGTGCACCTGAGCGATATCGGCCGCTATTATATGGCGCTGATCCACTACGCGGTCCTCTTCGGTCACAATCCCGAAGGGGCATGGATGCCATCGAATGTTTCACCGGAACTCGGCAAAGCCCTCCAGACGCTGGCGTGGGACTTGACTGTTGCCTATGGACGGCGCGCCAACGCCTCGGGCCGCATGGACATGTCGACGTGCCAAACGCTGATGCAAGACAAGGTCTGCCCGGCCTACGCAGCGTACCGGAACAACAGTGGCATGATTGGGCTCGCCGCGCTGCGGCGTTACAGTGACGGCTATTTCTGCCGACGTGACTTCCGCGATGCCGGTGATCCAGATAACCCGTTTCACTCGGTGGTCGCGCGATAAGTGTTCGCGGATGCCGTGGCACGGGCCGTACCCCACGGTCGCGTTGACCATCTCTCGAGCTCTTGACTTGACGGTCGGTGAAAATAGCGGAACTGAATACCGGATTAGAGGCCTCGGCGTGGTCGGCCCAGAATGGAATTTGTAACATGAAGCGTGTCCTCGTTACCGGTGCAGGAGGGTATATTGGAACCAGCCTCGTGCCGATGCTGCTCGGGAAGGGCTATGCCGTCCGCGCGGTTGACAGGTTCTTTTTTGGGCCCGATTTGCTTCCGGACAGTCCGCATCTCGAGCGGGTGCAAGAGGACGTGCGAAAGCTCCGTGCTGAGCATTTCGCGGGCGTGGACTATGTCATCGACCTCGCGGCCGTCAGTAATGACCCAAGTGGTGAACTCTACGAGCAGGCGACGTGGCAAATCAATCATGAGGCTCGCGCCCGCTGCGCAAGACTTGCCCGGCATGCGGGTGTAAAGCGCTACGTGCTACCGTCGTCGTGCAGCATATACGGATTTCAAGAACCGCATCTGCGCTGCAAGGAGACCGATGCGACAAATCCTTTGACGACCTACGCCAAGGCCAACCAGCGCGCGGAAGCCGATATCCTCCCATTGGCAGAGGATGGCTTTGTGGTGGTGGTGCTGCGGCAGGCGACCGTCTACGGCTACTCACCGAGGATGAGGTTTGACCTCGCGATCAACGGGATGACCTATGGCGCATGGACCACCGGGAAACTCCCGCTCTTGCGCGACGGCACGCAGTGGCGTGCCATGGTACACGTCCGCGATACGGCAGCCGCGCAGATTTTCATGCTCGAATTTCCAGAGCCAGCGCGGGTCAATGGCCAGATTTTCAACGTCGGTTCCGATGCCAATAACTATCAGCTCAGGCCGTTGGCCGAACTGGTCGCAAAGACAATACCAAAACCGGTCGAGATTGAGTGGTACGGTGACCCAGACAATCGCTCGTACCGGGTGGACTTCGATAAGATCGAAGCGCTCGGTTACAAGGCGACGCTGACCGCCGCCGATGGCGTGAAGGAGATTTATCAACGGATCGAGCAAGGCTTGAAGAAGGACGCCAGCACCATCACCCTGCAGTGGTACAAGGATTTAGATGAGTGGAATCGCCGCGTGAAACAGGTGGCCATGTACGGTGGGATGCTGGATATCGAGTAGTCGTCACCAAGTATAAAGTCCGTGCCTTTAGAACTGCCGCCGTCTGACCAACTATTGCCTCGACAGGTTCCGTGTCTCCCACAGGCAAGACTCCTATGATCCCATTTAACAAGCCGACATTTCTCGGCACTGAAGCGCAGGCCATAGCGGAGGCGCTTGGCCGGCAAACGTCCGGCAACGGACCGTTTACGCGCAAGTGTGAGCAACGGCTCTCGGAGTTGCTTGGCCAGACACCCGCGCTTCTCGTGACGTCGTGCACACATGCCATGGAGGTGGCGGCGCTGTTGTTGGACTTGGTGCCGGGTGACGAAGTCATCCTGCCGTCCTTCACGTTTGTGTCGACGGCCAATGCCTTTCTGGTGCATGGCGCGAAACCGGTGTTCGCCGATTGTGACGACGACGGCAACATCAGCGTTGACGACGTCGCGCGGCTGATGACGCCACGGACACGCGCCATCATTCCCGTTCATTATGCAGGCAACTCTTGCGACATGGACAGCCTGCTCGACGTGGCAGGCGCGGTGCCGGTGGTCGAAGATGCGGCACAAGCCTTGACGTCGACGTACAAGGGGCGACCGCTCGGCGCTATCGGCGCGCTCGGTGCCATCAGCTTCCACGAGACGAAGAACATCGGCTGCGGAGAGGGGGGGGCGCTTGTGGTCCGCGATCCGCGCTTCATGGACCGCGCCGAATACATCCGCGAGAAGGGCACGAACCGCCGCAAATTCGTCGACGGTTCCGTCGACAAATACACGTGGGTCGACATTGGCTCGAGTTATGTGCTGTCGGATCTCAATGCCGCGTATCTGTCGACGCAGCTTGAGCAGATCGAAGCGATCCAGGGGAAACGGCGCACACTCTACGAGCGTTACCGCATCGAACTTGGGGCCGCACTCGACCGCGTCGGCGCGCACGTGATCGGTCCGTCGAACATGGTCAGCGGAAATCAGCACCTGTTCGGCATTGTTTTCAGAGTACCCCAACACCGGCAGATGTTCATTGCGCATATGCGTGAGGCCGGCGTCGCGACGCCATTTCACTACGTGCCACTGCACTCCTCACCGAAGGGGCAGACCCTCCACAACGGTCGCGCCCTGCCGAACACCGACCGGGTGTCATCGTGCTTGGCCCGGCTTCCGCTCTATTACAACCTTTCGGACGAAGAGCAGGCGCGCGTGATCGCCTCAGCGCAGCGGATTTTGGCAAAGATTTGAACGACGGGTGTCGTACTGCGAGTATAGGAGCAGGCCGTGGACCATGTCATCAACTTCGACGGTGCGGGCAGCGAGGCGCAGCCACGACCGCTGGTGCCGAAAAACTCCGGCACGATCTCGGCGTTGGTGTGCACACGCAATCGCGGCGACAAGATACTGCAGACAATTAATTCAATCCTGGCAAACGAACATTCGAACTTCAAGCTGCTTGTTGTCGATCAAAGTACAGACGACTTATCGGAGCTCGCTCTCCGCCACCTTTCCGGCGATGACCGGTTTCGTTACCTGCGAACGCCGACGAAAGGCCTCGGCCTCGCGCGCGATATTGGCATTCGGGCGTCCGAAGCAGACTACGTCGCGATCACGGATGACGATTGCGACGTGCCGACGGATTGGTTGATCTCGATCCAGCAGGTCTTTGACAAATATCGCCAAGTGGCGGTGATCTACTGCGACGTGCAGCCGGGTCCGCATGATCACATGAAAGGGCTCATTCCCCATCTTGCCATTAGGACCAATCGGCTGATCACCCGCTTGATGATATCACAGAGCCCTGGGATCGGGATTGGCGCAGGAATGGCAGTGCGGCGCGACCTCATAATCAAGCTCGGTGGCTCTGATCACGGCTTGGGTGCCGGTACGTTATTACCTGGCGCTGAGGATGTAGATCTTGGATATCGAGCACTTCTCAGTGGCTTTCACGTGTTCCAACTCGCGGACGCAGGCGTGATCCACCATGGCTTCCGGACCTTTGAACAATACCGCGATCTACTTTCCGGATATCTCGCTGGAACTACTGCGATGTACATTAAGCTCATCAGGCTCGGCCACTACCGAGCTGCCGGCCCACTCATTGAGCTTATTTATCTTATGATTATAAAACCATTTACCCTATCGGTATTTTTATTACGCCGACCCCCAATAAAAATGAGGTTAATTGGAGTACTCACTGGAATTCGCCTAGGGCTGGCGATGACGATTAATACGGACGGCGGCGTCTTTAGGATAAATACCGATGCCATTTCGAAGCATTAATTTTTTAAGTGCCGAGGATTGGGTGTGCGCCTTGCTTTTAAATATTGTAACGGGTATCGTCGTAAAGCAAGGTTGAATTAGACGATCTGATGGAGAGTTTCGCGTGACAGTTGGTGTAGTCATTATTACTTATAACTCAGAGTCCTATGTCAAAGACGCAATGCTCAGCATTATCCGGCAAACGATGTCGGATTGGCGAATGGTTGTCGTTGATGACGGATCCCAGGATAAGACGCCCGAAATTGCCCGGCAACTGGCTGAAAATGATCATCGCATATCAATTGTGAGGCAGGCTAACGGCGGGCCGGGTGCCGCACGCAACACCGGCTTTTCAGCGCTCGAGGGGGCCTGTGATTCGATCTTGTTTCTCGATGGGGACGATGCTTTAGAGGTCGACGCGCTCCAAGCGTTGAGCGCGCGCTTAGAGAAAGAAGGCAAGGATGTTGTTGGCGTTTATGGGCTCAGTCGAGATATGTCCCAAACCGGACTTGTCATTGACGCAAACGTAAATGACGCATGGGGGATCAATCGTCGTGAGGTTCGTGGGTTTAGATCAGTGGCGTTGCCTTTAGAGAGCCCGACTACGTTTCGTGCGCTCGTAATTTGGTGTATTATACAGACACCTGGTTTAGCGCTCGTGAAGACACGCGCGCTAAAGTCTGCCGGGCCGTGGGTGCCGCTACCGGGGGGGGGAGAGGATTGGGAGCATTGGCTTCGCGTTTCAACAATGGGCAGTTTCGTTATGCTGCCAGTGTTTACCCTGCGAAAGAGAGTGTGGCTCGGAAGTTTGTCAACGGACGGCAGGTCGCTCGCAAGGTCAGAGCCGTTGATCAGAGCCAAATTGGCGTCAGGCGCATATTCGCCGGAGCAGCGTTCGATTGCACGGTGGGGTGAGTTCCACGCCGTAATAATGAAATTTTCTTGGTCGATTAAAGATTTAAGGGCGGGTTTAGTGGATTCCGCATTTCGACAATTTTACAGAGCGTGCCGCGCGATGATGCATTTCTTTGGGCGAGCTCTACGCTATTGATTTGGGGCCCAGATCTGACGTGAGGTTTAGAGATGCGGTGTGCGAATTTCCTTTGATGCGATCATTCGCCTTGGTGGTTGTCGGATCGCGCAATGCTTCGACACATCCTGTTGAGAACGCGCGGTGGCCACAGGGCAGCGGTATCTTTTCTGCATGTGCCGTCGGCGCATCCGCACTGATAGCTAGCCCTCTGACAAAGGCGGTTGTCGTCTTCGACGATGGATCACGGGTCAAAGCCGAACGGGTACTTGCGCCGTTTGCGAGTCGCATCGGCTAAATTAGCGTGGACAATCAGGGCGCAAGTGCAACGCGCAACACTGGGGTTGGGCGCCATGCGTTTCTGGGTGTAAACGCACTGGTTCAGGTTTTCGCGCGACCACTTGGAGTGTTGCGCGGTCCGGCGCCCTCGGTTATTCCGTGCCGATGCTCACCAAAATCTACATGTGGTTCGAGACGCGCATCCCCGCGTTTCCGGACACGCAGCCATCGCGTCCGCCGGACACGCTGTGGGCGTTCTATTGGTTTTACCTGCAGCCGATCTGGCCGATTTTTCTGGTTTTGCTCGCCGTTGGTTTTGCCGGTTCGGTGATTGAAGTCCTGTTGATGGCCTGGGTCGGCAGTCTCGTCGACTGGATGAGAGTTGCGCAGACGCCCGACCAGTTCTTCGCCGAGCATAAATGGAAGTTGATCGGCATGGGCGTCACGGCTCTCGTCTTGCGTCCGCTGTTTTCGACCCTGCACGATCTGATCAAGAACCAGATGATCGCGCCGGCGCTGACCACGCGCTTGCGTTGGCAGATACACAGGTACGTGCTGCGCCAATCGTTGAGCTTCTTCCAGAACGATTTTGCCGGCCGCATCGCAAACCATGTCATGCAGACCGGCGGCGCGTTGCGCATGTCGGCCGTCGCGACGGTTGAGAGCCTTTGGTACGCCCTGATTCACCTCGGTGGCGCGCTGCTGCTGTTTGGTGCAGCGGATCTGCGCCTCACCATACCTGTCGTTTTGTGGGCCGCGGGCTACGTTGCTTGTCTGTGGTACTTTGTACCGAAGGTGCAGTTGTTATCCGCTGCCTCAGCCGAGGGCCGGTCCATGGTCACTGGCCGCGTGGTCGATAGCTACACCAATATTTCGACAGTCAAATTGTTCGCGCACACAGACCGCGAAGATAAGTATGCGACCGACGCCTTTACCGACGCGCTCGAGCGCTGGAACGCCTCAAACCGCAACTTGACGACCATGGAACTCGTCATCTGGACGCTCAATGGCCTCCTGATCGTCTCCACCTGCTGGCTCGCAATCTGGTTGTGGGGCAAGGGCGATGTCACCGTCGGCGCCATTGCGGTCGTTACCGGCATGACGTTGCGTCTGATCAACATTTCCGGTTGGATCTTCTGGGTCGTGGCCGACATCTTCGAAAACATTGGGACGGCGAAAGAGGGCATGGTCACGATCGCCAAAGTCAACGCCATTGCCGACGCGCCCGCGGCCGCGGCACTCACCGTACCCAAGGGTGAAATCGTTTATGAACGCGTGAAGTTCAACTACGGCCGTGTCAAAGGCATCGATGGTGCCGATCCAAATCGTGTCATTGATAACCTGAGCTTCACGATCAAATCTGGCGAGAAGGTCGGCTTGGTTGGCCGGTCGGGCGCAGGCAAATCGACGCTCGTCAATCTGCTGCTGCGTTTCTATGACATCGAAGGCGGGCGCATTCTGATCGACGGGCAGGACATCGCACTCGCCACGCAAGACAGTTTGCGGGCGCAGATTGGCATGGTGACGCAAGACACGTCGCTCATGCACCGGTCCGTGAGGGACAACATCCTTTACGGTCGCCCATCGGCAAGTGAGGCGGACTTGCTTGCCGCTTCAGAGCGTGCGCAGGCGCATCGCTTTGTTGAAGGCTTAGAAGACGGCAAGGGTCGCAAGGGCTATCTCGCCCACGTCGGGGAGCGCGGCGTGAAGCTGTCAGGTGGCCAGCGACAGCGCATCGCAATTGCACGCGTTCTTTTGAAAAATGCGCCAATCCTGATCTTGGACGAGGCAACGAGCGCGCTCGACAGTGAAGTCGAAGCGGCCATTCAGGAACAGCTGTACAACTTGATGGAGGGGAAGACAGTGATTGCGATCGCCCACCGCCTCTCGACGATTGCTGCCATGGATCGGCTGATCATTATGGATGAGGGCAGAATTGTCGAAGAGGGTCGCCACCAAGACTTGCTCGACAAAGGCGGGATCTACGCCGATTTGTGGAGCCGTCAGAGTGGAGGATTTCTTGCCGGCCACGCGGCTGATAGTGTGGGACGTCAGGCTGCGGAATGAAGGCGGCGCCTGATGATTGGGCGTCCGCTTCATGTCCCGCCTCAACCGATGGCTCTTCGCACGCGGAATGACCGTTCCCTCGAAAGATACCGCTCTGACCGCGGGCCCTGCGTTGCAGCCCATGCGACCGCACGGGGCATGCCGATTTGCCCTGGCCTTTGCGGCCGCGGTCGCATTGCACGCTGGTGTGTTTTTTTCAGCCATCGCCCTACAACCGCGCGTGTTTGGCGAGGACGGGACGCGCTTTGCGGCGATCGAGGTGACCGTTCTGGTTGGCGAGGCTTTGGAGTCGGCGGCGGTTGGGACGTTCAGTCCTTCGGCGGCCAACGAGGTCGTGACCAGCGCGACCGAGGGCGACGGCCTCGTCTCAATCGCCGGCACGATCGCCGCACCTGCCGTGGTCTCGGCGATCCCCGAAAGGCCCGGCGCAAGTGTGCCAACGAGCGACATCGTTATAGCCACTTTGCCCGCGCTGCGGATGCCAACCGAGCCGCCGATTATCCAGATGCCGCTACCCGTCATCTCAGCGCCTGAGCAACCGACTGTTACTGCCGGCGGCGCACGTTCGCGGTCAATGGACACTGCATCTGTAAGCGACGCTGCGGCCGGGGCGCCACCGGGCGTCATCAATGGGTTTCGCTCAGCCGTTGGATCGGCCTTGCGCAAGACCAAACCGCCGCAAGGTCGCGGGCGCGGCGGGGCGGCACAGGTTGTCTTTACGATTGGGGGATCTGGCGCCGTTGAGTGGGCCGAAGTGAAAGCCTCGAGCGGGGATGATGCTCAGGACCGCATGGCCATTGCCGCCGTGCGCGTGACCCGTTTTCCGGTGCCAGATCCGCTGCTTTCACTGGCTCAGAGGACTTTTCCTGTCACATATCAATTCGTTGCGGCAGCTGGACCACCGTCGGCACGGCCAGGTGGCCGGTAACCAGTCATTAGCATTAATCAAGTGTTAACGACTTAGGTTTCATAACAACGCCCAACAATCTGCCGGAAAAAGTCTAAATCTTCCGGCAGATAACGACATCCGCTTTTGTGTACGAGTAGACGGGGGTCTAGGACATGGGTGCCGCTTTTGCCGGGCGCGCTGTTGTGCGCCCCATTTGGATCGTGTGTGCCGCGCTCGCGGCCTGTCTGCCCGCGCATGCGCAGATTCAGAATGCGACTCAGCCACTTGCGGAGGGCGTTACGGTTGCGGCCACCACCACGCTTGGGGGTGACAAGACCCGCACGCGCTTCGTCATTGGCTTGGAAAAGGCCGTTGATTTCCAGGTCTTTTCACTGCCAAACCCGCACCGCGTTATCGTTGACTTCGCGGAAGTGAAACTTGTGCTGCCGAACAAGACCGCTGACGGGGCTGTGGGACTTGTACAGTCATTTTACGGCGGTCAGGCCGCGCCGGGCAAAACCCGGGTTGTGATAGACGTTACAGGCGCGGTCGTCGTCGAAAAGGCGACCTTAGATCGGGGCAAAGACGGCAAGTCGCCGCGTCTTGTGCTCGATATTGTCCCAGTAGGTGCCGCTAAGCACTCCGCGACCGTGCCAAAACCTGCTGGGCTCAGTGGCCAGATTTTGAGTGGGTTGGGCGCAACCGGCGTACAGCCGCCCGCACCCAAATCCGCCCAGCGACCTTTGTTGCGTGACGCGGCCTATAAGCCGATTATCGTCATCGACCCTGGCCATGGAGGCCACGATTCCGGTGCGCAACGCTTTGGCGCGATTGAGAAAGACGTCGTTCTCGCGTTCTCACTCAAGTTGCGGGAGAAGCTACTCGCCTCTGGCCGCTATAAAGTCCTCATGACCCGCGACAATGACAAGTTCGTTGAACTTGATGAGCGTCGCGCCTTCGGTGATCGCAATCGTGCCGCACTATTTATAGCGGTCCACGCCGATTACGCCGGGTCAGCCGCCCGCGGGGCAACCATCTATTCGCTGCGTGATTCGACGTCGAAAGGTTTGCAGGGCTCGGCCAAACAGGAGGCCGAGGCCAATGTTCTCAGCCAGAAAGAGCTCGAAGCCATTCGCTCAAACCGCGGCGATGTCAGCGCCGTCTCAGCCATGCTTGGTAACCTCGGTAAGCGCGAGGTCGAGGCCAATAAGGATCGCACACAGCTGTTTTCGAAATCAGTAATCGAGTTCATGGGCGCCTCGACGCCCATGATGAGCAATCCTGACCGTGAGGCAAACTTCCGCGTTCTTAAGTCTGCCAAAACCCCGTCTGTGCTGATCGAACTCGCCTTCGTCACCAACGCCCAGGACGCAAAGAACCTCAAGTCTGACGATTGGCGCGAGAAAGTCACGGGTTCGCTGATGACGGCGATTGAGAACTATTTCTCGCATCGCGAAGCGCGCCTGCCGTAATGATGCAGCGCGTTACGCCAAGTTCGCTCCAAATATCAGGCGTTACTTGTCTTAGCCTGACATTAGTGCGCCCGACTGACACAGAACTGCACGACGTCGGCCAGCGCTTTGCGCGGCACGCTCTCGGGGAAAATCGCCAGCGCATCGCGCGCAATTGATCCGTAGTGTCGTGCGCGTTCGAACGTCGCTTCGATCGATTTGTGGCGCTTCATCAAAGACAGTGCGTGCTCTAAGTCGCCGTCCTCAATTTTGCCCTCGGTCAAGGTGCGGTTCCAGAAGGCGCGCTCGGCGTCCGTGCCGCGCCGATAGGAAAGGATGACTGGCAGGGTGATCTTCCCCTCACGGAAATCATCGCCGACGGACTTGCCAAGCCGCGAACTGTCGCCGGCGTAGTCGAGTGCGTCGTCGACCAATTGAAAGGCGATGCCAAGGTTACGGCCATAACTGCGCAGCGCGGCTTGCTCGTCTACTGACCGTTGAGCAATTGCTGGCCCGACCTCGGCTGCGGCAGCGAACAGGGCCGCCGTCTTGGCATTGATAATAGCGAGATAAGCGTCTTCGGTGGTGGAGGTGTGCTTCGCCGCCGCGAGTTGCATGACCTCGCCCTCGGCAATGACCGCCGCCGCATTTGATAGGATCTTAAGTGCCGGCAGTGAACCGACGTCGACCATCATGCGGAAGGCTTGACCGAGCAGGAAATCACCGACCAGGACGCTCGCGAGATTGCCCCACAGCTTGCGTGCGGTTTTCTTGCCGCGGCGCATGTCGCTTTCATCGACGACGTCGTCGTGCAGGAGCGTTGCCGTATGCATGAATTCGACGGCTGCCGCCAGCCTGATGTGTCCGTCGCCCGGGTAGCCGACCAGTTTTGCTGCAGCGATCGTCAACATGGGCCGCAAGCGCTTGCCACCTGAGTCAATCAGGTGATGCGCCAGCTCTGGAATCATCTCGACGTCGGAGACGGCTTTGTCGAGAATAATGCGGTTGACCAACTCCATGTCAGCCGACACGAGAGCAAGTATCGGCCGGAGACTTTCAACAGGGTCTCTAGCCTCAAGCGCGACGACGACAGCCATTTGTGGCGCCCTTATAGTTCTCACCGCCCCACCGGTGATGCATTGCGATCATGCGAAGCTACACGGGCGCCGCTGTTCGTTCTCTTGGCATAGTGCCGCATTGTGATGCAACAACGTCGCGGACGGATCGCCGCAACCAACGTGGCGTGTGCCACGCTCAGGGTGCTTTGCCACCAACGATCTCGACGGCTATGCCGTCTCCAAGCCGCTTGATCAGCAGGACCGTACCGTCCGCGGCCGTGAAGGTGCGCCCGAGACTAGGAATAGCGACGGTGTTGGGAACGCATTCAGTGTGCTCAATTGCGGTGTTCGTTGCCACGGTCTGCGGCTTGCCGTTGAGGGTGTATGCGACGGGAGCACCCGCTTTGTTCTCGATCCGGAAGCTGTATTGCAGGCTTTGGGGGCGGCCAAACAGCTGGACTGAAAGATATTTGGGCGCTGCATCTGGCGCCTGGGCAATGCCGACCCCGATCTCGGTGACGTGGGGGTTCAGCATAGCGGCCCGATGTGGTGGGGAGCCTTTCCAGCCCTCGACGGCCTGGCGCGCCAATCCGCGCGTCTCAAAGCCGCGACCGTCTTGGTTGAGGGCAAGATTTTCTGCGACAATGCAGTGCTTGTAACCAACGGCTTGGGTCCTTTGCACGGGGCGGCGACCGTCCGCTTCGTGGGCGAATTTACCAGTTTGGGCCAAGTACTCCGCGAACGCTTTTGCGGCTTTCGCCAACGTGCCGTTCGGTTTCACGGCGCCGAGGCGGTGCTCGGCCCGGAAAACGTTGGTCATCTCGATGATCGCCGCTTCCGTCTGCGGCAGTTCGGGTAGTGCCATGTCGGGTCCCCTGGTCTGAAGCAGACTTTACGTGCGAGTGCGGCGACGCTTAGGCGATGTCGTTGGGCTTGGCGCCGCCGAAGGCCCTGGCTCCATCGAAGGCCCTGGCTCCGCCGAAAGGATGAGGTCAAGCTGCCGCTGGACGGTTTTGGGTAGATTGAGCGCCGCAAGGCGATGGCTCTCGCGCAGATAATCCGCAAGCGCATCGTCGTTCATGGACTCATTGGTGGTGCGCTGAAGCCAGGACATGCCGCGTGACGCCAGGTATGGGGCTGGACGCAGACCCGGCTGCTCCTTCAAAAGATCATAGCTCAGCGGCGAACATTTGAAGGTCACCTGCAGCCCGCCATTGCCGGCGAAGGAGCCAATTGCGAAAACCTTGCCCTTGGCGCCGCCGACCTTCCAAACATGCGAGCCGCCCCACTGCACGACGTGGTGCGTGTGCTGCATCGATTCGCAAAGCGCGTTGAGCGCCTCGACAGTCAGCGGCTCGACACACAACGCCTCGACACACAACGCCTGGGGGTTCACCGGATGTCGCTTCACCGATGCGACCAATCGGCGGGATCATCTGAATTGCTAGGCGATAGCCCTAGAACATCGCCCTTCGTTGACACGCCGAGCCCAAGGACCGTTCGATTGGCGTAGGCGAAGTAGGCGACCAGTTGGTTGACCTCAAGAATAGAGCCATCGTCGAAGCCCGCGCGGCGCATGGCGTCGATGCCGGCCTTCAGCGACACCTCGTTGGCTGGCGCCGTGGTCAGTGCGCGCGCATACGCTAGCGCCGAGATCTGGGGAGCGTCAAACACACCAACGAACTGCGACGTCTCGAGCGCCGACCGCATCTGCGTTGCCCGGCTTGCGTCACCCAGGAGGCGTGCCAGACCGGCAAAATGGTGCTCCACGCAATAGCTGCAGCCATTGAGGATACTCACGTACACGCCGAGTGCTTCGAGAAACCACTTCGGCACGGTGTTCGACGCGTGGTGCAGCACGTTTTTGTAGAGAGCCATGTGCCCGTCCATGCTGTGCGGCCGCAGGCTGTGTGCCAGCATGATGTTATCGACATTGTCATCAGGGCCTTTAACGCGGTCATAAAGCTGACGCAGCCGGCCCGTCGCATCCGCATAGGGAATGTGTGAGATCCACATGTCGCAGTCCTCAGTTTTGCTTGGGAAAGCGCGCGTCGCTTTCGACTACGTTCAAATCCATATGATGGCGGATAAGTGCGTCGACGCTTGTTGGAGCATTTGCTAACCCACGGGTAGCAGTCGCTGCAGTGCCAAGCATCCAACAAAAGCACGCCCCGGGCCCAGCCGGTCCGTAGCACCACTTGCCGCATTGCACTATAGGCGCACCTGTACGGCCTGAACTGACACTGGCCTGAACTGACACTGGCCCGACCGAGAGAACCGCATGTCCGAGACCATCGCCAAGACACTCGACACCAAAGGGTTGAACTGCCCGCTGCCGATCCTGAAGACCAAAAAGACGTTGACCGAACTGCCGAAAGGCGCTGTCCTCGAGCTGCTGGCGACAGATCCGGGCGCCGTGCCGGATGTCGAGGCCTTCTGCAAGGCAACCAAGAACACGCTGGTCGAGCATTCCGAGACGGCTGGCGTTTACAGATTTTTGATCAGGCACACGGCGTGATGCGGATGACGGCCCGCGCCAAGTCTATGCGATCTTCGGCCGTGTTTGAACATGCGCGACCCCTACATCAAAGCCCGAAACGCGTAACTCGAGCGCTTGCTTCCAGGCCTTAAAAGTCGCTGGGATGTTTGGACGCTCTGGGACAGGTAACGACCTCATGCACTTCGCCCTCACAGAAGAACAACTGGCCATCCAGGACATGGCGCTGACGTTCGCCAAGGAACGCCTCGCCCCGCATGCGCTTGAATGGGATGAGACGGCCCACTTCCCCGTCGATGTCATCCGCGAGTCGGCCGCGCTCGGCATGGCCACGATCTATGTGCCGGCGGAGAAGGGCGGCTCGGGGTTGTCGCGGCTTGATGGCGCGTTGATCATGGAGGCGCTGGCCTACGGTTGCCCGTCGATTTCGGCGTATATTTCGATCCACAACATGGTCGCCTGGATGGTCGGCAAGTACGGCACTGAACAGCAAAATGCCGCCTGGATGCCAAAGCTCGCATCGATGGAACAACTCGCGTCTTATTGCCTCACCGAACCCGGCTCTGGCTCGGACGCGCAGGCCATGAAGACGACGGCCAAGAAGCACGGCGACCACTACATTCTCAACGGCACCAAGCAGTTCATCTCAGGGGCTGGTGCCACCGACTTCTACTTTGTCTTCGCTCGCACCGGCGGTGAGGGTTCCGACGGCATCAGTGCGTTCGTGATTGAAAAGGGCACGCCGGGCCTGTCGTTCGGCGCTAACGAAAAGAAGATGGGCTGGAACGCGCAGCCGACGCGCCAGGTGATCCTGCAGGACTGCAAGGTGCCGGCATTCAATCTCGTCGGCGGTGTCGAGGGCCGCGGGTTCAAGTTCGCCATGTCCGGCCTCGATGGTGGGCGTATTAACATCGGCGCCTGCTCGCTTGGGCCGGCAGCCTTCGCCATCGACAAGGCGCGCGACTACATGTTCGAGCGCAAAGCCTTCGGGCAGAACTTAGCGAATTTCCAGGTGTTGCAGTTCAAGATTGCCGATATGGCGACCAACCTCGAAGCTGGCCGCATGATGATTTACCGTGCCGCCGACGCCCTCGACCGTGCGGATCCCCAGGCCAGCATGTACTCCGCCATGGGCAAGCGCTTTGCCACCGACTACGGTTTCGACATCGTCAACGAAGCGCTGCAGATCCACGGCGGTTACGGCTACCTGAAGGATTATGGCATGGAAAAACTGGTGCGTGATCTGCGCGTGCACCAGATCCTCGAGGGTACCAACGAGATCATGCGCGTGGTCATCTCGCGCAAGGTGTTGGGCGGCAATAGGGGTGTGTGATCGGCCCTGGCACATGACCCAGACAGGCCACCTTTCAAGTCAGATCCCATCCACGTGGCGCACGGTGCTGAAGCCCGAAGTCGCGAAGCCTTACTTCACCAGACTAGACCTTTACCTCGCCGCTGAGCGCGCCGCACATGATGTCTTTCCCCCAGCGGAAGCTGTCTTTAGCGCCCTCGCGTTGACCGCGTTCGCCGACGTTCGCGTCGTCATCCTCGGGCAGGATCCCTATCACGGCTGCGGCCAAGCGCATGGGCTGGCATTCAGCGTGCGAACGGGCGTGAAGCCGCCGCCGAGCCTCGTCAACATTTACAAGGAGCTCGCATCGGATCTTGGCATCGGCCGCCCCAACACCGGTTGCCTGGAACCGTGGGCATTACAGGGGGTGCTGCTGCTGAACACCGTGCTGACCGTGCGCGCGCAAGCGGCGGCGAGCCATCAAAAACAGGGTTGGGAAACGTTCACCGATGCCATCATCCGGGCGCTCGTTGCCCGTCCGGCCCCGGTGATTTTCGTTCTGTGGGGGACGCACGCGCAAAAAAAATTAGAAGTGATCGGAACGGGACGTCACGTTGTCATCCAATCGGCACATCCCTCGCCGCTGTCGGCGCGCAGCGGATTTTTTGGTTCAAAGCCCTTCTCGCGGATCAACGCCGCACTCGGCACTTTCGGACATGCGCCGATTGACTGGATCCTGAGCTGAGAACGACGGCGGTCGCATGATTTTGCTCCTGAGATAATGCCTGGTCGACACTTGGGCAAACAACGACGCTTCCGGGCGATGACCGAGCCCTTGCAGCTTGCGACATCAAGCATCCTGCCGCGGTCCATGGTCGCCTTCACACGGCCGCCTGCGACAGCTATGCCCTGCCAACGGTATGACGAGCGAGACCGTGAAACCAACAGGAGCGGCACAATGGCATCGCGACGTGAGGCGGGCAGCCTGGTCACGGTCTTTGGCGGCGCGGGTTTTGTTGGGCGATATACGGTTCGCGCCCTTGCCAGGGACGGCTGGCGCGTGCGAGCGGCCGGACGCCGACCGGATCTTGCGGGCCATTTGCAGACCAGCGGGTCTGTCGGCCAGATTCAGGCGGTACAGGCGAACTTGCGCTACCCTCAATCCGTGGACCGGGCCGTGGCAGGTTCGACCTGCGTGATCAACCTTGTCGCGATCCTGCACAAGAGCGGCCAGCAGACATTCGACGCCGTCCACGTCGAGGGCGCCCGCGCCGTCGCCCGCGCCGCCTGGCAGGCTGGCGTGCGCAATTTCGTCCATGTCTCGGCCATCGGCGCCGATCCAAAATCACCTGGCAACTATGGTCGCACCAAAGCTGCTGGCGAAGCCGCCGTGCTGCAGGAACATCCAGACGCAATCATTATCCGGCCCTCGATTATCTTTGGCCAGGAGGACCAGTTTTTTAACCGCTTTGCCAACATCGCGCGCATGTCCCCCATCATGCCAGTGGTCGGCGGCAGCTCAAAGTTTCAGCCGGTGTTCGTTGGCGACCTCGCCCAGGCGATCACCAACGCCGTTGCGGGCCACGGCAAACCCGGCACGATATACGAAATCGGCGGCCCCGAGGTGTTCACGTTCCGCCAGTTGCTCGACAAGACGCAGGCCTGGACTGGTCGCTCGAAGCCGAATTTCCCGATGCCGTTCTGGTTTGCCAAGCTCGGTGCGCTGATGACTGTACCGTTGCCGAACACCTTGCGGCCATTGACCGTCGATCAAGTGCGGATGTTACAGGGCGATACGGTTGTCAGTAAATCAGCTCTCGACGAAGGCCGCACGCTGTCAGGGCTGGGAGTCATGGAGCCACACACGATTGCGAGCATCGTTCCCGCTTATCTCGAACGCTTTCGGGCCAAAGGGCAATTCGCCCATTACCGCGGGTGATCCGGTTCAGTCGGCGCTGTCGCTGTTGGCGGCACCAAGCGGTCGCCAACCAAAATGCAGGCCCGAGCTACTTGGCCCGAGCTACCTCGCCCGTGTCCACAGCGTTGCGAGCCGCTGGGCAACCGCGCCGCGGGCAGTTGCTGAGGTTGGAGCACGAGGATTGGCCGTGGTGGGGGTGTTAAGGACGGGGCTCTTAGAAGGCGCAAGTACGGGCTGCGTGTGCAGCCACGTGTCGAAAAAACGGCGCTCACAATCGAGCGCGCTGGTACCCGACACCGAGCCTAGGGACTGCCAGCCCTTTTGCTCTAGTCCCAACCGCTCGATCGTGTCCGCCTCGAAACCGACGATGACATGCAGACCGATCAACGCGATCAATGTCGACATGGCTGGCAGCCCGAGCCATGCGTTGGCCGACAGGATGCTCACCACCGCCGCAACGTAGAGACCAAGCCCGAGCCACAGGCGCTGCATAAGGAGCCACAGCGCCCCGAGCAGGAACGCCTGCAGCGAAAAGCCGTCCTTGACGAAGGCAAGGGCTTCAGCCCGGTCAATCCGGTCCGTCGGTCGCGACGGCCCTTCGTGTACCGTGTAGGTCTGCATCCGGCCGGAGCCGAATAAAAGCTGGAAAAGCATCGATGACGTCCCATTCGTCCGACGGAGTTAGCACGTTCACGCGTCGACGTCACGGCTCGGCTGGATACGACGAGGCCGGCCGTTGGAAGCGGCCAGCCTAAAGCTCAGAGACCAAGGAAAGCTGATAAAAATCAACGCTTTCCGCCAGCCATTTTTACCGTCTTAACGGTGTTTGCAGGCTTGTTGTCATTGCCGTGGCCGAGACCTTGGCGTCCGTTTGTCGTCAAGAGGTGATGGCCGGCAAGGCGACCCGAAACCAGCCAGTAGACCAAGCCGCCAACAAAGCCCTCGGTGAGGAACTTCAGCAGTGGACCGTTGTTGTCGAGTACGGACCAGCTGCCGCCGGTTTCGTTGTTCACCTGGATCCAGAAGCCAAGCAGGGCGACTGCGATACCAACCGCTGCGTAATAGGCCCAGTCACGCCAGCGCTGGACCTCACCAAGTAGGATCGGGATCAGGGCGAACGGGAAGGCAAAGATTGCTGTATGCGTTGCCAGAGCCCAGACACGGTCAAGATGTTGGCCCGCGATCTCCGGGGCAAGATCGGACAGTTGGCTCGGCGTGAAGGCAAACAGCAGCATCGTCACCGCCGCAGCGAAGCATGCCAACAGAAAACCGCTGAGAATGCGGAAGAGGCGTCCCATGTGTCAGGTCCTTGCAAGGTGTATTGGGATGTACCCCCGGAACAGACTGGAAAACAATCGGATTCGGAGGGACAGTTAACCTCGCGCAGGGGCAATCGCCACATCAGCTGTGCCCGAAAACCGCGCAACGGCCGGTGGGCACAGACCTGTTCAGCGGGTCTGACCCCACAACGTCTACCGATCGGAAAAAGGCTTGTCGGCGGCATAGACTGCTTTCTGGCTCATGGCTCCCCTGCCAGCGCCACGCGCGGACGCCTTTGTAAATGCAAAGAACTGCAAGGTTACTTCAATGACGCCGGTGTCCATAACCCCGCCCGCAGGCTGTCGCCAAGCGTTGCGCCCCGCCCCTGCCCCCGTGTTCGAGCCGCATCGATCCCGGCCAACGCGACGCCGCCAATTTTGCGCAGCTGACTGGTCGATGCGCGCACGTCCCAGGCCGCCGCGCCACGCTGTCGTACAATGCCCCCGATATCGCGATAGACACGCCGCGCCGCAGCCACAGCCCATGCCGACCGGAAGGGGAGATGCGGCAAACCCGCCTGGGCGGAGGCGTAATACCGCTCGGCATCATCAAGAAGTTCTTGCGTGGCCGCAAACACACGCGCCCGGTTTTCCGGTGCGCTGAGATTTTGTTCCGTCAACCCATGGGCTGCCATCCGATCCGAAGGCAGATAAAAACGCCCTTCACGCGCATCCGGCACCACATCACGCGCGATGTTGGTCAACTGGAAGGCGATACCGAGGTCGCTCGCCCGGCGCAGAATGGCTTTATCCGTGGTGCCCATCACCATGGCCATCATCACGCCAACGCAACCGGCCACGTGATAGCAATACTCCAACATCTCATCATGTGATTGATAGCGCCGCCCCGCCGTTTCCATTTCGACGTCCATCTCCATGCCGCGGATCAGTTCCTCGGGATGGGCTGCGGGGATGGCGTGCTTGTGCACGACGCGCTGCAAGCCAATGTAGATCGGCTCTGAGGCTGTGCCTTGCGTTGCGGCGATCGTTTTTGCGCGCAGTTCAGCCAATACTTCGGCCGGCGGCCGACGATTGGTCTGCCGACCGTAGCCCAACACCTGCCCGTCGATTTCATCATCGCAATGACGGCACCACGCATAGAGCATGAATGCGCTCGCCCGCGTGTTCGCATCAAACAGTCTGGCTGCACCGGCGAAGCTTTTTGAGCCCTTGGCGATGCGCTCGG
>JANNXS010000084.1:0-25327 GCA_031409695.1 Hyphomicrobiaceae bacterium
GTTGTCAAAAACGACCCACGGGTCATCGCCGCCTACCTTGGCGTCGAAGATGAAGACGTGCTCGAAGCGGCCGCAGAGACTGGGGTGACACTATGAGCGCGCCACTGCCTCCCTCGGTGCAGCCCCCGTCGTCCCAGCCCCTGTTACAAATCGAGAAACTTGTCTCAGCCTACGGCAGCATCGTCGCGCTGAAGGGCGTCGATGTTACGGTAAACGAAGGCGAGATCGTCACGCTGATCGGCTCCAACGGCGCTGGCAAGTCGACGCTCATGATGACCGTGTTCGGAAAGCCGCGCGCAAAAGAAGGCCGCATCATCTACGACGGCCGCGACATCACGAAAATGGAGACGCATGACATTGCCAAGCTACGCATTTCTCAGTCACCCGAGGGGCGGCGCATTTTTGGACGTATGACGGTGTTTGAAAACCTCCAAATGGGCGCCGAGGTGATCGGTGGTGTGCATTTTGAGGCCGACTTAAAGCGCGTGACCGCTCTCTTTCCCCGGCTGAAGGAGCGCCTGGACCAGCGCGGCGGTACCCTTTCAGGTGGTGAGCAGCAAATGCTGGCTATCGCCCGCGCGCTCATGAGCCGCCCGCGGTTATTGATGCTGGACGAGCCCTCCCTCGGATTGGCACCGCTGATCGTGAAACAGATCTTTGAGGTGATCAAAGAACTCAACACTCAGGATAAAATGACCATCTTCCTCGTGGAACAGAACGCGTTTCATGCCCTCAAACTCGCCCACCGCGGCTATGTCATGGTCAACGGTAACATCACCATGACCGGAACCGGCCGAGAGCTGCTCGCCCGCCCCGAAATCCGCGCGGCCTATCTTGAAGGCGGACGGCATTGAGCCCTGAAGTTTTATCGAAGAGCCAAGTCCACCTATGTTCAACACGCTCTACAATGCCAGTCCCTGGGTTTTCCTGCTCTGCACGATCATCCTCGGCGGCTCGGTCGCCTATGTTACCGGTAAAGCTATAGCCGAGACATGGCGGCCATTCTGGCAAGTGATCGGCTATTTGCTCTGTCTTGGCTTGGTCGTGCGCTTCATGCAGTACGCCTTGTTTCAGGAGCGCCTGTTGTCGATGCGTAACTATCTGATCGACATTGCAGTGCTCATTTTGTTCGGCGTGGCCGGTTACCTGTTGGCACGCCGTCGCCAAATGGCCACACAGTATGACTGGGCTGCAACCAAACGGGGAATTGATTAATTTTACGCCTTTGCGGCCTTGAAAACGTCCCCTATTGAAACAATTTCATTAGCACCCGGTGTAAGGAGTATTGCGATGACCTCCCGACGTCTCATCTTGGCTGGTGCAGCTTTTGCGGCATGTATCGGAACAACTGTTTCTGCCCAGCAAAATTCGATTGGGGGCACTTGGAGTGGCGGCGGAACAGTAACACTCAAATCGGGAAACGTGGAAAAAGTGCGGTGCCGCGCCACGTTCTCGCCATCGGGAAACGGCGCCTCCATGAGCGCCACATGCGCCAACGCAACAGCAAAAGTCACGCAGACCGCCGAGCTGACCCGCGTGAATGCATCGCGCTACGTCGGAGAATTTCAGAACCTCGAGTTCAACATCTCCGGCTCAATTCGGATCACCATATCCGGCAACACGCTGACGGCGTCCATGTCCGGCGGCGGCGGATCTGCCAGCATGTCCATGAACCGCTGAACTCTAGCCTATTGAGGGTTTAGGCGGTTCATTGGCGTGATCGAACGGCTGAGCCGGCAGTGTACTGCGGTGGCCAATCGCGTCAAAGTTCTGGGCGAGCCAGCGGGTTGTGTCGGCCTCGCCGAGATCACGCAAATGCATGAGGAATGCCCACTCGGCGTTGAGCTTGCTTGAGGCTGACAGTTGGGCAAAGTCATCTCCGCCGCCGATGCCGTGCAGGAAAATCTCGCGGTAGCCGAGCCCGCTCAATCCCCCGCCGCGCAAGGCACGATTTACAAACTCGACGTGCTCCAGGTCCTTCAGCAGCGCGCCATTGAAGGTGATCTCGTTCATCCGGTTCATGATGTCGCGCGCGGACCGCGGTGTGCCGAGGCGCTCTCGCGGGTTGATCTGGACCAGAAGGACGTCCTGGCTTTCGCAGCTGTGCAGGAACGGCGCGAGCGGCGGATTTCCCGTAAAACCGCCATCCCAGTAGGGAATGCCGTCAATTTCCACGGCCTGGAACAGATGCGGCAGGCAAGCCGAGGCGAGCACGGCATCAAGGGTGATTTCGCCATTAGTGAAGACGCGGCCCATGCCTGTGTTGACGTTTGTCGTCGCAATGAACAAGCGCACAGCTGTGCAGGATTGGACACGTGCAAAATCGATCTCCGCCCGGAGCAGTTCGCGCAAGGGGTTCAAGTTGAGCGGGTTCAAGACGTAGGGCGACACGGCCCGCGTCATGGCATCGACAAACGCCAGCATGGGATTGTTGTCGAGGCTCCAGTTGGCCGATAGCATGTCCCAGGCGGTTCGCCGGAGCGGGACGCCAAGCGCGTCATCGCTGACCGTGCGCCAGAAATGCTCAAGCTGCTTGCGCGCCTTCGGTCGGCCGCCCTCGACCAGCCCCTCGGCAACAACGACTGCATTCATCGCTCCGGCCGACGTGCCTGATATCGCCTCAATCTCAATCCGTTCATCCGCCAGCAGCGTATCCAGGACGCCCCATGTGTAAGCGCCATGGGCGCCACCGCCCTGCAGCGCAACGTTGATCCGCTTCGGTGCAGGTGTCTTACGCGCGGTCAGCTTCGGTCTTGGGCTGCGTGCCATCTTGGGGGCTAGGTTCCAGGGTTCAGGCTCTCTATACAGGCGGGTAGTTGGTCCAACGGCGGACGATAGATGCGAGCGGCGATGATGCAAAAGCGGTGCGCCAAGCCACTTAAACGAGGCGTTGGGCGATGACCCCTGCTACCATACCGCGCCGTTTGGCCCCTCTGTCAATTCCGCGCCAGACCGCCATCAGCCTGGGGCTCGCGGCGGCAATTATCGTCTCGTGGATCACGTTGCACGTGACCGGTGTTTTCCTGCTCGACCTGTCGACGACGCCGCTCTGGCTGTCGGCGGCACTCGTGTCGGCCTTGACGTGGCTTTCAGTTGGCCTGTTCATTGTCGCCCACGATGCCATGCATGGATCACTCGCGCCTTATCGCCCGCGCGTGAACGTCGCCATCGGACAACTCTGTCTGGCGCTCTATGCTGGGTTTAGATTTCGCCCGCTGAACGTCGAACACCACAAGCACCACCGCTTTTCCGGGACAGCCGGCGATCCGGATTTTGACGACCGCCCGCCCCACGGTTTTGTCGCTTGGTACGTGTCGTTCATGCGGCACTACTTTGGCTTGTTTGAATACCTGATGCTCAATGCCCTGGTCGGGGTGTACATTCTCGTCTTGAAAGCAAATATTGCGAACGTGCTGCTCTTCTGGGCTCTGCCAGCCATTTTGTCTTCGATTCAATTGTTTGTGTTTGGTACCTACCTCCCGCATAAACCCGGTGCCGACATGGTCGATGATCGCCACCGCACCCGTTCCAACGACCTGCCGCCGTGGTTGTCCCTATTGACGTGCTTTCACTTCGGCTACCATCACGAGCATCACGACCAGCCCAATGTGCCCTGGTGGCAGCTGCCGGCAGCCCGGCGGCACGCCCAGTTCGTGCCGCCCGCAGAATAGAGAGGCCTCAGCGTTGGTGTACTGACCTGTGCAGCGCCCACAGCTGACGCCGAGCAAGCGGAAGCCCTTTGCAGGGATACCCTTGCCAAGCCCCTGACTTTCCCGGAAAGCGGTCGCGACGCATACGAATCGGTTAAATCCCCCGCACCCGAGGCACCCATGGCCGCAGCCGACCCGCGAGAGTCTGTCAGCTATGTCGTCGAAGGCGGGCGTCGCCTGCATGGCAGCATCGAGCCCGGCGGCAACAAGAACGCAGCCCTGCCGATTATTGCTGCAGCACTCCTGACTGACAAACCCGTAACGCTCACAAACGTGCCGCGCATTCGCGACACCGAAGTGCTGGTTGATCTGTGTCGCTCCGTAGGTGCGGATGCCAAGTGGACCGCCCAAAATACACTCGAAATGACGACCAAAGAATTGCGCCCCGTCGATCTGGATCCGGAGCTGTGCGCGAAAATCCGCGCCTCGATCCTGCTGGCGGGGCCCCTGTTGGCGCGGGCTGGCCATTGCGTGCTGCCGCCACCGGGCGGTGATGTTATCGGCCGCCGACGTGTCGACACGCATTTCCTGGCGCTGGAACAGTTGGGCGCTCGGGTCTCAGCCGACGTCAACTATGAATTTAAGGCCGCCAAGTTGCGCGGCGCCGACGTGTTCCTCGATGAGCCCAGTGTGACAGCGACCGAGAACGCCTTGACCGCCGCCGTTATGGCCGAGGGCCAGACGATCCTGCGCAACGCCGCCTCCGAGCCCCACGTTCAGGACCTGGCGTCTTTTCTTGTGGCGCTGGGCGCAAAGATCGACGGCATCGGTACCAACACGATGACCATCCACGGCGGCCGACCACTCGGCGGGGCCACACACAAGATAGGGCCTGATCATATCGAGGTTGGCTCGTTGATCGGCCTTGCCGCCGTGACGCGCTCGAAGATCACGATCAAAAATGCGGGCGTGCAGCACTTGCGCTCCACGCTGATGAATTTCGAGCGGCTCGGCATCATCTGTCATGCTCTCGGCGATGACCTGCTTGTGCCGGCCGAACAGTCGCTCAAGATCCGCGCGGACCTCGGCGGTCATATACCCAAGATTGAGGATCAGCCCTGGCCGGCCTTCCCAGCGGATTTGATGTCGATTGCCATCGTCACGGCGACGCAGTGCGACGGCGTCATCCTGATGTTTGAGAAGATGTTTGAAAGCCGCATGTTCTTTGTCGACAAGCTGATCACCATGGGCGCGCGCATCGTCCTGTGCGACCCCCACCGGGCCATTATTGCCGGCCCGTCGAAGATGCGGGCAGCCCGCGTCGAGAGCCCAGATATCCGGGCTGGCATGGCGATGCTGTTGGCGGCCCTATGCGCTGAGGGCACCAGCACGATCAACAACGCCCAGCAGATCGAGCGCGGGTATGAGCGGATCGATGAGCGCCTGAATGCGCTCGGTGCCAACATCGTGCGCGTCCCTGCCCGCTAGAACATTTTCCGACGAAATGGCTTTCCGGTTCGTCGAAGAAAATGCGACCAGGCCATCATTTAGAGCGCGCTTCCGGCTCCGAAGGATCGGAACGTTTTCTAAACGGTGCTCTTTTGCCACATGCAATTGCTGTGTGTGTGCGGTCGGCTCATCCGAAGGAATGAGGCGACTTTGTGCCCGATCCGTTGCTATAGTGCACCGGTTGGAATGGGGATTCGGGCGCGCGCACGCCCCCGAAGGTAAGCGTACAAAAACAAAACACAGCGCGCCTCTAAACACTAGGGAGAGCAAAACTATGGCAATGGCAGGGGCTGCTGCACGCAGCGGCGGAATGACTGGGGAGGAGCGCAAGGCAATTATTGCGTCTTCGGCCGGCACAATCTTCGAATGGTACGACTTCTATCTTTACGGGTCGCTCGCGGCCGTCATCGGCGCGCGCTTCTTCACCAAATTTGATCCCGGCACACAGGCGATTTTTGCGCTGCTGGCATTCGCCTCGGGCTTCCTCGTGCGTCCGTTCGGCGCACTCGTGTTCGGCCGCCTCGGTGACCTCGTTGGCCGGAAATACACCTTCCTGCTGACCATTGTGATCATGGGCTTGTCGACGTTCTTCGTTGGCCTTCTGCCCGATTATGATGCCTGGGGTACACTCGCACCGATCCTGTTGATCGCTCTGCGCATGGCGCAGGGTCTGGCTCTTGGTGGTGAATACGGTGGAGCGGCTGTCTACGTTGCCGAGCATGCACCTCCCGGCAAACGCGGCTATTACACAAGCTGGATCCAGACCACGGCGACCCTCGGTCTGCTGCTCTCGCTGTTCGTGATCGTCGGCCTGCGCCTGAACATGACGGCAGACGAGTTCAACAACACCTACCCGCTGTTTTTCGGTCTCAAAGGTGGCTGGCGCATTCCGTTCCTGGCCTCGATCTTTCTGCTCATCATCTCGGTCATCATCCGTCTGACGCTGAACGAGAGCCCAGCCTACCAGAAGATGAAAGAAGAGGGCACGCAATCCAAGGCGCCGCTGAGCGAAGCCTTCGGTGAGTGGCCGATGGTCTTGAAGTTCGGCATTCCCGCTGTCCTGATCGGTGCCTTCATCCTCGCCTATATGGGGCTCATGTTCTATGCGCTCATGGGGCTACTCGCCGTGATCCTGATGGTCATCGCGAACATGCTGCGGTTTTCGAACGGTCGCATCGTGCTGCTCGCCCTGTTTGGCCTCGTCGTTGGTCAAGCCGTGGTCTGGTACACAGGCCAGTTCTATGCGCTCTTCTTCCTGCAGAGCATCTTGAAGGTCGACCTGTTGACGGCCAACGTGTTGATCGCCTGGTCGCTCATCCTTGGCACGCCGTTCTTCATCGTCTTCGGTATCATGTCAGACAAGATCGGCCGCAAGCCGATCATCCTGGCAGGTTGCCTCATCGCAGCACTGACCTACTTCCCGCTGTTTAAGATGATGACGGATATCGCCAATCCGCAGCTCGCAACGGCCCTTGAAAAGGTCAAAGTCGAGATCAAAGCCGACCCAGTGACGTGTGGCAGCGTGTTTGACCCGACCGGCTATCGCGCCACCACGGGTGAATTCAAGCTGGCCTGCGACACGACCCGCCGCGCTCTTGCCAACTTGGCCATCAAGTACACGCTCGTACCTGGGCCATCCGGCTCAGTGACGACCGTCTCGGTCAACGGCAACCCAGTTGTGGTTGACAAGGACTTTGGCGCCAACGTGTCGAGGGCTGCGGTCGCAGCTGGTTATCCTGCGGCGAACGACAAAAACATCGTCAAAGTGACCAGCTTCCTGGGCGCCTTGACGGACAGCCGCGCACTCATGTTGATCGGGTTGCTGACGATCATGGTGATCTACGTGACCATGTTCTACGGGCCGATCGCGGCGGCACTGGTCGAGTTCTTCCCGACCCGTATCCGTTACACCGCCATGTCGCTGCCCTACCACATCGGTAACGGTTGGTTTGGCGGCCTGATGCCAGCAACGTCCTTCGCCATGATCGCCGGCACCGGCGATATCTACTACGGCCTCTGGTATCCGGTTGCGTTCGCACTCATGACGTTCGTCATCGGCATGATCTTCATCAAGGATCAGGGCGAAAAGAACATCACGCACTGAGGCGCGACGACCGCGCTACGTGAGGAAGCCCTGCAGCCCTGCTGCGGGGCTTTCTTGCCTCCCGGGAGTACTTTAATGTCCGACACACTGAAAATCGCTGGCCATACGGTCCTTGCCGGCGGATTCTTTTTTGTCTTGCAGCATTTCGTCAATGGCGCCGACCTGCAGACGGCTGTCATGTGGGCGGTCTGTGCAGCATTTGCTGCAGGCACACTCGCCTTTCTACAATCCCGCCGCGGCCGCTAATTGCAGGGGCTCACGGCAACTTCGGAAATCGCCGGCCTGGACATCGCTGCTGCTTTACGCTTTGCCCCTTGGGTCTGCGCCGCCAAAATCCTGGCAAGAGTGCCCGCATGCCCGAAATGCCCTCCGACATCGCAACCCGTATTGATACAGCCAATGCCGAGGCGCTCCGCCGGATACTCTCGGCCGCTCCGGTGCTCGTCGATTGCATCCCCGCCCATGAGGCATGCCCGCAATTGGCCGACCGCATGATCTTGCATTCCGGCCCACCGATCGCGTGGGATCGCATGTGCGGCCCGATGCGTGGCGCCATCACCGGCATTGCCGTGTTTGAGGGCTGGGCCGCCAATCTCGACGAGGCTGAACGCATGGCCGCCGCCGGCGCGTTCACCTTCGAGCCGAACCACCACCACGACTGCGTCGGCCCCATGACCGGCATGACCACGCGCTCGCAGATGCTGCTCGTGGTCGAGAACCGCACGTTCGGCAATCGCGCCTACTGCGCCATCAACGAGGGCCTGGGCAAAGTCATGCGCTTTGGCGGCAATGACGCTGAAGTGCTCGACCGCATTCGCTGGCTCACGAGCGGCCTCGGCCCTGCCTTGTCTCGCGCACTCACGCAGATGGGTGGCGTCGCCTTGAAGCCGCTGATCGCACGCGGGCTCTCGATGGGTGACGAGATGCACCAGCGTAACGTCGGTTGCTCTGGTTTGCTTCTGCGACAGCTTGCGGCCCCGCTGGCGCGGACCTCGACCACGTCAGAGGACCTCGCGCAGGCGTTGGCGTTTATCGGCGCCAATGACCAGTTCTTCCACAACGACGCTATGGCCATGGGCAAAGCCATGACCGACCCGGCGCGCAACATCCCACACTCAACGGTGGTCACCGCCATGTGCCGCAACGGCACCGACTTCGGCATCCGCGTCTCGGGCACGGGCGATCAGTGGTTCACGGCGCCCGTTGAGATGCCGCAGGGGCTGTATTTCCCGGGCTACACGGCGGCCGACGCCAACCCGGATATGGGCGACTCAGCCATTGTCGAGACCATCGGCCTCGGCGGTTTTGCCATGGGTGCGGCCCCAGCCGTCGTCGGCTTCATCGGCGCGGGACATGCGTCGGAAGCCGCAGTCTTTACCCGCACCATGGGCGAGATCTGCGTTGGCGAAAACGCCGAATGGAGCATCCCGGCTATGGACTACAAGGGCGTGCCAACGGGGATCGACATTCGCCTAGTTATCGAGACCGGTATCATGCCGACCATCAACACAGGCGTCGCCCACAAAAAACCCGGCGTTGGCCAAGTCGGAGCGGGCGTGGTGCGCGCGCCGCGGGGATGCTTTGAGGCGGCTTTGGTTGCCTTTGCCGAAGCCGAAGGCATCAGGTGAGGTGCGGCCTTACTGCAGCGCTTGCCGGTCAAGCCACTCATCAGCGAGACGGGTGGCGGTCGCGCGATCGGCCTTGGATAGTTTGACCAGTGCCGCGTCGATGCCGGTGTCATTGAGGCCTTGGCGTTGGGCAATGGCATGCCACTTGGCCGCTTCGAGCAAATTGATGTCGGTCCCAAGCCCAAGCGCATAACAGCGCGCGAGGCGGTTTTGCGCCGCCGCTAAGCCCTTTTCGGCCGCAGATTTGAAATATAGCATGCCCCGCGATTTGCTTGGCTCAACACCGCGGCCGAGGAACAGGGACACGCCAAACTCCAACTCGGCGTCCCCAAGCCCCTGGTCGGCTGCGCGCTCCAACCAGGTTGCTGATTCCGTTGCGTTGGGCTGGATCGTCTGGCCGGCGCCGGTCGCGTACAACGTCGCCAAGTCATATTGCGCCTGGGCAACACCTTGTTCGGCCGCGTAGCGCAAATGCGAGGCGGCGCGATCGGGGTTTTCCGGCTTGCCGTCACCGCGCAGGTACAGCAGCGCCAGATTGTAGTTCGCCAACACATGACCTTTGGACGCCGCCGTTTCGAACAATTGCGCGGCACCAGCACGGTTCTTCAAGATGCCGTCGCCCTCAGCCAGCATCACAGCAAAAGCGAACGTGCCCTCGGTATCGCCGAGTGTGGCCGCGCGCCTGAACCAGTTTGCCGCCAGAACAGGATCTTGTTTGACGCCAAGGCCTTCTTGGTAGAGGCGGCCGAGAAGAGTTGCGGCTTGTGGTTCGTCGCGCTTGTCGGCTTCAATCGCGAGATTGTGGGCGGCCAGATAGCGCCCCTGCTCGAAGGCGTCAAAGGCCGCGTCGTTGCCGGGGTTGGTCTTTGCAACGCTGGTGCCGGCTAAACCGCCCGTGCCTTCGCTGACGGGTTTTTGCGTGCTGAAGCGGCTCAACTGATCGCCGGACAAGGGCGCTGGGGCTGGGCGGGTCTCACGCGATTTTTGCGGTGGCGAGGCCTTGAGGATCTTGGCTTCGCCGGATTTTGGCGCCGGCGTTTGTGTCATGGCGGGCCAGGAACTGGCATCCTGGGCATGAGCGCTCGTGATAGCCAATCCAAGTGCCGCGGCCGCAATGAGCGCCAGCTTGTGCATCGCCCGGATCGGCATCGCCCCGCTACGCATCAATCGGCTCCACGGCACGAAGCAAGTTTGCAAACCAATCGACGACGGCTGCGGGTGATGCCTCAACTGGGCTCTTGACGGCGACGAAGTCGGCGCCGGCGTCGGCCATGGCGCTAACGCCGTCGACGTCGGCCACGTCGAAGGCCACACACGGCACCTCAAGTACCTCACTCCACCACGCAATCAAATCGCGCTGGCTGAGCGGGCCATGGATTTCACCTGTTGCTTCGTCCCCACTTGCCACATGAACGTCGGCCGGTGAATTCGCAGATGCTGGGGTTGAAGAGGTGGCCGTCAACGATCCATCACGGCCAAAGCCAACATACTCAGCGCCCGCCTCACCGAGTTCCAAGGCCACGTGCCGCGACCCGCCGGCGTCAGCGCCGATGATTGCACCTGCGCCGAGAACGCTGCGGGCATCGTCAAAGCGGGCGATGATGTCCGCCCCCGCCGACAGATGGACGCCGTCGGCACGCAGCGCACGCGCCAGTGCGACGTTGTCAAGTACAAGGGCCGCTGTGTCCTTACTCTGTGCCAGATCGATCAACGGTTTTAAAAGTGGCGCGGTCAGCGCGCCCCCGTGCGGCGGACAAAACAACACGGATGGGATCGTCGCGTGGGCCAGGAGCTCAAGCAGTTGGTCGCGCGCCCCCGAGTGCACCTCCATGACGAGGTACAACTGACAAACCGCGCGCGCCTCGTGGCGCGTTCCAGCCTTTGGCCCAGCCCTCGTCATGCGTCCCCTCTGGATCCCGCGACGGACCTCCGAGTCATTCTGTATCACAGCGCTCGTATTATAGCGGCCGTATCAAGTTGGAATGGGGCGGAAAGGGGGCTGGTGCCGCCGCACTCCAAGCGCCAATGCCATCGTCAACCTCCCCGTGCACGAAGCCAGGGTGATTCAAAGAATCACCCCTTCACCGGCCACGCATCGGCTGACAAAGCCGGCAAATCGGATTCTATCGCTCGGTCACCAGCTTGGAGGGGGCTGATGGCTTGAACACGGTGGGATGCACTCGGTGAGATCGAAAATGCGCGGGGCCGCAAGGGGCGACAGTACCGGCTGAAATCAGTGCTCGGTATCGCGATTGCTGCGATGCGGGCCGGGGCCAATGATCTGCGGGCGACCTATCGATGAGGCCAGCGGTTGCGGCCAGAAGCCCTGCCGCTATTTGATATCGCGCATGGCAAAGCACCCTGCCATGCGATCTACCATTACTTCTTCTAGTCGCTGGACGCTGATGCCGTGGCCCGCGTGCTCGGATCATATGCCATGGACGGCACCGTGCCCGGCCACATCGTCATCAATGGCAAAGCGCTCAAAGGCAGCCGCCGACTGGACGCCAAAGCCATCCACGTGCTGTCTGCATTCTCGACCGAGTTGGGTGCTTTGATTGGCGATCTGGTTGTCGCGCCCGACAAGAACGAAATCAGCGCCGCACTGGTCCTGTTGAAGGGACTGCCGCTCGGCGGCGCGATCATCATCGGTGACGCGATCTTCACCCAGCGTGAAATATGCTGCCACATCCGAGATATAAACGGCCATAATCTGTTCGTCGTGAAGAACAATCAGCCAGCGCTGAAAGTCGGCATCGCCGAGGCCTTCGGCAATCATCCCCCCCTCGGACCCGAACAGGATCGACAACGGACCGCCGCCTGATTTGCGGCACGAACAAACGGCTGGGAAAGAGCACGGGCGGATTGAAACGCGACAGATTGCGGTCACGGCCGAGGTCGTGACTTATACCGACGGGCAAAAGAATTGACCGATGGCATAAGCGGTTTTTTGTTTGCGCGCGGCCGCCGAACCAACCGCCCCTGGCCCCACACGCGGATACCATCGGTCAATAAATACGACCGCTGGTATTATCTGGATTGGCCCGGCGTGGCGGAGGTCGCCCGGTTGACGCGGACACGCGAGATCGGCGGCAAGACCAGCGTCGCGACTGTCTATCAGAACACAAGCCTGACCGCCCCCGAGGCGTCGCCCGAGCGTTTGCTCGCGCTTAACCATGCCCACTGAGCCATCAAAGACAAGCTACGCCATGTGCGAGACGTGCCGCTGGACGAAGATCGCTGCCGCGTCCGCACAGGCGCCCGCGCCTTGTCCAGCGTTGGCCAGCCGCCCTCAGCAAAATCCGCCGCACCGGCCAAGCCATCCGCGAAGCCCACGAAAACGACAGCGATGATCGCTGCGAAGCGATCAAAGCCGTCGCAGGCAGGATTCTTTGAATGGGCCTTGCGAGGATAGGCCCTTGAAAACTCTCTCTACCCCCTGTAGTTGGAGCGCGGCGGAGCGTAGCGCAGCCTGGTTAGCGCACCAGTCTGGGGGACTGGGGGTCGGAGGTTCAAATCCTCTCGCTCCGACCAATAAAATCAAGGACTTAGCCCACTTCTCGAAGGCAACAAAAACCGCCAAGGCAACACGTAGGCAACAGTTTGGCCGAGGTTGCGGGCCGTCCTTCTCGATGCAGCGGCAACAGGTAGCGGGTCCGGCGCTGTTTACAGCCTCGGGCTGGCGGAGTCGGACGGGTGTAAACACCGGCTGACCGTAAGGGGCGCAGGGGCAAGCGCGGAGCGGCTCCCCCGTCGGGTTGGTTTTCTGAAAACGTGTAAACGTTTACAAAAACACATCTCGCTACCCTCAACTTCCACCCTCCAACCCCCCGTTTACCGTCTCCAGCTTCTCCGCTCTCTCTCAACCGCACTCAATCACCCGTCCGTGCCTCTCAGCGTCTCCGTGGTGCGTGTTAGGGCGTCGTCTGTGTGATGGGTGTGGCTTGCGTTCTGAACACCGGCCGCGAGGCTCCTGTGTAGCGTGCAGACCTAAGGTAGTTGTCACCACAACTGCCCATCTGGCTATGAAGCAGTTTGCAAGCGAGTGAGGTTGGGTTGGTCCGCCGCCTCGGCAATCGTCACGCTGGCCGTGCTGCGCGGCAACGACCGTATCCCGCATGGGCGGAGACGAACCCTTCGCTCGGCTCCGGTCGACGGTCCTGCTCTCCGGCGACAAGGGCGTGGCCCGACCACAGGGAGGGGCCGCCACAGACCTTACTGTGAGCAGTTCTTACGCTTACACGCAAAGAAAGGTGCGCGCCTTCGAGGCGAACTTATGTTGCACAAAAAGCAATCATCAATAATCGGATGTGTCGCATGGTGGATAGGGCCACCCTACATCCGACTGTCAAGCTCGGTCGCAGCGATGCAATTCAAATATAACCGGCAAGCTTTCCAACATGCCACGCAAGAGGCACCTCAATTGCCAGTATCAGCAACTTTGTTACAACCAGACTGGCGACGCCTCCCCCAGCGTCGAAGGGCCCCAGTCCTGCCATTGCGCGCTTTCGCCAGTACCAATTGGGATTAACCATTGAATAGGTAGCAGCCAGACCTCCGTTAAGTATCGAATAGCAGAGGATAAAAAACGCCAGACCAAATGCGCCGAACCAGTAAGCCAACCCGACAACAGTCAAGATTCCAAGTGATAGCATCAGTGCCTCCCGCCTTCCGGTTCAGCATCAATAGACGCCAGGTCGACAATGGAACGGCGGGCCGCAGCGTGCATTGCCCAACACGGCAACGACGCCACCGAGCGCTCGTCATCACTGCGATGCGCCACCAACTCCACGCAAGGCTTGACAGTACAAAGGTCAATTTCGATGATATTTACGCTGATTCGGGGGAGGCTGACATGGGTAGCTTGGCAACAGCAATACTGAAGTATATCGGCGACTTGGTGCATGACTGGCGCCAGCGCAAGCGCTTGAAAAAAATGCTATCGGACAAGCGTTTTCCAAAAGGTTTTCGCTCTACGGGCCAGCTTGTGAACGGAATTGGTTCAGACCGGACGACAACTGAGCGTTTGCTTCTCTCGATTGGCGCGTCGAAGTCCGAGGTTTCTGACGAATGGAGATTGAAATAAGGCAATGGCCGCTTCTTTTGGCCACCGTTTAAATTTCAGATCACGGCTCATTAGCCACGCGCGGGGGCGTCTAACCAACGGCCGTTGCTTGTTGCATTACCCATGTTTCAGCAGTTCGGACAGCCGAGTTGCAAGCTCAGCAAACTCAAAGTCGGACGTTTGGTTTGTCCTGGTAGACCTGTTGCGATGAGGTCGGGGCAAAGCTGAGGCCAACAGCTGCAACAACCGTGATAGCGAGCATCAGTGCGATGGCTGTGAGAAAGGCTTTCATCGGACGCGTCCCCAAAAGGTCACGGTGTCTTTTGCGGTGAAGCGTCAGGGTCGTCAACTGGCCCAGCGCCGTCGTGCGTCGCGATTTGAAGGTATGCGACGAGGTCGTCACGCTCGGTCCGGTCCGTCATGACTTGCAGCGGCATTTTAGAGCCAGGCGTGAATTTGTCAGGACCGATCTCGAACAGTTTTGATAGCGTCGCGGGCGTCCAGGTGATGTCGAGCGTTTTCAGCTCAGGCGAATAGGCATAGCCGGGCAAGGTCGCGATCCGACGGCCAAAGATGCGATGCAGTGTCGGGCCGGCTCGATTGGCGCTGTCGGGTGTGAGCGTGTGGCAAATCGAGCATTTGCGCGCGAACTGGATTTCGCCGCGGGCGATTGGAGTGTCCACGGACGCGCTAGAGGTTTGGCCTATGACTTGAAAGCGGCGCGGATACTTTGAGGTGTCGACGTGGTCGAACGCTGGGCGCTCAGTAAACAGCCAATAGGTGACGAAATCGTCGAGGCCGGCGTGGTAGAGGGCCGATGGTTCGTCAGACGGGTTGCGTGTGAATGCCAAGGCCCAAACGGGTCCGAACGCTGCGCGATGCTCATGTTCGAGTATCCAGTCGCGCTTTTCAAAGACGCGAATGCGGCCATCGCCGCTGCCGATGGCAACGCGATGAAGGCCATCCGCGGCCGACAGAATGGGGCGATCGAGGTCGGGAAACGACTTAAGGATGTCTCCCGTCACAGCATCGAGAACACCGCTCGCACCCGAAACTGTCCCGAACAGAAGCGTGTCGCGGCGAGCCGATGCTGAGAGGGCCGATGCTGAGAGGGCCGATGCTGAGAAGGCCGATGTTGAGGCCTCATCACGCACGGTGATCAGGACGTTGACGCTCTGGCCGGCTGCGTGAATGCGGCGGAGAAAGGCGCCGTCAGCCATAGAAAACGCGCGCACGTCGCCGTCGTAACTCGCGGTGTAAACAGCGTGCGTGGCGGCCGGCGCGTTGACGTTTGGCACGCGTGCCGCGTCGCCCTCGGCAAAAACCGCTGCATTGACGGGACCACGATGGTCCCGCAGCACCGGACCAGCGGCGCGGGTGTCGAGGTTCCACAAGCGAGCGGTACGATCCCAGCCTGCAGAGACGGCCCATTTCCCGTCGCGCGACACGCTCAAGCCGACGATCTTGCTACCGGCATCATGACCCAAAAAGCGATGCAGGCGCTGGCCCGTCTCGATATCCCACAGCACGACGCTGCTGTCGTCGCCGGCTGTCAGCACCTGATTTCGACCGGGCACAAAGGCAACGGCATTCACAGCTCCGTTGTGATCTAAGAGGCGCTGCGGCGGTTTCGATGTGCGATGCGTCCAGACGATTGCCGAATAGTCAAAAGACCCTGTGACCGTATGTGAACCGTCTGTCGCAATCGCCTTCACCGGTCCGCCGTGGCCGACGAGATTTCCGCTTTGGCCGCGACGGGTGGAGTGGTCGGCGGATTTGGGTGACGGCGACGTTTGGGCGGTGCTGTGGGTTGTGACGACTGAAAGCGCGATGGCCAGACACAGCGCTCGTAGCACGATCAGGCCAAGCCAAGCACTTCGACCAATTGGATCAAACACCGGCATGCACGCATCGCCCCTTCCAGAGAGCTTGGCTGTACCGCGTTTTGGTTGGGCGGCGCTAGGGCCGCCAACGACGACAACACAGTAACGACCTCACCGCACATGCATGCGGAAGGGCAGGCCGCCGCGCGGTGTCAGCGTCACGGTGGCGCTGATGCCGGGTGGTTCGATGCCGACATATTCGGGCTGGAAACGGCGCAATAGCATAGAGAGCGCAAGCGTGTTTTCGACCTGGCTCATGGCGCCACCGATGCACGAGCGCTTGCCGCCGCCGAAAGGAATATACGTGTATGGTTTTCGCTTCTTGGCGGCGTCGCCGATGAAGCGTTCCGGGCGGAACTCGGACGGCTCGTCCCAGTGTTTGGCCGAGTGATGTGCGCCGTAGGCGAACAAAACGATGCGGTCGCCGGGATGGATGGCGATGTCGCCTATCACGTCGGGTTTCGTCGCTTCGCGGATGAGGCCCCAAATGGGCGGATACATGCGCATCGTCTCTTGGATGACGCCGCGCGTGTAGGCGAGACCGGAATAATCGGCCGCCGTTGGCTCGCGGTCGCCGTAGACGTCTGCACCTTCGGCGCGGATGCGGTTGGCGATTTCAGGTCGCTTGGACGCTTCATACATAGCCCACGCGAGCGTGAGCGCGGTCGTCTCGGTTCCGGCCCAGAGATATTGTTTGAGCTCGTCGAGGGCCTGCTGCTGATCGAACTCGGGAACCGCTGGGTCATCGACGGCAACCTGGATCATCGACAGCAGCGTCTTTTCACGGGCATCACGCGGGTTGGCGGCGAACACTTCCGGCGGCACGTCCCACCAGACTTTCATGGCCTGAGCTGTAGACTCAGCCCCGATTTCGAAGGCGTCGCCGGCAACGACTTTGGCACGCACGGCCTTGTGGTTCATGACGTCGGTGTAGGTTTTCACGCACTTGAACACGACGTGCGGATTAAAGGGCATGTCGCGATCAAACAGGGCCTTGCAGATCATGTCGGCGGCGAGTGTCCAAGTTTGCTCGACCATCTCGAAGGTTTCGCCCGACTTGGCGTAGCCGTGCCACAGGTCCGTCTTGGTGCGGATGGCTGACAGGAAATACGGAATGTATTCGGCGAACATGTCGGGGTGGAAGGCGGCCTGCTGGGGCATCCGGATCTTCTGCCAAAGCGCGCCATCATGTGTGATCATGGACTTGCCGAAAATCGGCTTCAGACCGTCGAAATACTTGATGTAGTCGTCGACTTTAGTGACGAGCACGTGCTTAAAATGCTCGGGGCTCGACAGCAAGACGATGCGCTGGTTGCCCATTTTCACGGGCACGACGCCGCCAAGTTTATCCGACATGCGCATCAACAGCTTCATCGGGTTGTCACCCGTGGCCTTCATCAGCGGCATCAGGTTGAACCAGACGCTGCTTTCCTCACCGAGGCCTTCGGTGTGCGCGCCTCCAGCGCTTGGAACCGTGTGCGCGCCTCCGGCGCTCGGGGCGGTGTGCGCGCCTCCGGCGCTTGAAAGAGTATGCGCGCCGGGCGTTCCAGCGGACTGGGCGGCTGAGGCAAGACCGGTGACGGGGTGTGTCATAGGCGCGGGATAGCACCGTGGCCGCGACTGGGTCTAGGCTTTGGACCGTCGCGGCCTTGGTATAGTAAACCGGGGGATGCTAAATAAGATGCGCCGGTTCAAGCGATCAGGGCCGCCAAGCATAGATAATGATCTGGGCGGCGTCGCGGGCTTCGACCTCATAGCCCTTGGCGCGCAACGCCTCGGACAGCGATTCCCGCGAATGTCCGAGCGATTCCGTGTACTCAGCTTCGAGCACAATGTGTTTGATCTTGGCGAAGTCGGCGGGGTGGATGCCTTGTAGCACCTCCATAAAGTGGCCCTCGACGTCAATCTTGAGGAGATCGATGGTATCTAGAGCGCGCGTTGCGATTTCGTGCGAGATCGACGTGCAGGGAACTGTGTGTGTGATCAATTCACCCTTGGCGCGCAGCTCTTCGACCCAAGGCAGTTTTGCGCCGTCAAGCATCGTGCTCAACCCTGAATTCCAGGGCGGCTGATTGAGCACGAGCGTGCCGCCAGCCTGGTTGGAGACGGCAAGGTTTTGAGGGTGCACGGTTGTTGTCTCAGGCGCGATGTGGCGGGCAACATTGGCGACCAGACATCGGTGCGTCGTTGGGCTGGCCTCGTAGGATAAAATCGTGCGCGGGCGATAGGTGCGCGCGGCCCAGATGCTGAAGATCCCGACATTGGCGCCAACGTCCACGACGACGCCGTTGTCTCGGGGTGCGATGCGCGGATGGTCGTAGGTCTTGCCGACGAAGATTTCGTCGTAGATGTATTGAATGTCCTGTTCGAAGGGGTCACTGATGGACAGATCAAGTTCGCCGATTTGCACGCGTCGCATCTGGGGCATGGCTGCTCTCATGGCCGAGGTGAAAGGGAACTCGGGCAAGGTCCTATGCGCGAAGCGGCCAGCGGGCAAGCGCTAGACTTGCCCGCTAGACTTGCCCGTCAGGCTGGGGCGCATGTTCCGGCGTGGCACGACAACATCTACGAATTCATATGCCAACCGTAGGAGATTTGAAATGTCATTGCTTGAAGGTCGGATGCGCCGACGCAATTTCGGATTGTTCATGATTGGCTACTTCACGCTGTCGATGGGCTTGGGTGCGGTCAGCAGTATGGCAATGGTGGCCGACATGGCGAAGGGGAAAATTCCTGACGTGACCACCATGAACCAACCGCGCTGGTTGTTTTTTATTTTGCCATGCCTGTTCATTGCAGCCTTCACGATCGCCCTTGTGCGCCGGAGCAATGATCTGAATTGGAGCCCCATCTGGGCTTATCTGTTCGGCGCCCTGAGCCTCATTTCGACCGCCTACACCAACCTCTATTTTGATGTCATTATGGCCGAGGCCGTGAAGGGCAAGGCAGGCCCGACACAAATCGTCACGACCGTGTTCGGCGTGATTTTGCTAATCTTCTCGCTGGTGCTGGTGTTCAAGCGCGGCACCGTCGGCGCGAACCCGCACGGCGCTGATCCGAGTGTTTGACGCCATGAACCGCCAACCAACCGGCGCATCGGCCCGCTTTCAAGACACCATCGCTGACATCGATGCGGCGAATGCTGGGGACCCGCGGCAAGCGTCCATCGAAGGTGAGATGCGGCCTGTCGAAGTGATCTACGCCACGCGCATGACAGCGTGCCTCGCCCGGCTGTATCCGGACGCGCCGGAAACGCTGCGGATCGCCGCCCGCGCGCAACACCTGCGGCGCTGGGACATTGTCCGCGGCGCTTATCCGCTTGGTCGCGAGGGCTATAACGCGTGGCGGACGGCGTGCAGGGTGCATCATGCGACACTCACGGGCGCGATCATGCAACGGCACGGCTACGCGGCCGCCGATATCGCACAGGTGGCAAAGATCATCCGCAAGGAAGAGCTGAAACGTGATCCCGAAGCCCAAGCTTTGGAAAATGTCGCGGCGGTGGTTTTTGTCGAGCACCATCTGGCCGAGTTCCTGGTTACGCATCCCGCCTATGACGATGCCAAGATGATCGGAATCTTGCGGAAAACACTGCGCAAGATGGACGCCGTTGGACATGCGGCAGTGTTGGCTCTGGTGATGCCAGCCGATGTCCGGCGCGTGGTTGATCTGGCGGTCAATTCGGCCTGAGCACAACAGCGCGGCCGAGACATGCGCCTATCACCTCCAGGCTGCCGAGCATGATATCGTCCCACGAGACCGGGCAGGTGCTGGTTGCGCCGGTGCGCCGGGTGCCGGGCACAGGTAGGTCTGCCGGGATATGCAGAAAACCGATCCGTGAGAGGCGCTCCACATGCGGTGCCTGCAACAGTCCGTGATAGAGCAGTGCGTTACACAAATACCCACCTGCATCGCGCGAAACGCGAGCCGCGATGCCGCGACGGCGCAAACGGCCGACGATATTTGCCACTGGCAGATGCGCTGGCAGGTGCGCTGGGCCGCTTGGCAAGAGCTTGCCGCCTTTCAGTTTTACGCCTGCTGAATCCGTGCTTTCGCTGCGCCGCCAGTTGAGACCGCGGGTTTCGATAGTGAGGCACGTTGCCCGGCCAGAGATGCCAAAGCCAAGGGCGATATCCGGTTGCGTCTCGGCCAACAGGTATTGGATACGATGTGGCGCAATGTGCCATGCGGTCGGCAGGATTTCCGACACGACGACGATATCCGGGAAAACGTGCTCGGCCGCTTTGGCGAGCATGGGCACCAGCGTTTGGGTGGCGTTGATGGGGTGCTTTGGGAACGGCATGAAGCCGGTCAACAACAGACGCGTCCGGGACGCATCGCGCCCGGCAGACGTTCGCAGACCAGTTGGATCAGCTCGGTTCATCGATCGTGCGACGTCTCGTTCGGGTTCAGAAACGATTGCGCCCGATCTCGGGAGAGACCGGGCGTCAAAACGTCGTCTGATCAGGCAAGCAGGTCAAGTTGCCGTTTAAGCGGCCTGCACAGCCTCGTCGTCGCCGTCAGCCGCGGCGGCAGCTGCAGCCTCTTCACCAGCGGCCTTGCGGCCCTTGGCGCTCTTCGACAGGACGTCGACGATGCGCTGCGATGCGCCGCGTTCGTCGATTTTGTCGACGGCCGCGATTTCGCGGGCCATGCGGTCAAGCGCGGCTTCGTAGAGCTGGCGTTCGGAGTAGGACTGCTCGGGCTGGTTTTCGGCGCGATACAGATCGCGCACGACTTCGGCGATCGATGTCAGGTTACCCGAGTTGATCTTGGCTTCGAATTCTTGTGCGCGGCGGCTCCACATGGTGCGTTTGATGCGTGCTTTACCTTTCAGCGTCTCAAGCGCGCGCCGGACTTCGCCATCCTCGGCGAGCTTGCGCATACCGACTTGCTGTGCCTTGCCGGTCGGCACCCGCAGGGTCAGCTTGTCCTTTTCGAAGGTGATCACGAACAGCTCAAGCGCCATGCCGGCGATCTCCTGCTCGTCGATCGCGACGATGCGGCCAACGCCGTGGGCTGGGTATACGATCCATTCGTTGGTCTTGAAACCGTGGCGCGAACTGACGGTCTTTTTTGGCCCAGCATCAACAGCCGCGGCAGGCGCCACGACAGGCTTAGCAACAAGTGGCGCGACGGCACGCACAAGAGGGGCACCAGAAGAGACGGCGGCAGGCGCGGAGGAAGACACTGCGGGCACGAGCTTAGGGGCGGGCTTAAACGGGCCAGCCGAGACCGGTTTTGCCGTAACGAGGGGCGGCCTTACCGCGGTCGGTGCGGGCTTTGTGACAGCTGAAGCTGGAGCTGAAACGGGTTTTGCGGCAATGGCCGCGGGAATCGCTGGAGCAGCTGGTTTCCCAAGCACAACAGGCTTCACTGGTGCTTTCGCAACAGCCGACTTAACAAGCGCCGGCTTCATAGCCTCAGCCTTTTTGGCAGCGGTTTTGGGCATATCCACCTTGGAAACAGTTGCTTTAGTCGCGAGCTTAGGATGCGCGATCGATGGCGAAGTTTTACCAACCGGAATAGGCTTTTTTATGGTTGCGCTAACGCCTGCACCGGCTTTGACTCCGGCCTTCGCCTCGACTGGCCGCGCACCATGTGAAGAGGCTGGCTTGGCAATCGATTTGGCTGCACCGGAGGCGGCTGACTTCCCCGCTGTCTTGGCATTCGCCCTAGCTGGTGTCTTCTTGTTATTCTGTGCCATTGTCCGTCCCACTCCTACTCACGACAGTCATTAACCGCAGTGATGCCCCTGTGTTGAAAGGGCTTACCAACGGTCCAGCCGCTATTTCCCTCTCGGGACGTCGCGCCGGTATTCTCAAAAACTCTATCGAGCCAGCCGCAAGCGTGGTGGCATAACCTTCGTCTGCAAGCACCGCTGCCTGCAAGCACTGAGCCGCCTTTGGTTGCCTCTCAAACCGCGACGCAGTCAACTTCCAGCCTCCAGTGTCCGCCCTTCTGTATCCAAACCGTATGTGCCCAACATGCACCAGTTTGCTCACCAACCTGCAGACTGATGCATTACGCATTGCCATGCGCCGCCGCATCTGTTCAGTGCACCGGAGTGAGACGCATCGGTACGGTTCGGCTTTTGCGGAAGCTCAGGGCGCGGTTGAATGGCATTACTCTGCGCGTTGACAAGCTTCATGATAAACAAACCTCGGCGTTCACCCCCAAGGATGCCAATCGCTTGTGTATTCATCGCGTAAGAATACCATAACACAATGTTCACGCTCTTTGAAGCGCTGAAACGTTGAAATCGACTGCTATGGCCGCGAAATCGTTAGCTACGCCCATCGCATTGGACGTAAACCTGACAGGACAGCCCGACAAGGCAGCCCGCCTTCAGAGGACTGGCATCTCCCGCGTAGCTGAAACGGCACATGCGGCGCGGTTGCAACACGGAACGCGGGGAGGATCAGTTTCCCTCGCCGGGCTTGTCCGAGAAGTACTTCTCATACTTGCCCTTCTCATCACGATACTTGTCGGCGTCAGAGGGTTGATCGCGCTTGGCGACGATGTTCGGCCACGTCTCCGAAAACTTCTTGTTCAACACAAGCCACTGCTCAAGGTTGGGCTCCGTGTCGGGCTTAATCGCGTCGACCGGACATTCAGGCTCGCACACCCCGCAATCGATGCACTCGTCGGGGTTGATCACGAGCATGTTCTCTCCCTCATAGAAGCAATCTACGGGACAGACTTCGACGCAATCCGTGAACTTGCACTTGATGCAGTTTTCGTTGACGATGTACGTCATGGTCTCAGTCCTAGGACAGAAGGCTTTGGGTTGCTGTCCGGAGCACGCCGTCCGGAACCGAGCAGGGTCGGGGCATTAATGGTGATCAGAACGCCCCAGCAAAGAGAATAACGTAGAGACATTTAACAGCGCAACGCCTGACGGTCACGTGTCGCAGGCACTCCTTAGCGGCCGTGCGCCCCGCGTCAACGGCAAGCGGCGTCAAAGGCAAGCGGCGTCAACGTCGGCCAGCAGCAAACAGCCAGATGAGTTCTGCTGTATCGATATCATGGCTCATCTGGCCGCCACTGCGGTCGATGGGCCTGGACGATGCCGGGCGCGTCGGCAACTGATGACCGCCGCCAACAACGCGGTAGAACACAGTGTCAGCGTTTTGGGCGCAATTCTCCGCTGCAATCATCTCGATGCGCGTGCCGTCGCTCTGGTCGGCGTCCGGCAGTGTTACGACTTCGCCCGCCCCGCAACCGTTAACCTGCCCCCAGAACTGATATGTTGCATCAGCAGACTGAACGATGCCCGACGTGGTCGCGAGTTTGCCACCGCCAAAAGGCATCATGGCATCCGAGGTGCCGGCCAGGATCAACATGGGTTTGCGGGCGGCGGGTTGGCACTTCTGGCGCAACTCGATCGGCATATTGGCAAGCAGCGCTGCGTATGATGAGAAAACGCCCGTTGACTCACACGCCAGCCGATAGACCATCATGCCGCCGCCATCGACGCCAACCACCGCCGCATCCCCCAACGAGCCAACACCGCGACCAGCCAACTCCGTCACCAAAGCGCGAATGAACCCGACGTCGTCGGCACCAGGCTGTTCGCGCTGCGAACCCTGTCGCTGAGGCCCCAGTCCATGACGACCGTCATTCCAGTTGCCATTGAGGGCTTGCGCGTAGGCGACAGCAAACCCCTCGCGCTGCGCCAAGGCATCCATTCCGAGGGAACGGCGAATGCGAACGGCCGTGCCGCCGGTCTCGTGGAGGACGACCAGAAGCGGCATGCCGTTTCGGGCCGCCACCTGTCTCGCCGGGCGAAACAGCTCGTAGGTTCGCGTCGCGTTGCCAAACGTCATCTGTTCCGCGGCCAGTGGCTGCGACAGGAGCGTTACAAGCAGTGTGAAAATGGCAAATCGCATGGGCGGGTCTCTCGGGAAAGGCCGGACGCGCTACCACATGGCCTCCTTGGCATGCTTCGGGGGCAGTTATAAAGGCCCCTTTTGACGCGCGCGGTCCTTCGCGCATTGCCCCCATGCCTTGCCGCCGGTATGACGCGAGCACGACAGCCCTGCTTTCGACGGGAGACAACATCATGGCGGAAGCCAAAAGCGGCGTGGCACGGCCGCTATCGCCGCACATCCAAGTCTACAAGCCCATGATCAACACGGTTATGTCGATCGTGCATCGCATAACCGGGGCCGCACTCTATGTGGGCACGCTGCTATTGGCGTGGTGGCTGCTCGCCGTTGCGCAGGGTGAGAAGTCGTATGCGACGTTCAACCTCGTCATCAGCCATCCGATCGGCATGCTGGTCTTGTTTGGCTACACATGGGCACTCATCCACCACATGCTCGGTGGCATCAGACATATGTATTGGGACACGGGTCGAGGGTTTGCTGTCCCCTCCATCAATCGGCTGGCCTGGCTGACCTTGATCCTCTCTGTCTCTCTGACGCTCACCGTTTGGGCGGTTGGACTCAAGCTACGCGGAGCCTTCTGATGAAAACGCCACCCTTAAGGCCGACGGCGTCGCCGACCCAGCACACACTGCGCTCACCGCTCGCCCGCGTTCAGGGCCTTGGCTCGGCGAAAGACGGCACCGATCACTTCTGGAAGCAACGCGTCACGGGCTTTGCAAACATCTTTCTCGTGATGTTTCTGGGTGGGCTCCTGGTGTCGATCGCTGGCGCCGAATACGCCGTCGTAAAGGCGACACTGAAGCAGCCCCTGATAGCCATCCTGTTGCTACTGCTTGTCCTGTCGGGCGTGCATCACATGCGTTTGGGCATGCAGACCATCATCGAGGACTACGTGCACAGTGAGGGCCGCAAGATCCTGTGTTTGATGGTGAACTCGTTTTTCGCCATCTCCGTGGCGCTGACCTGCATCTTTGCGGTCATGAAACTGTCGTTTGGGGTCTAGTACGGGCGGAGTTTGGTCCGGGCAGCGAGTTGCGTTGCCAGTGCTGCGCACACGACACGGGCGCCACGTCGCGCGTGACCTAGTGAGAGCCAGACAAAGGCTGCGAGGACGAGCGCTGCCATCGGGTTTACGCCGAGCGGTGTCAGACCGAAAATTGAGACCTGATGTCCAAATGATATGATGGCACACAGCGCAAAAGTGCCGGCGCTGCCCAGGCGGCTCTGCGCGTCACCGTCAAGAACAACGCGGCCAATGGCAAGCGCCGCAAGTACCAATTCGTAGCCCAGCAGATATGGGCTGACCAACAACGCTGCGAGCGATGCGGCCAAAAACCGGACATTGCGATTTGTTTCGGCGGGCACGGTTGCAGCCAGCGCGGCGAGTACACCAACCGACATCACAACATGCGCGGCCATAGCGGCGGATTTTGACACTCCAAGCGCACGCAGCAGCATGAACATAGTCATCTTCAGGCCCTCGTCGGGGCCAGCAGCCACGTCCTCGACATACCGCACATGCTCCGGCAGTGTGACGGTCAAGAACAGGTGCCATGGCTCAAGCCCTAAAGCGGCGAGGGTCAGGGCCAGGTAGAG
>JANNXS010000085.1:0-7112 GCA_031409695.1 Hyphomicrobiaceae bacterium
AAACGCAAAGACTTGGGCGTCAAGACTTGGGACGCTGGCAAACCGGCGCATCCCTGGCTAAAAGGGAGGACTACCATGACCCGCACCATCCGTTGTCTCGTCAGCGCCGCAACGCTGCTCGCAGCCCCGGGTACACTGGCAATCTCAATGCCCGCCAGCGCACAGGTTTTGCAGCTTGGCGTCGATGGCAACCCCGTCGGCCTCGACCCGCATCTGGTGACCGCCTTCAATAGCTTTCAAATCGTCAACGGCACCATTTATGAAGGCTTGACGGCCATCGACAAGGATCTGCGCACGGTGCCGGGGCTGGCCGAGAAATGGGACGTCTCCGCCGATGCCAAGACTTACACGTTCACGCTGCGCGCTAACGCCAAGTTCCATGATGGCAGCGCCATGACGTCTGAAGATGCCGCCGCCAGCTTAAAGCGCGTCATGGGCAAGGAAATTGCCTCACCCCTCGCCAGCCGCCTCGCCGCCGTTGACACTGTTGAGAGCACGAACGCGACGACGCTGGTTGTGAAACTGAAAGAACCGTCGGCGCCGCTGCTGACCTCGCTCGCCCTGATTGCTGTCGTACCAAAGGCTTTCGAGACCAACAAAGAGGCGCTGCAGAAAACGCCCGTCGGCACGGGCCCCTTCAAGTTTAAGGATTGGCAGCCGAATGGCTTCATCGAGCTTGAGAAGCATACGGGCTATTGGGCCGCCGGCAAGCCAGGCGTGGCGGGCGTTAAGTTCAACATTGTGCCGGAGAGTGCAACACGGCAGGTTGGCCTCAATTCCGGCCAATACACCATGTTGCCGAACATAGATGCGGCGACCGCTCTGCAGCTGAAAGGCAAGCCTGGCATCACCATCAGCGAGACACTGGAGCTTGCCTACACACTGGTCGGCATGAACACGTCAAAAGCGCCGTTCGATAACCCGAAGGTGCGCGAAGCCTTGAATTACGCGCTAAACCGCGGTGAGATCGTGCAGGCGGCACTGTTCGGTGCTGGTGTTCCCGGCGGCCCTCTTTCGCCGGCGCTTAAGGACTGGGCGGTCGATGTCAAAAACTTCGCCTGCTACGCGCATTCGAAGGACAAGGCACAGGCGCTGCTCAAAGAGGCGGGCGTTTCGCCTGCCATCACGCTGCTCGTGCTGCCGCGCCAGGACATCAAGGACATCGCGCAAGTGGTGCAACAACAGCTCAACATCGCGGGCTTCAAGGTCGAGTTAAAGATCCCCGAGATTGGTCAGTTCGTGAAGGATTGGCGCGCCTCTGAATTCGACGCGTTTGTCTCGACCAACGCCGGCAGCCCGGAACCAGACGATTACTTTTACCGCACCTTTAGAACCGGCGGATCGACCAACGTGTTCAAATATACCAACCCCGAGTTGGACACGTTGCTCGACACCGGCCGGTCAGCCACTGCCATGCCGGCACGCAAGGCCGCCTATGACAAGGTGCAGAGCATCCTTGCCTGCTCCGGCCCCGTCGCCCACATCGCCTACGGCCAACTGTTTACGGCCGCCCGCGCCAACGTCGCAGGCTTCGACATCATCGCCAATCGCTCGCTCTCGAGCCTTTCAGGCGTCAGCGTGAAGTGAAGGCCCCAGGTTTCCGGATGAGTGTGTTGCCTGATTAGTGTGTTGCCGGATCAACGTCCGGCAACACACCCCACCTCCTAGTCCTTATCGCTCTCAATCTTGAGCACATGTGGGCCTTCGCCGGTCGAGAGCAAACCGGATTGGGCGTAGATGTTCAGTTTCGCGCGCGTGTCTGAAATGTCGAGATTGCGCATAGTCAGTTGGCCGATGCGGTCCACGGGTTGGAAGGGCGCGTCCTCGACTTTTTCCATGCTCAACCGTTCCGGCGCGTAGGTCAGGTTCGGGCTTTCGGTGTTGAGGATCGAGTAGTCGTTGCCGCGCCGCAGCTCCAACGTTACCTCACCCGTGATCGCACGCGCGACCCAACGCTGAGCCGTCTCGCGCAGCATCAAGGCTTGGCTGTCAAACCACCGGCCTTGGTACAGCAAGCGGCCCAAGCGCATGCCGCTGATGCGATATTGCTCGATGGTATCTTCGTTGTGCACGCCGGTAACGAGGCGCTCATAGGCGATGTGCAGCAACGCCATGCCCGGCGCTTCGTAGATGCCGCGGCTCTTGGCTTCGATGATCCGGTTCTCGATCTGGTCGCTCATGCCGAGGCCGTGACGGCCGCCAATTGCGTTGGCCTCCGTGAACAGAGCTACGGGGTCCGTGAATGTCTGGCCGTTCAGCGCTACGGGCAAACCGTCGACAAACCGCACGACCACCTTCTGGGCCTTGACCATACAATCATCACGCCAGAACGGCACACCCATGATCGGGTTGACGATTTTTATACCGCTGTTGAGGTATTCGAGGTCTTTGGCTTCGTGCGTCGCGCCGAGCAGATTGCTGTCCGTCGAATAGGCCTTTTCGGCCGACATTTTGTAGCCAAAGCCATGCTTGGTCATGAACGCCGACATCTCGGCCCGGCCGCCCAATTCATCAATGAACTGCTGGTCAAGCCACGGCTTGTAGATCTTGAGGTTCGGATTGGTTAGAAGGCCGTAGCGATAAAAGCGCTCGATATCGTTGCCTTTGAAGGTCGAGCCGTCGCCCCAGATGTTGACGTCGTCTTCTTTCATGGCCGTCACCAGCATGGTGCCCGTCACGGCCCGCCCAAGCGGCGTCGTATTGAAATACGTGATGCCGCCGGTTGAGATGTGGAACGCGCCGGATTGGATGGCGGCAATGCCCTCGTGCACCAATTGGCGGCGACAATCGATCAGACGCGCCGCCTCAGCGCCATACTCCATGGCCTTGCGCGGGATCTCGTCGTAGTCGGCTTCGTCGGGTTGGCCAAGGTTGGCTGTGTAGGCGAACGGCCGCGCGCCCTTCTGCTTCATCCACAGCAACGCCGCACTCGTGTCGAGCCCGCCCGAAAACGCGATGCCGACTTTTTGCCCCTTGGGCAGGCTTTGCAGGATCGTGCTCATGGGGTTGTCCAATCGGCGACTGTGGCTGGTATCGGATCGAGCAAATGTCAATTTTTACTGGCAAGTGCAAGTGCGGGGGCAAGTGCAAGTGCGGGCATCCAAGCCCTTGAACTCCCGCAGGTAGCTTATGGTGCCGGCCGCTTATGGTAGGTCATCGACCGGCACCAGCGGGAGGCGTGTTTGATTTCGCATCGTTTTGTCGCTGAACCGGGAACGGCACTTCCGCTAACGCTGCTGAGCGCGCGCCTGCCCTGCGCGGCAGCGCTGGATTTGCCCCCCGGGCGCGTGCCAAGAAGCAGAGCACCCGAACAAACGGTACCCCAGCATGTCCGCGCAAGCGATCTTCGACGGCCACAACGATGTCCTCCTTCGCCTCTGGAAGCGCGAACGGCCAGCCGGCGGGCCATCCGCCTCGCAAGCATTTCTGCAAGGAGAACAGCATGGTCATCTCGACCTGCCAAAGTGCATGAAAGGCGGGTTCGCGGGCGGCATGTTCGCGATCTTCGTGCCGGCCAAAGAGCCGTCATCGAGCACAGACAAGGTCGATGCCGCCATGGCGACCGGCCAGTACCAAGTGCCGATCTCACCTGGCGTCGGCCTCGCGGACGCGGGCGAAGCAACGCTCGCCATGGCGGGGTTGCTGTTACAGATCGAAAAGGAATCGGCCGGCCGCGTGCGCATTTGCCGGTCGGTTGCCGATATTCGTGCAGCCAAGGCCGCCGACGCCCTTGCCCCGGTGCTCCACATTGAGGGGTGCGAGGCCATCGACCCGGATTTCCGCGCCCTTGAAGTGCTGTATGCGGCTGGTCTGCGCTCGCTCGGGCCCGTCTGGAGCCGGTCAAACATCTTCGGCCACGGCGTCCCGTTCCGCTTTCCATCATCCCCCGACATTGGCGATGGCCTGCCGGACGCAGGTAAGGCGTTGATCAAAGCCTGCAACGACATGCGCATTTTGATCGATCTCTCGCACTTGAACGAAAAGGGCTTCTGGGATGTAGCCAAGCTCTCCAACGCACCCTTGGTCGCCACACACTCAAACGTGCATGCCATCTGTGCGTCATCACGGAATCTGACGACAAAGCAGCTCGCAGCTGTCAAAGCGTCAGGCGGCATGGTCGGCGTCAATTTCGCCACCAGCTTCCTCCGCCCGGACGGCAAACGGGACGCCAACACGTCCCTCGACACTGTCGTCGATCACATTGCGGCACTGATCGATCAGCTTGGCGAGGACGGCGTCGGCCTTGGCTCGGACTTCGACGGCGCACAAATGCCCAAGGAAATCGGCGACGCCGCGGGATTGCCAAATCTCGTCGCGGCCATGCAGAGGCGCGGTTTTGGCGCTGGCGTGATCGAGAAGGTGTGTTTTGAAAACTGGATGCAGGTGTTGCAGCGGACGTGGGGGCACTAGTGGGGTCACTAGTGCCGGGCAAATAGTGGCGGCATCCACTGGCGGGGCAACCAATCACGACAGATTCAAAAACGAAACCCCGCCCTGTTGGGGAGGGCGGGGTCTCGCGGTCAGCCTCGTCTGTGTGAAACGAGTTCTGGAATTCATTCAGTAAACACTTAACGCACTATCGCTGCCTGCACCGGGGGGTGACCGGATTTACCGGCCCGGGCAGGCGAAGAGATGAACAGCGATGCGATCAGCAAACCCGCGGCAATAACGAAACACGCCAGTGCCAGTGCCTTCGCGCCCGTCTGCGATCGTCTTTCTGAATTCGAGGCAGTGTTCATCATAGCGTCTCTCGAGTGCGGAGGCCTCGAGTGGCCCCAAGTCTTGGAGTGTTGAGAGGTCGGTGTGAGCAGCCGCTCATCCATTCCAGTAAACCATTCATAACCTGAAACGTTTGCCGCGTCTACGATCCAATCCATATATTGTTAATCCCGAAGAATTTATTTATTTACCGTCTTCATATTGTGTCAAAAAGAGGCAAGGTTTCAAACTTTATAAAGATATCGGCCTCGCAGCAGTAAGCTGGAGGCCGATGCATGTCCGGTTTCAGAACACTTCCCGCCCGTCACGACACAGGCCGTCATTCTCAAAGTTCAGTACGTGAACTTGAAAGTCGCAACGACGCGTCCATCACACTGAAATGTAGCACCCTTGCAGAAATCGGTAACAAGGCCATCATTCCTGACGTTCGTGTCCCACCAACGCAGGTCGAACGACATCTTATCGGCCGTCAACGTCAAACCTGCGTTCCAGTACATGTAGTCTTTTTTGCCGTTGGTGATGAGAGCCTGGAAGCGATCGGTATCGCCCTTCTGAAAGCCAATGAGCGCACTTACACTTGGTGTGATAAACCCATGTGCCGGCAGAACCTGGGTCAGAGACGTTTCAGACGTGAAAACACTTCCGGTCGAGTTGGTGTAGTCGGGTGACCAAAAATAGGTCGACGCCAGCGTGGCGTCTTTCCACAATTCCCGGCTCATGCCGAACTTCAGCTCAGCGTAGTCGAGTTCGCCGGTAATGGTGGTCGCTTTGTCCCGGGCGCCGGGATAGGCATAGTAGATTGCTCCCATGTCAAAGGTGATCTTGTTCCAAACCGGCTTGATGCCGGCGTAGATATCGACCTCTGCCCGCGCAACATTGCGCCCGCTGTCTTGGCCGAAATCGAGGCCCGAGGCCCAAAATCCCGTATAGAAGATGCCATAGGTAAGATCTAATCCGCCCTGACCTGTTGGGCGCTCGGCTGTTTGCGAGAAGCCCCGGAACACATAATCGGTCGTGACGCCGCCGTTGAACGAATACTTAAACTCGCGCTTTTCATCAGCCAGGGCTGATGTGGCCCACACAGCCGTCGATGCTACAGCAGCCGTGAGTATTTTGTGGAGAGACGACATCTGGACCCCTTGTGATCGCCGAGATGCAGCCTGAATTTCTGAGTCGCTATGTGCGCGCAATCGGCGTTAACCAGACGTTTGGCAATCGAGACCTGAAGTGGCTGATTGGCCACGCTGCTGCCTATTTAGCGGGCACTTTCAAGGCTTTCGATAACCAAATTGCTGTTTGTGTAGACGCAAATGTCGCTGGCGATCTTCATCGCGCGCCGCGCGATGTCCTCGGCAGACTTGTCACTGTCGAGCAACGCACGGGCAGCGGCGAGGGCGAACGATCCACCGGAGCCAATGCCCATGCAATCGTGCTCGGGTTCCAGCACGTCGCCAGTCCCCGTCAAGACCAGGGTCCGCTCCCGGTCGGCGACAATCATCATAGCTTCCAACCGTCGCAGGTACCGATCGGTGCGCCAGTCCTTCGCGAGGTCAACACAGGCCCGCGTCAGCTGCGCCGGATATTGCTCCAACTTGGCCTCCAGTCGCTCAAACAGCGTGAACGCATCCGCCGTTGCCCCGGCAAAGCCGCCAATCACGTCGCCGCGGCCGAGTGAGCGGACCTTGCGCGCGTTGGCTTTGAGCACCGTCTGTCCGAGGCTGACCTGCCCGTCGCCCGCAATGACGACGCGGCCGCCTTTGCGCACGGTGAGAATGGTGGTCATGGGGGCACCTTTGGAAAGTTAACAGGGTGATCGGACCTAGGCGATATGGCGTTCATCCGCGATAGCTACAAGTTGCAGGTAAGGCCAACGACGCCTTGTCCGTCGTGCACGCCAATGGACCAGACTTCGCCGGGCGTGCTCTCAACGCTGAAGCGCGCTAAGACAGGGCCCCGCATCCGCGCCGGGTGGCCTGCTCCTTCGGGTTGGTCCGCGACGCGCAGCTGAGAGCCGCCCCGTGACGAAGCGCATACTTCTTGGTGACATCGTTTCAGCCCACGGGATCCGTGGCGAGGTCGTGCTGCGCACATACACAACGGACCCCGAGGATATAGGTGCCTACGGTCCGCTCGCAGACGAGAGCGGCCGGCGCACCTTCGAAATTGCCAGCGCAAAGGCAACCGCAAAGGGGGTCATCACGCGCATCAAAGGCGTGGTCACACGCAACGACGCGGAGGCGCTGCGCGGCACCAAGCTCTATGTCGCCCGCGACGCTTTGCCGGCACCCGACGACGGTGACTATTACCATGAGGATTTGATCGGTCTCGCGGCCGAGGCACCCGGCGGAAAACCGATCGGGAAAATTGTTGCCGTGCAGAATTTCGGCGCCGGC
>JANNXS010000086.1:0-9040 GCA_031409695.1 Hyphomicrobiaceae bacterium
AAGGCTTTGGCTTCCTCAATGGGCGTCGACCAGCCCTCGAACCGCGACGGGTTGATCATCGCCGCCGACGCCGCGTTGAGTGACAGCACATGGTCATAGGGAATGAGGCCGAGATAGCGGAAATGCGTGTCAACGCCGCCCGCTTTAACAGATGCCATGAGCGCATCGAAGTGGCCCGGACTGCGCGGATCTTTGGGCTGGCCGGTCAGGATCACTGGCGGCAGCGTGTCCAACTGCCCGGCGGCCTTGAGGCGTGCCAGGGCCGCAACCACGACCGCGTGGTTCTTGTGCCGCCAGAACTGGTTCGGCAGGAAGAAGAAGCGCTCCGGCAGATCATATGTGGCCCGCATCTCCGCCCCGCGCGCCAGAAACGGCGCCACATCGAGATCAATGGCGAAGCGCACGACATGCGTCCGCCCGCGGGCTTTGGGATAAAACCGTTCCAGGTCAGCCCGTGCCGTCTCACTCGATACCATCACCGTCCGGGAGCCCGACGCCTGCATGCGAAAACCGACCTCGCGCCGCCACCAATTCATCCGCCCGAACATCTCGGGCATGTGGCGATGCTGGAAGTCCGGCATCCAAGACACGATAGGCACCGGAAAGCGCGCGCCATAGAAACTCGCACTCTCGAACGCGACGTCGATGCGGTGCGCTAAAAGGATGCGCGCCAGTGCCACGTCGCGACCGCGAGCCAGCGCCCCAGCGAGGCTCCGGCCCCGCCCAGAGACGCCGATAGCAGGATCAACGATCAGCCGACCGTCGACAAGCGGCGCCAGTTCGGCGCCAAATCGGTCATGCTCCTCAGGTGACAGAAACACATGGGGCTCGATCTCAGCCGCCAGCCGCGAGCGCACCAAGCGGAGTGTGTTCTTGAGATAGACGAGGCCACCCGTCCATCCGCCGCGGCCGAGCAATGGAAATGCAACGCGTAAGCGGGCTGTCATCGGGCGGCGTTCCGATTCGTCGGCGACGTGAGTATCCAATCCAGCGTTTGCCCGAGCCCGGTTTCCAACGGCGTTGCCGCGACCAAGCCTACCGCGCGCGCTCGCCGGTCATCTCCAACGAGCACGGCTGGGTCACCGGGTCGACTGATCCCGGAGAACTTGATTTCGGCGCCCGCAAACCGCGACGCCAGAAGCCCCGCCATCGATGCAATCGATGTTGCCCGCCCGCTGGTTCCGTTGAACACCGGCACCGTCGTGTCGGCCAGCGCCGCCGCCTGCATCAAAAGTGCGCCGGCGTCGCGGATTTCAACGAAATCCCGTTGTTCATTGCCAGTGCCGCCCAGCACGATCGCCCGCTCTCCACCAACCAACCGACGAGCCAGATCCCAGACCACTTGTTTTCTGAGACCTGGCCCATAGACCGAGAACAGACGTACGATGGCAACCTGGAGTTCGAAAGTGCCGCCAAATGATCGCGCGAGCACTTCGACGATGGACTTGTGTGCGCCATAGGGCGAGCCTGGCGCAGCTGGCATGTCTTCGACGATAGGGCCATGGTGTCCGCCACCATAGATCGCGGCACTTGACGCAATCACGATGCGCGCCGACGGCGCCGACGTGCGTGCCCATTCAAGCACCTGCTGCGCACTTGTTACCGTGCGCCGGAAGTCTTCAGCTGGCTGAGTGATTGACGGTCCGACAGCCGACCCGCCAGCGAGGTGGATAATAACGTCCGGCGGGCCCGCAGCCCTGAGCAGAGCCGCAAGGTTGTCCGCGTCAACAGAACCGTTTATCCAGTGATCGATCGGTGGCAGCTCCGGATCACCACTCCATGCACCGTGGCCGACACCTGCTACACTGTAGCCCTGGCCTCGCGCCGACTGTACCACGGCCCGTCCAATGGCGCCGCGCGCTCCCGTCACCAATGCAAGCATACCGTTCACTATCTCGTTTTACCAATCCGAATAGGTCGATATTCTTCAAGTCAATGTTGTTCGCGGCGGCACGCAGAACTATGCCGCTCACTGTGGCCCTCTCAAGTGAAGGACCGCTGCCTACGGGACGTTTGAGCGAAACCTTTGCATTGTGCAACACTCAAATCGGAGCGCCGCGAACACCTCTGTCGGTTTGACAAGGGGTGGAACTTTGTGGATGTCGCGCTCCATGGCGTCTTCGGCGTTGATTGTGATCGGCGCCCCAAGCGTTTCGGGGCCGCCACAAAATTCGGTGGAGATGCCTGAAGCTCGGCACGCGCCAGGTGCCGCAGGGCGAAAAAAGTGGTCTGCGAGTTGCGCGGCCGCGGCGCGAGCGCGTTTGATGTAAGGCTCGGCGGTATCATCGGATTTGGAGCGACGCGCGTGACACATGCTCAATACGGTTGCGGATTTTCGGTCGGCAAAGACTGGACAAATTTTGACAGTTCACCGACGCTAAGACTTGAGCGATTGCCTGTGATCGGCCGCTTTGTCTGGAGGTTGGCTGGGAACAGGCAGCCGTTTCCGCCGGAAGTTCGCTATGGCGACATATGTGCGGGGCTCCCACTGGCGCCGAACAGCCAGCAAGGCATGTTTGCGTCCCATGTCCTTGAGCATCTGAGCTATACCGATTTCACGGACGCCATTGCCAACACATATAAAGTCCTGCGGCCAGGGGGCGAATTTCGTTTGATCGTCCCTGATCTAGAGCCTCGAGCCAGGAAGTACGTTGCAGGGCTCGACCAGGGCAATGGCACGGCATGCGGGGAATTCATGCGGGGAACCTTGCTCGGCCTGGAAGCCCGCCCCCGCACGTGGCTTGGCCGGGTGCGGTCTGCTTTCGGAGGGCATGCGCACCTCTGGATGTGGGACCAAGCCGCCATGTTCGAGCATTTGGCAGTCGCAGGTTTCGTCAACATCCGTCGCTGCCAATTGGGGGATTCCGCCGATCCCGCTTTTGCCCAAGTTGAAGAACGATCCCGCTTTATCAGCAGGGATGGACCACCGGAATTGGCTGTCTCCGCCATGAAGCCACGTGAGGTGTGACGCAATCCTGCCGCCCCGCTTCAGGTGATCTCGGCGCCTGACGCGGATGGCTATTACGGATACCTGAGCGCCCACAGTTTCTTCGCAACGAAATCCGCGTAGTGCGTGCCACCGGCGGCGCTGTGGTGCAGACCATCCGTCGTAAACGTCGTGGCGTTAATTGCGCCCTGTCCACTTCTCCGACCGACGTCTACAACCGGCACGCCCTGCCACCCGGCGACGTCGACTATCGCCTGCTGAAACTGACGCAGCGTGTTGCCCTGAGCATTGACAGATGTTGGCGTGCGTGTCGGCGCGCGGCTATCAGCCGAAAACGGTGTCAGCAGCACAATCAAAGCGTTTGGTGACCGCGCCTTGATGTTCGTGATCGCAACGTAAAGGGCACCACAAAACGTCGCCGTAGTCGTATCCCCGACCGCGCCAAGCACGGGACCGTCGGGAAAGTCGTTGATACCGGCCTCAAACGTGACCAGCTTAGCATTTGTGGGAATGAGTGGGATCTGGTCAGTGATCATGGCCGCGATACGCGCCCCCCCGACACCGAGATTGGTCAGGGTAGCACCGATGCCAGATGCAAGCGGCGTTGTGTAAAGGCCTTGTGCCGTGATCGAGGTTCCAAGTGCTGCCCACGATAACCCCGCCCAAGGACTGCCGCCACCCCTTGGCAAACTCAGCGCGACGGTGCGGTGTGACTCAGCGACCGTTGAGCCGTTGATCCGCACCTTGAACTGAAATTGCGCGCCGTTGCCGATATTTTTAGCAACAGGACCTCCGCCGACAGTCAGAGCGGCGGCCACACCCCAATGGCTTGGCGACAAGCCGCCGGAGCTAACGACGTAAGACGACGATGCTGCCACGCGGTAGCCGACGTGTTGTCCGGCCGCGATCGGAACCGCCTCAATCAAGAGCATCACGTTCCCGCCGACACTCAAGGCGAGATCATGCTCCGACACGAGTGTCAGCGTGCCGTCGGTGTTGTGATTGAGAATGAGGAGCTTGCCGGTTTGTAGCGCGGCGCTTGACAAGCTAACCTGCGAGACAAACCCTGTGACCAGTGACGGGGTCGGTAGCACGACAACGGTACTCGATGCCAAGGCGCCGACTTGCGCGGGCTCGGTTGCACCATTGATGCCGCTGATCACGTCTCTGACCAGACCGGGCGCGAGCCGTTGCCCCACGTGAGCCGCGCCGAGCGCTTCGCCTTCAATCTCAAAGCCCACCTCGACCACAGTCGAGCTGCCGCCCGTCGCCGCCGTCAGCAGCTTAGGCGTATTCGTGGTGATCGGTGTTGAGAAGCTCGTGTACCAGTACGCGAACGTACCGGCACCGAGCGTGTGGTGGGGTCCGATGGATGTTTTGAAGCCAATGTACTGACCCGCCGCGATGGGCAAACCCAAGGGCAAATCATTGACGCCCGCAGCGATATTCAGGTCGCCGGTCGTTGCGACTTGCGTGAGCGTGCCATCACCGTTGAGCGTGACCACAAAAACGCGGATTTTCTGCGCCGCGGCAACCGCGATGCGGACTCGCGTAACATAGCCAGAAACAGTGGCGGGTGTCGGAGTGACGATATGATGCGCACCCCAAACCTGGGCCGTTGTCGCGACGACTGCCTTGCCGGCAACTTCGGTGGCCACTTGAACGGGCAGGCCTGAGACCGTGCCGGGTGGGCCGGGGAGACCTTGAGGTCCAGTGGGACCAACGACGCCATTGGGACCGATGGAACCTTGTGCACCAGCCGGGCCTGCCACACCTTGCGGACCTCCTGGCCCAGCCGCACCAACTGGGCCAATCGGCCCTTGGGGTCCTATCGGTCCTTTCGGGCCGAGAACCTGAAGAGTTGTAAAACGCGCACGCACCATCGCGCCTTCGAGGCGCGTTACTTCGACGGTGCTCATGCTGTCACCCCGCACTCGAAGTCTTGAACACGCCCCCGGATCCGGTCGGCGCACTGTATGAGGCTCGAGAACGGGGCAGTCGCAACAGCGGGTTCAAAGGTGTCGGTCCGTAACCGCGCGGTGGTATCATCGCTGCGCGTCAGCGTGTGGCGGACGTCGTCATTCGTGGTCGCCAAGAGATGTAAACGGGAGTAGTTGGCCATGATGTGCCTGGGTTAAAGTCGGTCGTTACGCCACAATACATCTTTAAGGTGCATAAAATAGTTTGATGCAATTTTTTGGTGAATCTTGATGCAACGCTTTATCGGGCTGTTGAACAGCCCTTTAGGCTGCGGGTCGCCGGCCAATCAGCAGATTACCGAGCTGACACGGCCAGATTCACGCGGCGTCTGCGCACGCCCGGCAACCGCGCAGGAAAGACGGTTTACCGGCGACTTATCGGTGATACGTAGCCCTGGCAAATGTCCAACGCTGACACAGGCCGGACCGGCGCAGGACCTAAAACACTCATGAATCTGATTTTCGTCAATCGATTTTTCTATCCTGATGTGTCGGCGACAAGCCAGATGCTGAGCGATCTCGCGTTCGCTCTTGCCGAACGCGGCCACGATGTGACGGTGATCTGCTCGCGGCTAGACTATCAGAATGCGAAGGCTCGTTTGCCGGCACACGAACGCGTCCGTGGTGTCAACGTCCTTCGTGTTGCATCAACGGGTTTTGGACGTCGTCACCTCTTCGGTCGGGCAGCCGACTATTTGAGTTTTGCGTTCGCGGCTGCGCGCGAGGTCGTGAGCGTAGCACGTGCCGGCGATGTCGTCGTTGCCAAGACCGATCCACCACTGCTGCAGTTGTTGGTAGGCCCCGCTGCTCGTTTTCGGCGCGCGCATTCGGTGAACTGGCTCCAGGACATATTTCCCGAGGTTGCAATGCAGTTTACTGCGGCGAAGTCAGCGCCTGCTCGCGGACTGCTGGCTTGCCTGCGCTGGTTCCGCGACCGGTCTTTGCGCCGTACACGCCTTAATGTTGTCCTCGGCGAGCGCATGAGGGAGCACGTGTTAAGCCGAAACGTCACGCCGGATCGTGTGCGGATCATTCCGAACTGGGCAGACGGGCAGTTGGTGCACCCGATCGCTGCTGCGGACAATGCACTACGTCAAGACTGGGGCTATGACACCCATTTCGTCGTCGGTTATTCTGGAAATCTCGGACGCGCGCACGATGTCGAGACCTTGGTCGAAGCTATCGCATTGGTGGCGGAAAAGGCACCACAGCTTGGCATCTGCTGGCTATTCATCGGCGGGGGCGCACTTGTCGAGCGGCTCGGGACTGAAATCGAGCGACGGAGCTTGCGGCACGTGAGTTTCCGACCCTATCAGCCGCGCGAGAAGCTTGCGCAGAGCCTGTCGGTGCCGGATGTGCACTTGGTTTCCTTGCGACCAGAATTTGAAGGCTTCATTGTGCCGAGCAAATATTACGGGATTGCGGCCGCTGGCCGTGCCGCCATTTTCATCGGCGACACGGATGGCGAAATTGCGCGGCTGCTCGCGGCATCGCGGACCGGCTACACCGTCGCCGAGGGCGATGCAAAAGCCTTGGCCCAGATCGTCATAGACCTCGCCACCGACCCGAATGTGGCGCGCGGGATGGGCGTGCGCGCGCGCATGGCGTTTGACGAGCAATTCAGCCTTGCGCGGGCCGTTGCCGCGTGGGAGGACGCGCTCGAGATTAGACCGGACGATGTTGCAATGCGCCGCGATACCGACGCCCGGGGCGGCCAATGAGGTTGGCGCGCAGACTGTCAGCCGCCTTGCGGCGTTTCGGTGGGCTAATTGCTTACGGCGCTGGCTCTGTGACGCCTCTCATGGCCGACGTCGCCCGCGTAAGCTGGGGCTCGGTTGGAGCCCAAGCCGTTGGGTTTTTCGCTCTTGTGGTGCTGGCGCGCCTCTATACGCCGGCGGACTTCGGCAAGTACGCGATCCTGACGCTCGGAGCCCAGGTCGCTGGGTCGCTTGCGGCTCTCCGCTTCGAACAGGCGATCATGTTCGCGCGGAGCAAGAACGCAGCGATCGGAATTGCGCTCCTCGCCATAGCCGTTGCTACATGCATAACGGCACTCTTTGCTGTCGCGCTATGGAGCGGGACAGCGCTTATGGACCGCGTCGCTAATGTTGTCTTGGGCGCGTGGTGGCCGCTCATCGCTCTGACGGGATGGCTTTCTTCGATTACAGCGACCCTTATGATGCTTGGGGTCAAGTTCAACCTTCTACACCGCGTATCCATGGGCCGATTTGCCAAGGTCTGTGGCGCGGCTGTTTTCCAAATCTTGATGGCCTGGGTGTTCACGCCGAATGCGCTGCTGCTTTTGATTGGCGAGATGTTTGGCCTTCTCTTGATCGTTGCGGTGCTCTGGCGCCCGACGTTGGGAAACATGAGGACGAGCCGCGTCGCTCTAAAGCGATATCGGCGGGCCGCGTTAGGACGCATGCAACGACATCGGGAGTTGTTGTTCTTCAACACGCCGCAAGCCGCAGTGAATGTTATCTGTTGGTGGATCGTCGCGGCGACGGCAACCTCAGTCTTCGGCCCCGAAGCTGGCGGCCAGTTTTTCATGATGCAGCGGATCGCAATGCTTCCAGTGGTTCTCGTTGGGTTGTCGCTGTCACAATTATACCATCGGGCGGCGGCTGATGCCCGGCAAGCCCACGGGCGATTCGACGGAATCGTTCGGAGGTTTGCGCTAGTTTCGGGTGCGATCGGCCTCACAACCGCGTTGCTACTCGCCGGGCTCGGACCGACCCTATTCACTTGGTTTCTGGGCCAGCAGTGGCAAATCGCCGGTGAACTCGCCCGCATCTTCTCGGGCTACGTCGCGGTACATTTTGTGCTGGCGACACTTGCCGCAACGTCGGTGATTTCGGGACGCTTGCAAACATCGATGCTTTTGAATTCGTGCAGCGCACTCGCCTTCACGATTGGCTTTTATGTGAGCGGCGTGGCGTTTGGGACTCTAAAAATTTCCGTTGCGAGCGCCTCGGCGGCAAGCCTGCCTTGGATGATCGCAACCATCATTTGGTATCATCAGATCGCACGACGCAGCAGAGTGTCCATGGTTGGCTCTAAGGACGCGCAATGAGCAGGCACCTTGTTTTATTCACGACTGCCTACCCATTCGGCTCACACGAGACCTTTCTCGAAGCGGAGTTGTCATTTCTGAGCAAGACCTTCGATCGCGTGACACTTATCCCGATGTCGGGAGTCGGACCAGTTCGGTCCGTTCCAAAAAACGTGCACGTGGCCGACGCGCTGTATCGGAGTAACAACGAGCGCCGCGCACTGTATCCGCGTCAGGCGCTGCGTCTCAAGTTTTGGACGTTGTTTCTTGCCGAGGCCCTGCGATCTGCGCGATCCGAACGTCGTCTCTCTGCGTCGCTCGTGTATCGCGTTGCGCTCTGGTCATTCTATCGCACTGCGCTTGAGGAACATGCGTCGCTGCGATCCCTCGGCCAAGACACCGCAGGCGTCGTCGCCTACAGCTACTGGGGACACGTCCCATCGCTCGCCATACCAATGTTGGCCGCACGCGGTATTCCGTGCGTCGTGCGTTATCACGGCGTGGATCTTTATAAGCATGCGATGGATACAACGCACTTCCCACACCGCAAGGCGCGGTATTTTCCTTGGCGGAGCGAGATCTCTGCAGTCGCTCGAAACGTGTTCATCTCAAATCAGGGGCGGGAACATTTCCGGGCAGAATGGCCAAGCGCCTCAACCCATGTTTTCCGGCTTGGAACCAAGGACGCTGGCGTGAAACCAGCTCGGCCTAACAAATCCGCCCCGCTCACTGTCGTCAGTTGCTCCAATCTCTTTGCCATCAAAAGAGTCCCCAAGATTGCTCATTTGGTGGCAGCTCTCGCACGCCTCCGACCGACCGTCTGGCACCATTTCGGCGCCGGAAACGAACTCCCGCAAATTGAGAAGGTTCTCGCTGATGCACCTCCAGACCTGAAATACAAACTGCACGGACAGGTAACCAATGCGGAGGTCTTCGATTTTTATCGGACAACGCCTGTCGATCTGTTCGTCAACCTGAGCCTCTCAGAGGGCATACCGGTCTCATTGATGGAGGCGATGTCCTTTGGCATCCCGGTCGTTGCGACCGACGTCGGCGGCACGC